>DATCGA010000706.1:0-15023 GCA_036509215.1 Trebonia sp.
AAGCCTGTAACCTGGCATCATGGATTCATGGCGCGGCGCTGAGGTTCCCGTTCTGCCGGGGCACGGGGTGGAAGTACGGCTGCGGGACACGGCGACCGGGGAGCTCACCGTCGCGGCCGCCGGGCACCAGGCGACGCTGTACGCCTGCGGGATCACCCCCTATGACGCGACCCACATGGGCCATGCCGGCACCTTCACGGCCTGGGACCTGCTGGTCCGCGCGTGGCTGGACGCCGGGCATGACGTGGTCTACACCCAGAACGTGACCGACGTGGACGACCCGCTGCTCGAGCGGGCCGAGCGCGACGGAGAGGACTGGCGCGAGCTCGCGGTGCGCGAGACCGACCGGTACCGCCGCGACATGGAGGCGCTCAGGAACCTGCCCCCGACCCACTTCATCGGCGCGGTGGAGGCGATCGGCATCATCGACGCGTTCGCCGAGCGGCTCGCCGCCCGCGGCTCCCTGTACGACCTGGACGGCGACGTCTACTTCGCCCGCGGCGCGGACCAGGCGTTCGGCGCGCTGTCGGGGCCGGGCACCGCCACCGGCCTGTCCGTCGAGCAGATGATCGAGCTGTCGGCCGAGCGCGGCGGCGACCCCGAGCGGCCGGGCAAGAAGGATCCGCTCGACCCGCTCGTCTGGCGGGCGGAGCGGCCGGGCGAGCCCGCCTGGGAGTCCCGCTTCGGCCGCGGCCGGCCGGGCTGGCACGTCGAGTGCTCCGCCATCGCCGCCGAGTACCTCGGCTCGTCCTTCGACGTGCAGGCGGGCGGCAGCGATCTGGTGTTCCCGCACCACGAGATGAGCGGTTCGCACGCGCGCGTCGCCTGCGGCGAGGACGCGTTCGCCCGGGTCTACGCGCACTCGGGCATGGTGGGCTACCAGGGCGCGAAGATGTCCAAGTCGCTCGGCAACCTGGTCTTCGTCTCGCGGCTGCGCGCGGACGGCGTCGACCCGATGGCGATCCGGCTGGCGCTGCTCGCGCATCACTACAAGTCTGACTGGGAGTGGGGCGACGAGGAGCTGGCGCGGGCGCAGGCCCGCCTCGATCGCTGGCGCGCGGCCGTCGCCGTGACCGCGTCCCCGGCGACGCCGACGGCAGCCGCCGTCCTCGCGACGGTCCGCGAGCGGATGGCGGACGACCTGGACGCGCCGGGCGCGCTGGCCGCCATCGACGCGTGGGCGGAGGCGGCGCCGGCCGGCGGCAACGCCGGCGGCGCGGCCGGGGAAACGTCGCTGATCCGCGACACCGCCGACGCGCTGCTCGGCGTGGCTCTCTAGCCTCCTTTACCAACAGTCAGCCATCCCGTCAAGCAACATTTTCCTGTCGCTGTGGATTTCTCGGCACCTTCTCCACAGTTCCACTCATCGCATTCATTTTCGCATACCCCCCGCCGCAAGCTGTTTCCATGACACCCAACCCCTCCACACCCGCCCAGCCCAAGCACTCCGCCCCGGCCGGGCAGCAGCCTCCCGATGAGCCGCAGCGCTCCCGCCAGCGAGAGAACCCGCCCGACGCCCGGACCCCGCAGCAGCGAGTGCGAATCAGCTCGCCCCTGGCGCTGCTCGCGGTCGTCCCCGGGCTGCTCGGGTTCGAGCCGGCCGACAGCATCGTCGTGATCGCGACCGGCCAGCCCGGTGGCGAGGTCCAGCTCACGCTCAGATACGACCTGCCCGATCCGACCGTCCCGCGCGGGGCCGCCGCGATCGCCGAGGGCGTGATGAACATCCTCAGCGTGCAGCACATCACCACGGCGGCCGCGGTCGGCTACGGCGCTGACGGCGCGGTCTCGCCGGTCGCGGCGGCGCTGCGGTCGCGAGCGGACGAGGCAGGGATCACGCTGACCGACGTGCTCCGCGCCGAGGACGGCCGCTACTGGTCCTACGTCTGCTCGAACCCGAGGTGCTGCCCGACCGACGGCACGCCGTTCGACGTCGCCGGCCACCCGGTCGCTCGCGCCTTCGCCGCCAGCGGGCGGCGGGTGCTTGCGAGCAGGCAGGAACTGGCGGCCACGATCGCCCCGGCCGACGGCGAGCGGGCCGCGGCGATGCAGCTGGCCACCAGGAAGGTCGAGGGGCAGGTCGCCGCCCGGGTCGGCCGGATGGCGCGGATCGGCCACCGGATCGCCCGGCGCCGCCTCGTCGCCGCCGTCGGGCAGCCGATGACCGCCGACGCGATCCGCCGCTACCGAGCCGGGGGCGCGCTCGGCCTCGAGCCCGCCGCCTGGCTCATCGTCGCCCTGCGCGAGCTGCGGGTGCGCGACGATGCCTGGGCGCGGATGCTGCCCGAGCACAACGCCGAGCACACGCGGCTCTGGGCCGACCTGACCCGACTCGCACCGCCCGGCTACGTCGCCGCCCCGGCGTCGTTGCTGGCCTTCGTCGCCTGGCAGGCGGGTGACGGCACGCTCGCCAACATCGCCCTCGACCGTGCGCTGGCCGACGACCGGCGCTACTCCATGGCCAGGCTGCTGCGCCGGGCGCTCGACTCCGGCGCGCCCCCTTCGGTCGCCCGGCTGCCGATGACTCCGGAGGAGGTGGCCGCCAACTACGACGCCCAGGATGCGGCGGCGGACGCCGAAGCGGCCGAGGCCGCGGTGGCGGGATGAGACGCCAATGCGTCCCTGCAGGTGAGACGGCGCGGAGCTGACTACGTATGACCCGATACACTGCCTGAGCCGTTGCCCCGGTGGGCGCGGAGCTTGCCCCGTTTGTTCTCTTGTGCGCATCCTTGTCTTGATGGCCGCGCAGGGACGGGCGGGATGGCCTGAAGGTAGCGAGGAGGAGCACGTGACCGGTATCTCAGCACTGCCGCCTGCAAAGCTAGCAGCGCACGAGGCTGAGGTGGCGCGGCTGCGCGACGCGTACGCCGCGGTGCCGCCCGGTGTGCCGGTGCGCCTTGCCAAGCCGACCTCCAACCTGTTCCGCTTCCGCGACTCCGCCAAGCCGGGTTCGGCGGCGGATCGAGTCAGCCTCGACGTGTCCGCGTTCGCGCACGTGATCCACGTGGACGCCGCCGCCAGGACCGCCGTCGTCGGCGGCATGACCACGTACCAGGATCTCTGCGACGCCACCTTGCCGCACGGGCTCATGCCGCTGGTCGTGCCGCAGCTCAAGACGATTACCCTCGGCGGCGCCGTCACCGGGCTCGGCATCGAGTCAACGTCGCTCTGGCACGGGCTGCCGCACGAGTCCGTCATCGAGATGGAGATCCTCACCGGCGACGGGTCGATCGTGATCGCGACCAAGGACAACGAGCACAGCGACCTGTACTACGGCTTCCCGAACTCCTACGGCACGCTCGGCTACTCGCTCGCCCTGACGATCGATCTGATGCCGGTCAAGCCGTACGTGCACCTGCGGCACTTCGCCTTCAACGACCCGGAAAGCTGCATGAACGCGATCGCCGAGATCGCCGAGGCCGGGAGCTACCACGGTCACAAGGCGGATTTCGTCGACGGCACCGCGTTCAGCAACAGCGAGCTGTACCTGAGCGTCGGCGCGTTCAGCGACAAGGCCCCCTGGCTCAGCGACTACACCGGCCAGCAGGTCTACTACAAGTCGATGCAGACCAGTCGGGAGGACTTCCTCACGATCAAGGACTACATCTGGCGCTGGGACACCGACTGGTTCTGGTGCTCCCGCCCGTTCGGCGTGCAGAACAGCAAGCTCCGCCCCTTCTGGCCGCGCAAGTACCGCCGGTCGGACGTCTACCGCAAGCTCGTCGCGTTCGATCAGAAGCACGGCCTCACCGCCGCGCTCTACGGACGGCGGCACCAGCCGCAGCGGGAGCTGGTCATCCAGGACGTCGAGATCCCGGTCGAGCGCGGCCGTGAGTTCCTCGAGTTCTTCGCGAGAAGCGTGCGGATGAACCCGGTCTGGCTCTGTCCCCTCCGGCTCCGGGGCGACCGGCCGTGGACGCTCTACCCGATGCAGCCGGGCGAGGTCTACGTCAACTTCGGCTTCTGGGGCGCGGTCCCGCTGCCGCCGGGCAAGAGCGACGGCTACTTCAACCGGATGGTGGAGGAGGAGGTCAGCGCGCTCGACGGGCACAAGTCGCTGTACTCCACCTCCTTCTACTCCGAGGAGGAGTTCCGCCGCCGCTACAGCGGCGCGGAGTACGACAAGCTCAAGGCCGAGTACGACGGGAGCGGCAGGCTCCTCGGCCTCTACGACAAGTGCGTGCGCGGTCGCTGACCACGCTGCCGGGCAGAGCTGCCGGGCAGTGCAGCTGACGCGGTCAAAAGCGGCTAACGAACAAGGCGGCCACAACGTGAAAGGAACGCTCTATGGCGCTGGCTGAGATATTCGAGACGATCGCAGGTCCGGATGCTCCGGTCGAATTCAAGGCGTACGACGGATCAATCGCGGGAGCCCCCGACTCCCCGATCAAGATCACCGTACGTTCGCCTGTCGCCGTCTCGTATCTGGCGCAGGCACCGGGCGCGCTCGGCCTGGCCCGGGCCTACGTCTCCGGCCACCTCGACGTGGAGGGCGACATGATCGTCGCGCTCTCGCGCCTGTCCAAGGCGCAGGACTCGCAGGTGAGCTGGGGCGAGCGGCTCAAGCTGCTGCAGTCGCTGGGCGGCCCCAAGGTGCTGTTCCCCCGGGTCCCGCCGCCGCCGCAGGAGGTGCAGCCGCGCCGCCGGGGGATGACCGTCGGCCGGATGCACTCCAAGAGCCGGGACGCGAGCTCGATCTCGCACCATTACGACGTGTCCAACCGGTTCTACGAGTGGGTGCTCGGCCCGACGATGGCCTACACCTGCGCCTGCTACCCGACGGAGGACGCCACCCTCGAGGAGGCCCAGGAGTACAAGTTCGACCTGGTGGCCAGGAAGATCGGGCTCAAGCCGGGGATGCGGCTGCTGGACGTCGGCTGCGGCTGGGGCGGCATGGTCATGCACGCCGCCCGCGAGTACGGCGTCAAGGCGATCGGCGTCACGCTCTCGGCCGAGCAGGCGATGTGGGCGCAGCAGGCGATCAAGAAGGCCGGCCTCGAGGACCTGGCCGAAGTCCGGCACCAGGACTACCGCGACGTGCCCGAGACGGACTTCGACGCGATCAGCTCGATCGGCATCACCGAGCACATCGGCAAGGCGAACGTCCCCGGCTACTTCGCCTTCCTCAACGGCAAGCTCAAGACCGGCGGCCGGATGCTGAACCACTGCATCACCCGTCCCGACAACACCGGACCCTCCATTTACCGGGACGGTTTCATCAACCGGTACGTCTTCCCTGACGGCGAGCTCGAGGGTCCCGGCTGGCTGGCCGGGGCAATGAACGACAACGGGTTCGAGATCAGGCACGAGGAGAACCTGCGCGAGCACTACTCCAAGACCCTGAAGGCCTGGTGCGCCAACCTCGACGAGCACTGGGACGAGGCGGTCGAGGAGGTCGGCCAGGCCACCGCCCGGGTCTGGCGGCTGTACATGGCAGGCTGCGTACTCGGTTTCGACCGCAACGTCGTCCAGCTCCACCAGATCCTCGGCGTCAAGCTGGACTCCGGCGGCAACGCGGGCATGCCGCTGCGCCCGGACTGGGAGCCGTCCGTCGCCCGCGCCCAGGCGTCGGCGTAAGCAGGCAGCCAAAACGGCAACGGACCGTGGCTTCGCGTTGACGGTGAGCGTCGCGTGAGGCCGCGGTCCGTTTCCGGTTCATCACGGCGGCAGCCGCCCGCCAGGTGCGGCTGCCGCCTGCTAGGTGCGGCTGACGGCCATCGGCCCGCGGGCCGACCGTGACTTGCCGAGCAGCGGCGAGGTGATCAGGTAGTCGGCGCTGGTGCGGTTGCAGGCGATCGGGATGTCCCACACCACCGCGATCCTGACCAGCGCCTTGACGTCGGCGTCGTGCGGTTGCGGGCTCATCGGGTCCCAGAAGAAGATCAGCATGTCGAGATCGCTCGAGGCGATCAGCGCGCCGATCTGCTGGTCGCCGCCGAGCGGACCGCTCTGGAAGCAGGTGACGGGAAGGCCGAGCGCGTCGCTGAGCAGGCGGCCGGTGGTGCCGGTCGCGTACAGGATGTGGTCGGAGAGTATGTCCCGGTTGTACTCGGCCCACTCGAGCAGGTCGTCCTTCCTGTCGTCATGGGCGACCAGGGCGATGCGCTTCGGTTCGGGTGTGGTCGACGTGGTCATGCTCCCAGTGTGCCTGGTGAATGTTGCCGAACTGCCACGTAGGCGTTATGGATTCGTGTACATAGCGTGCTGGCGCGCTACCGGCTGAGATCGGGGCGGATGCGGTATCCTGATGGGGTGAGTCCTGTCCGGCTGCTCCTTAGCTAGCCGCGCCGATCTAACGATCTGTCATCGGCGCGGCCGCTCCTCGTGCGCGGGGGGCATTTTTGTTTTGAGGCAAACACAGCGTTTGGGGCAGGCAGAGCATCCGCCACGCAGGGCGTCCGCTATGCGGGAACTCCCAAGCCGGACCGATCAACGATGAGGACATGATGACTGCGGTCGAAAACGCCGACGAGGCGCAGCGCTACGATCCGCGCGAGATTCAGGACAAATGGCTGACGCACTGGGATGCGGTCGAGCCGTTCCGCGCGAGCGACGACCCGGCTGACCCGCGCGAGCGGTTCTACCTGGCCGACATGTTCCCGTACCCGTCGGGCGACCTGCACATGGGACACGCCGAGGCGTACGCCATCGGCGACGCGATGGCCAGGTACTGGTTCCTGCGCGGCAAGAACGTGCTGCACCCGATTGGCTGGGACGCGTTCGGGCTGCCCGCGGAGAACGCGGCGATCAGGAACAACACGCACCCCATCGACTGGACGTACAAGAACATCGAGACGCAGGCGGCGTCGTTCCGCCGGTACGCGACGTCGTTCGACTGGTCGCGCCGGCTGCAGACCTGCGACCCGGAGTACTACCGGTGGAACCAGTGGCTGTTCCTGCGGTTCTTCGAGCGCGGGCTGGCCTACCGCAAGGGCGGGCACGTCAACTGGTGCCCGAAGGACCAGACCGTGCTGGCGAACGAGCAGGTCGTGAACGGCCGGTGCGAGCGCTGCGGCACCGAGGTAGTCCGCCGGGTGCTGACCCAGTGGTACTTCAAGATCACCGAGTACGCCGACCGGCTGCTGGCGGACGCGGCCGCGCTTGAGGGCAGTTGGCCCGACCGGGTGCTGACCATGCAGCGGAACTGGATCGGCCGCTCAACCGGCGCCGACGTCCAGTTCGAGATCGAGGGGCGCACGGAGCCCGTCACCGTCTACACCACCCGGCCCGACACGCTCTACGGCGCGACGTTCTTCGTCGTCGCCGTTGACTCGCCGCTGGCAGCGGACCTGTGCGCCGACTCGCAGCGGGACGAGTTCGACGCGTACCTGGCGCAGGTGCGGAAGCTGACCGACATCGAGCGGCAGGAGACCGACCGGGAGAAGACCGGCGTCTTCCTGGGCGTGCACGCGGTCAACCCGGTCAACGGCGAGCGCATCCCGGTCTGGGCGGCCGACTACGTGCTGCCCGACTACGGCACCGGCGCGATCATGGCGGTGCCCGCCCATGACCAGCGCGACCTGGACTTCGCCCGGCGGTTCGGCCTGCCGGTGCGGGTGGTCGTCGCCACCGACGGGGCCGACCCGGCCGCCACCGGGGTCGCGGCGCCGGGCAACGGCGTCCTGGTCAACTCCGGGCCGTTGGACGGGCTGTCCAAGGCGGAGGCGATCTCCGCGATTACCGAGATCCTGTCGGAACGGGGCCTGGGCGCCGCGGCGGTCAACTACCGGCTGCGCGACTGGCTGCTGTCCCGGCAGCGGTTCTGGGGCACCCCGATCCCGATAATCCACTGCCCGTCCTGCGGTGAGGTGCCGGTTCCGGAGGAGTCCCTGCCGGTCGTGCTGCCCGACCTGCGCGGCGCCGACCTGGCCCCGAAGGGCGTGTCGCCGCTGGCGGCCGCGACCGACTGGGTCAACGTCGAGTGCCCCAAGTGCGGGGGCGCGGCGCTGCGCGACACCGACACCATGGACACGTTCGTGGACTCCTCGTGGTACGTATTCCGGTACTGCTCGCCGGGTTACGAGGGCGGCCCGTTCCGGCCGGACGACGTCCAGCGCTGGGCGCCGGTGGACCTGTACGTGGGCGGCGTCGAGCACGCGATCCTGCACCTGCTGTACGCCCGCTTCTTCACCAAGGTGCTGCAGGACATGGGGCTGATCTCGTTCGGCGAGCCGTTCACCCGGCTGCTGAACCAGGGCCAGGTGGTCAACGGCGGCAAGGCGATGTCCAAGTCGCTGGGCAACGGCGTCAACCTGGGCGAGCAGATCGAGCTGTTCGGCGTGGACGCGATCCGGCTGACGATGATCTTCGCCTCGCCGCCGCAGGACGACATCGACTGGGCGGACGTGAACCCGGACGCGATGGTCAGGTTCCTGGGCCGGGTACACAGAATCGCCGCCGACGTGGCCGCCGCCGGAGCGCCAGAAAGGGACTTCGGGGCTGGCGACGTGAAGCTGCGCCGGGTCATCCACCGGGTCGTCGATGAGGCGACCAGCCAGGTGGAGAGCTTCCACCTGAACGTGGCCGTGGCCCGGCTGATGGAGCTGGTCAACGCCGTCCGCAAGGCGATCGACTCGGGCCCCGGCCCGGCCGACCCGGCGGTGCGCGAGGGCGCCGAGGCGCTGTCCATCATGTTGTCGCTGTTCGCCCCGTACACCGCGGAGGAGTGCTGGGCGGCGCTGGGCGGCCTGGACCGCGTGGGCCCGGACGGCATCCAGTCCGTGGCCAGGGCCTCCTGGCCGGTCGCGGACCCGGCTCTCCTGGTTCAGGAGACGATCACCTGCGTGGTTCAGGTGAACGGCAAGGTCCGCGACCGGCTGGAAGTATCTCCGGATATCACCGAGGCTGAGCTGCGTGAGCTGGCGCTGGCCGCCTCGGGGGCGGCCCGCGCGCTGTCTGGACTGGGGATCCAGCGGGTGGTGGTGCGGCCGCCCAAGCTGGTCAACATCGTCGCCGCCTTACACGCGGCGGAGAACCGCTACCACCTTGCCGAGAACGGCGGCGTCGTCGCCGAGGATCGGCGTGAAGGCGGGGTTGTGGGGCATCAGCCAGACGTGCCCGTCGCTCTGCTTGAGGGTCTTGACGGTGGCCTCGCCGTCGATCATGGCCGCGACGATCTCGCCGTTCTCGGCGCTCTCCTGCTGACGGATGACCACCCAGTCGCCGTCGGCGATGGCTGCGTTGATCATCGAGTCGCCCGCCACCTTGAGCATGAACAGGTTGCCCTCGCCCACTAGCTGCCGGGGGAGCGGGAAGATCTCCTCGATCTGCTGCTCGGCCAGGATCGGGCCGCCCGCCGCGATCCGCCCGACCAGCGGAACGTAGGCCGCCTCCTGGGAGGCGATGTCCATCCCGTCGGCGGCCGGGTCCTGGTCGCCGTCCTTGCCGTTCTGCTCCGGCCGGATAGCGGGGTGGTTGGGCAGCCTGACCTCGACCGTGCGCGGCCGGCCGACGTCGCGGTGCAGGTAGCCCTTGCGCTGCAGTGTGGAGAGCTGGTACGAAACGCTCGACGTGCTGGTCAGGCCGACCGCCTCGCCGATCTCCCGCATCGACGGCGGGTAGCCCCGCTTCTGCACCGAGTCCCTGATGACCTGCAGCACCTTGCGCTGCCGCCAGGTGAGCACGTGATCGGGGTCGGGCTTGTCCGGCGTCTCAGGGATCACGACCGGGACGCTGCCCTTGGGCTTGCGGCCCGGCCTGCCCTTCGGGCGTACCGGTACGTCCGCAATTTCGGGTGTGCCGTAATCTGCGGTGTCGTCCATCGGATGAACCTCCGATTTCTTGGGTTGTTGGTTACGGATACGAGCCTAGCCCTAATCTTCGATTTCACCAAACATCTGTTCGACGTGTCGTGGAAATGTCGGCCCGTCGAGGTACAAAGATGGCATGCGAGGCGTGCGAAGGATCGCGGGCGGCGCCGGGCGCGGCACCCGGCGTTCGCGCGCGCGACACGCCGCGGGCGGCCTTGGTCTGCCGGGGCGACCAGGAATTTTGGCCGGGATAGGCGTCCCGGGTTGCCGAGGGCCGCCACCCTGGACTACGGTTGACCACAACATCTAGTAGTTACAGTGATGTTGTTCTTCTAGAAGTAGTGGACATTCGTAGTAGAATGGGTACCTCAAGGAACGCCTGGGGGTGATCGCGTGTACTGTCCGTTCTGCCGCCATCCGGACAGCCGGGTTATTGACAGCCGGGCTGCCGACGACGGCGTCGCGATCCGCCGGCGGCGTTCCTGCCCCGAGTGCGGACGGCGGTTCACCACCCAGGAGTCGGTCATCCTGATGGTGGCCAAGCGCAGCGGGGTGACCGAGCCGTTCACCAGAGACAAGATCGTCCGCGGTGTGCAGCGCGCCTGCCAGGGCCGGCCAGTCGACGAGGACCAGCTCGCCATGCTCGCCCAGCGGGTGGAGGAGACGATCCGGGCGCGGGGCCTCGCCGAGGTGCCGTCGCACGAGGTGGGGCTGGCGATCCTCGGGCCGCTCCGCGACCTCGACGAGGTCGCGTACCTCAGATTCGCCAGCGTTTACCGGGGCTTCGAGTCGCTCGACGACTTCGAGAAGGCAATCTCAGAACTGCGCGGCCGGCACCGAGAGGATGTCGGCGGGGAAGTCGGCGGGGACATCGACGACCCGGGCGCGCTTGATGGACGGCCTGGCTAGGCCGAGAGACTGAATAGGGCGGGCAGCAGCCGACGGTCGCGGTGCCGGACGGTCTTTTTAATGCTGCCACATAAAAGTGCAAACGACGCTGAGGACGGGTCCGGCGGGACCCGTGACGAAGGGGGAATGGGAGCTATGACGGAGACGGCGAGCGGTCCGGCGGCGCGCAAGGGCAAGCGCGGCGCCAAGGGGATGAAGATCCGGCGGATTCACACCACGCCCGGCGTGCACCCGTACGACCAGGTTGCGTGGGAGCGGCGCGATGTGGTGATGACCAACTGGCGGGACGGCTCGATCAACTTCGAGCAGCGCGGGGTCGAGTTCCCCGACTTCTGGTCGGTCAACGCGGGCAACATCGTCACCACCAAGTACTTCCGCGGCGCGGTGGGCACCCCGCAGCGCGAGTGGTCGCTGAAGCAGCTGGTCGACCGGGTGGTTGACGTCTACACGTCCACCGGCCGGGAGCACGGCTACTTCGCCTCCGACGCGGACGCCGAGATCTTCGACCACGAGCTCAAGTACGCGCTGGTCCACCAGATCTTCTCGTTCAACTCCCCGGTCTGGTTCAACGTCGGCACCACCGCCCAGCAGCAGGTGTCGGCGTGCTTCATCCTGTCGGTTGACGACACGATTGAGTCGATCCTCAACTGGTACAGCGAAGAGGGCCAGATCTTCCGCGGCGGCTCCGGCGCGGGCGTGAACCTGTCCAAGATCAGGTCGAGCAAGGAGCTGCTCACCTCCGGCGGCACCGCCAGCGGCCCGGTCAGCTTCATGCGCGGCGCGGACGCGTCGGCCGGCACGATCAAGTCCGGCGGCGCCACCCGCCGCGCGGCCAAGATGGTCGTACTCGACGTGGACCACCCCGACATCGCCGATTTCATCGAGACCAAGGCCCGCGAGGAGAACAAGATCCGCGCCCTGCGCGACGCCGGGTTCGACATGGACCTCGGCGGCCAGGACATCGTCAGCGTCCAGTACCAGAACGCCAACAACTCGGTCCGCGTCAGCGACGAGTTCATGGGCTCGGTCACCGACGGGAAGCCGTTCGACCTGCTCGCCCGCCGCACCGGCGAGGTCATCGAGACGGTCGACGCGAAGAACCTGTTCCGCAAGATCGCGCAGGCGGCCTGGGAATGCGCTGACCCGGGGCTGCAGTACGACGACACGATCAACGGCTGGCACACGAACCCGGAGTCGGGGCGGATCACCGCCAGCAACCCCTGCTCCGAGTACCTCAGCCTCGACAACTCCTCCTGCAACCTCGCCAGCATCAACCTGCTGAAGTTCCTCTCGGCCGACGACACCTTCGATGCCGAGCGGTTCGCGCAGGTCAGCGAGTTGATCATCACCGCCATGGACATCTCGATCACCTTCGCGGACTTCCCGACGGAGAAGATCGGCCAGATCACCAGGGACTACCGCCAGCTCGGGATCGGCTACGCCAACCTCGGCGCGCTGCTGATGGCGACCGGGCACGCCTACGACTCGGCGGGCGGGCGCGCGATCGCCGCCGCGATCACCTCGCTGATGACCGCATCCGCCTACCGGAAGTCGGCCGAGCTCGCGGGCATCGTCGGCCCCTACGAGGGCTACGCGAAGAACGCGACCGCGCACAAGCGCGTCATCCGCAAGCACGCGGATGCCAGCGCCGGCGTCCGCCCGGCGGCCGCGTTCGACGAGGCCATCCTCGACCTGGCGAACAAGACCTGGCAGCAGTGCGTCACCCTCGGCGATGCCAACGGCTACCGGAACGCCCAGGCCAGCCTGCTCGCCCCGACCGGGACGATCGGCTTCATGATGGACTGCGACACCACCGGCATCGAGCCGGACCTGGCCCTGGTCAAGTTCAAGAAGCTGGTCGGCGGCGGGTCCATGCAGATCGTCAACCAGACCGTTCCCCGCGCGCTGAAGAACCTCGGCTACCAGCCCGAGCAGAGCGAGGCGATCACCGAGTACATCGGCGAGCGCGGCCACGTGGTGAACGCCCCCGGCCTCAAGACCGAGCACTACGAGGTGTTCGACTGCGCGATGGGCGAGCGCTCGATCAGCCCGATGGGCCACGTGCGTATGATGGCGGCGGTGCAGCCGATGCTGTCCGGCTCGATCTCCAAGACCGTGAACATGCCCGAGGCGGCGACGATCGAGGACGTCGAGGAGATCTACTACGAGGGCTGGAAGCTCGGCCTGAAGGCGCTGGCGATCTACCGCGACAACTGCAAGGTAGGGCAGCCGCTCTCGATCGCCAAGCCGAAGGACAAGCAGGAGGCCGCTCCGGTCTCGGCCCCGGCCCCGGCGGCGGAGCCGCACGAGCACCGCCCGGTCCGCCGACGCCTGCCGAAGACCAGGTCCGCGACCGTGACCAGGTTCGACGTGGCCGGCGCGGAGGGCTACATGACCGCCTCCACCTACCCGGACGACGGCGTGGGCGAGGTCTTCCTCAAGCTCGGCAAGCAGGGCTCCACGCTGGCGGGCGTGATGGACGCGTTCTCGATGGCGATCTCGGTCGGGCTGCAGTACGGCATCCCGCTCGAGTCCTACGTCGCGAAGTTCACCAACCTGCGGTTCGAGCCGGCCGGCATGACCGACGACCCGGACATCCGGATCGCGACCTCGATGATGGACTACATCTTCCGTCGTCTCGCGCTCGACCACCTGCCCTACGAGCGTCGCGCCGAGCTCGGCATCCTGTCCGCCGCCGAGCGCGCGGCCGAGCTCTCCGGCCAGGATCCGGCCACGCTGAGCGTCGAGGTCGACCCGGTGACGCTGGCCCAGTCCTTCGGCGGGGAAGACGCCGGCCATCAGGAGCGCGCGGTCGCCGCGGCGGCCCCCGCCGCTCCCGCTCCCGCTCCCGCTCCCGCTCCCGCTCCCGCTCCCGCTCCGGCTCCGGCGCCCGCGCCCGCCGAGGCCGCGGCCGCGCGGCCCGCCGGCCCGCACTCCACCGCCGAGCTAATCGAGTTCCAGCAGGGCCGCACGGCGGACGCCCCGCTGTGCCTGACCTGCGGAACCAAGATGCGCCCGGCCGGCAGCTGCTACGTCTGCGAGGGCTGCGGCTCCACCAGCGGCTGCAGCTGAATATAGGAAAAGTTGCATCAGATGCATCATTCCGCAGGTTTAGTTCAAACAAGTAATGCCTGGTGGGCGGCGGCCTTGGTTGCGATACCAGACCGCCGCCCGGGCCAAGGTCGCTACAGGTGGGCCTGCTAACGATCTTTAAAGGCTGAGGTTACGGGTCTGGCGTTGGCTGGCGGTTCGAGGTATGCCGATGTCATGAGATATGCCGATGGCGGCGGGCTGACCGCCGCGGAGCGGGCCCGCCGTGAGCGGGTCCGGCTGGACGCTGCGGAGCTGATCGAGTCAGGGGCCGGCGACCAGGAGGTCGCGGCGCGGTTCCGGGTGTCGCGGATGTCGGCGAACCGGTGGCGGCGGGCGCTGGCCGCGGGCGGCAGGGAGGCCCTGGCCACCAAGGGCGCGGGGGGCGCCAAGTGCAAGCTCGCCCCGGCCCAGCTCGCCGAGCTGGAGGCGGCTCTCGACGCGGGCCCGGCCGTGCAGGGGTGGGATGAGGACCAGTGCTGGACGCTGGCGCGGATCGCGGACCTGGTGGCCCGCCGGTTCCGGGTGCAGTACACGCTGGCGGGGATCGACGTGCTGCTGCACCGGATCGGGTGGAGCGTCCAGGTCCCGGCGCGGCGGGCCGCCGAGCGGGACGAGGCGGCCATCGCCGCCTGGAGGCAGGAGACGTGGCCCGTCATAAAAGGGCCGTCGCGGAGCAGGGCGCCTGGCTGGTCTTCGAGGACGAGTCGGGCCAGGGTTTAAGGCCGCCGAAGGGCCGCACCTGGGGCCGCCGCGGGCGCACCCCGGTGGTGACGGTGACCGGCGGCAGCAACAAGCGCGTCTCGCTCGCCGCGCTGATCGCCGTCCGGGCCGGCCGCCGGCCCCGGCTCATCTACCGGGCGCACGACGGCCGCGGCCGGCCCGGGGACAAGCGCAAGGGGTTCACCGAGACGGAGTACGCCCGGCTGCTGGACGCCGCGCACCAGCAGCTCGGCGGCCCGGTCGTCCTGATCTGGGACAACCTCAACACGCACGTCAGCAAGGCGATGCGCGCGCTGGTCGCGGACCGGGAGTGGCTGACGGCCTTCCAGCTCCCGCCCTACGCCTCCGAGCTCAACCCCGTCGAATCCGTCTGGTCGCACCTGAAAAGGTCCCTGGCCAACCTCGCCAAGCGCGACCTCCCCGAGCTCACCGCCCTGGCCAAGACCCGGCTCAGGCGGATGCAGTACCGGACCGGCCTCCTCGAGGGCTTCCTCGCCGGAACCAGACTCGACCTCACAGGCCTCAGTAACCCCCGCAATTGAAGATCGTTAG
>DATCGA010000707.1:0-12378 GCA_036509215.1 Trebonia sp.
CGGCTTGGCGCCCTTCCACAACGCGAAGTCACGGGGATCCCGCTTGAGCGCGGCCGCGGCCGCGGCCCCGTCCTCGGGGTCGGCGTCCTCGGCCGGGCGCATGTCGTCCAGTCGCTGCCCCGACAGCGCGCCGTATTCGGCGGCGGTGCGCACGTCGAAGTACACGTCGCCGCCGGCCTGGTAGGCGTGGCCCGCGGCGAACAGCCGCTCGATCAGCCCGATCATGTCGGGAATATGGCCGGCAGCGCGGGGCTCGACGTCGGGCAGCCGGCAGCCGAGCAGCCCGTAGGCGTCGGTGAAGGCGCGCGCGTTCCGCTCGGCCAGCGCCCACCAGGGGATGCCCTCGGCGGCGGCCGCGCGCAGGATCTTGTCATCGACGTCGGTGACGTTCCGGCAGTAGGTCACCGCGTAGCCGGAGGCTTCCAGCCACCGCACCACGATGTCGAAGGAGACCGCCGAGCGGAGATGCCCCAGGTGCGGCGCCCCCTGAACCGTCGCGCCGCACACGTACACGGTCGCTCGCCCCGGTGTGACCGGCTGGAATTCGCGAACTCTCCTGGCTTCGGTGTCATGCAGGCGGAGCGTCACCCGGCATAGGGTACGGGATCCGACCCCGGACCGCTCATGGAGCGACACAGTTCGCTAAGCGCGACACAGTTCGCTAAGCCTTGAAATCGTTCCAATCCAGGATCAACGCCGCTACCGTGGGCATCGCGTAATCAGGAAGTTCGCGCAAACCGGCCCTCACCGCAGACGGACGCACAGATCACCAAGGTAGTCAGGCAGATGGAACGACACCCCGATTCAGCTTCTTCTCCCGGCTTCCGAGCCGATCCCTCCCAAGCGCCGACCACGCCCGCGCGCAACTGGCTTCATCGCCTGGTGAACTTCGCGGTCGCGGTCGCGGTCCTCGCCGTGGCGGCGGGCACGTTCTTCCTCTCCTATCCAGGGGTCCACGCGATCGCGCGGCAGGGCGGCGTGTCCGGGCAGCTCGCCCGGTTCTACCCGGCCCTCTTCGACGCCGTGCTCGTGATTGCCTGCGTGGCCGCCGTCATGCTCCGGGACTCGCGCTGGTGGGCGCGGGGCTGGGCGTGGCTGGTGGCCATCGTCGTCCTCGGCGCGATCGGCGCCACCGACGTGCTGCACGCGATGAGCTACGGACTGCGCCAGCGGCCGACCGAGGGCGTGGTCGCGGCGGCGCCGGCGGCGGCCGTCCTGCTCGCCTTCAGCCTGTTCCTCACGATGCTGCGGCAGTCCCGCCCGCAGCCGCCAGAGGCGAACCGCGGCCAGGCGCCGGCCCAGCAGCCGGACGATGGCCGCGCGGTCGAGCAGCCGACCGCCCCCATGCTGTTCTCCGCCGTCGACACGGTCCCGGTCCGGGTGCTGGCCGCGGGCACAGCGCCCCGTCCGCCCGCGCCCCCCATCGCGCTGCCCGTCGTGCCCGCCGACCCGCAGGCCGTCGACGTGACCGACGGCTCGGACCTGGCACCGACCGCGCCCGCCGCGGTCACCGGTAGCACCGAGCCCACCGAGCCGACTCCGACCCAAGAGGTGCCGGCGCTCGTTGCTGACGCCAGCGACACCCGTGACGCTGGCGGCTCTGGTGACGCGAATGCCTCCGGCGACATCGGTGACGCGGGCGAGTCCGGCGAGACCCAAGCGCCGTCCGCCGCGGTCGCGTCAGAGACGTCGCCAGAACCGACGTCGGTCCCGGCATCAGAGCCGACGTCGGAACGGACGCCAGACACAGCCGACGAGACGGCGGACGAAGCCTCGGGCAAGTCAGATGAGGCGTCAGAGCAACCGGAACCGCAGCCGAAACCGCCGACCGTGGCTACCGGCACCGCCACCGCCCCGCAGGCAATCAGGTACGCGAGCAGCGCCGCAGCCGAGCAGTTCGCCAATGAGGACTGGGAAGCCGAGGTCGACCCGGCTCTGGCCGGCCAGGTCTATCCCGTGCTCACCTCAGACCCCGACATCGAGGTGCCGCCGCATCAGCCGGGCCAGTCGCGGGACCTCGAGGACGACGCCCCGCCGTTCGCCACCGCCCCGTTCGCGTCGGTCCCGCGCCTGAACCGGGTACGCGTCACCCCGACCCCGCCGACCGACGACGCCGACGAGGAGTAACCGCCGGGGCCGGCTCTACGCAGGAAGGACGAGGGCGGTGGCCATCGCGGCTACCCCCTCGCCCCGGCCGGTGAGGCCCAGGCCGTCGGTGGTGGTCGCCGACACCGACACCGGCGCGCCGGACAGGGCCGCGCTGAGCGCGGCGACGGCCTCGGCCCGGCGCGGGCCGATCTTCGGCCGGTTACCGATCACGCAGACGGCGACGTTGCCGATGACGAACCCGGCTTCGGCGACCAGGCGCGCGGTCTCGCTGAGCAGCGCAATACCGGACGCGCCGGCCCACTCCGGCCGTGACGTGCCGAAGTGGGCGCCGAGATCGCCGATCCCGGCCGCGGACAGCAAGGCGTCACAGGCCGCGTGGGCAGCAGCGTCCCCATCAGAATGCCCAGCCAGCCCGGTCTCCCCGGGCCACTCAAGCCCCGCCAGATGCAACGTGCGCCCGTCCTCGAACGGATGCACATCCACCCCAAGCCCGACCCGCGGCAACTTATCCACGGGGGAACTCTATCGTTGCGCCGCGGGCGCATCGGGGGGTCCGGGGCCAAGGGGAATGGGGGGCGGGAGCCCCCCATGCTGGAGATCCGTCCCCCGGGCTAGCATGACGAACTAGCAGACGGGAAGGTGGGCGAAGCTCACCGACCATACTTCCCCGCTAGTTCGTCTCGCCTAACAGCCAGGCTTAGCTGGTCAGTACTTCGTCGAGGAGGGCCTCGGCCTTGTCCTCGTTGGTCTTCTCAGCCAGGGCTAGCTCGCTGACGAGGATCTGACGAGCCTTAGCCAGCATCCGCTTCTCGCCGGCCGAAAGGCCGCGCTCCTTGTCCCTGCGCCACAGATCCCTGACGACCTCGGCAACCTTGTTCACATCGCCGGAGGCGAGCTTCTCCAGGTTGGCCTTGTACCGACGCGACCAGTTCGTGGGCTCCTCGGTGTGCGGCGCACGAAGCACCTCGAACACCCGCTCAAGCCCTTCGGCACCCACCACGTCCCGCACGCCGACGAGTTCCGCGTTGTCCGAGGGAACCCGAACGGTCAGGTCGCCCTTGTCGACCTTCAGGACCAGATAGGTCTTCTCCTCGCCCTTGATCGTGCGAGTTTCGACGGCTTCGATGCGAGCAGCCCCATGGTGAGGGTAAACGACGGTATCGCCGACCTTAAAAGACATCTGGCAAGTACCCCTTCCGCTGGATGCTATCTTACCACGGCTTGGACCACCGATAAAATGCCCGTGCTGGCGAATATGCAGGTCAATACGCCAATTCGAGCATACGCAAAAGAGCTCAACGGGCATCTACGACGGTCGGCACGGGTACTAGCGTGCTCTGCGCGTCCACCAGTTGAGCATCGCGCGGGCGCGTGAGCCGGGATCGTGGTCTGCTGCGTCGCCGCTGACGGTAGGACTCCAGTCTACCCGAGGTTCCGCCTCGACTGCGGAAATCGCCTCGCGAGGCGGCATCAGGGCCGCGCCTGGCACATACTTGAAGGGTAGGGCCCGTGGCCGCTGCCACAGCCGGAAGAGGTGCCTGTGAGCTTCGCCAGCGAGCCGGGGCGGGATGACGGCAGCCTGCCTCCGGTGAACATCGTGATCCCGGACGACGCCCGGGAGCTCGATCGCGACGTGCTTGCCTACCGCAGGGAGGTGCGCGCCCTGCGACGGCGGCAGCGCCGCCGTCGCCTGCTGCACCCGCGCAACGGGCCGGGCGTCGGCGGGCCGGCCGCGATCGTGCCGCTGATCGCCCTCTGCCTGGCGATCGCCCTGGTCGGCGGCGCGCTGCTGTCGGTGCTGACGATCAGCCCGGCCGAGCAGGACACGGTGCTCACGCCGTCGGCGTCGCCGCGGGCGACCGGCGCCCCGGCCGCCCTGACCTCCCTCCCGCCCGGGAGCGTGCGGGTTGACGGGAAGACCAGCGAGCCCGTGCGGTCGCTGGCCAGCTCCGCCATCGCCCTCGTGCCGAATGACTGCGGGTGCGGCCAGTCGCTGGCCCGCCTGGCCGATCAGGCCACCAAGGCGGGCGCCCGAGTGTACTTCGTCGGCGTCGGCGCGCCCAGCGGGCAGCTGACGCAGGAGGCCGTCAAGTACGGCGCGGTGGCGGCGGACGACGCCGACGGCGTGCTTGCCGACGCGTACCACCCGGCCGGCCTCACCGTGCTGCTCGTCTTCAGCGACGCCACCGCCGAGGTCCGCAAGAACCTCTCCGGCAGCTTCAAGCTCGGTCTCACCCCGGGCGAGCTGAACTCGCCCGGTGCAAAGGCGGGCGCCCGCCCCAGCGCCCGGGCCAACCCCACCGCGGGCCCCACCGCTGGCTGAATACTCGCTCACCCCCCCGGCGCGCCCGGCGCGGAGGGAGCCGATACGATTTCTACGGCCTGTAGTGGACTGCCAGGCCACTACAGACGTAGCGAGAGTGCTCATACCTCTCGTCGGCATTGAACGAGGAGGCTTTTCGCCGTGATCCGCGCACGCTTCGGCAAGACCGCCGCTGGCCGCCTGCTCCTTGGTGCAGGCGCTCTGGCCCTGCTGGTGCCGGCCATCGCCGGATGTGAGGCCGGCAACGGCGCCCCGACGCTTGAGTTCCACGCCGCCTCGGCCGGGAACCAGACCGTCGTCAACGGGATCAGGATCACCAACGTCTTCGTGCTCGGCGCCCCGTCCGGCTCGACGCTGCCCGCGGGCTCGTCTGCCAGCCTGTTCATGTCGCTGTTCAACGACGGGACGACCCCGGACACGCTGGAGGGCGCGACGGCGGCCGGCGCGGCCAGCGTGACCTTCGACGGCGGCACGGTCGCCCTCCCGTCGGAGACCCCCGTCAACCTGACCGGACCTCAGCCGTCGGCGGTGCTGACGAACCTGTCCGCGCCGCTCTCGTCCGGCGGCTACGTCAAGGTGGTCCTGCAGTTCAAGAACGCGGGCCCGGTGACGCTCCAGGTCCCGGTGGAGCCGCAGTCGTACTACTGGTCGACCTACTCGCCGGCGCCCAGCGCCCCGGCCACCACGCCCGCCGCCACCCCCACGGGCGCGGCCACCGGCGCGGCCGCCTCGACGGCGAGCCCGTCGCCGTCCGCGTCGTAACCCCGGGCAAGGCAGAAGCCGCTGCGGCCGTTCACCGAACGGCCGCAGCGGCTTTTCTGTTGGACCCGGTCAGCGGGCGCTCAGCCGACCGACTCGAACTTGTACCCGAGACCGCGCACGGTGACGATGTGCCGCGGCTTGGCCGGGTCGGCCTCGATCTTGGCCCGCAGCCGCTTGATGTGGACGTCCAGGGTCTTGGTGTCGCCGACGTAGTCGGCCCCCCACACCCGGTCGATGAGCTGCATCCGGGTGAGCACCCGGTCGGCGTTGCGCAGCAGCACCTGGAGGAGCTCGAACTCCTTCAACGGAAGCTGGACCTGGTCGCCGCGGACGCTGACCACGTGCCGCTCCACGTCCATCCGGACCGGCCCCGCCTCGAGGCTGGCGTCGGCCACCTCCTCGACGTCGCCGCGCCGCCGCAGCACCGCCCGCATCCGCGCCACCAGCTCGCGGGAGGAGAACGGCTTGGTCACGTAGTCGTCGGCGCCGAGCTCGAGGCCGACCACCTTGTCGATCTCGCTGTCTTTGGCGGTGAGCATGATGACGGGCACGCTGGACCGCTCGCGCAGCGACCGGCACACCTCGCTGCCGGGCAGGCCGGGCAGCATCAGGTCGAGCAGCACCAGGTCGGCCCCGGTCCGGTCGAAGGTGTCGAGCGCGTCGGGGCCGGTGGCGCAGACCGCCACCTCGAAGCCCTCCTTGCGGAGCATGTACGAGATCGCATCGCTGAACGACTCCTCGTCCTCAACTACCAGCACGCGTGTCACCGAAGTCCTCCTGACGGGGTAGCCGAAATCCAGGCGCGTGGCCGATATGATGGCGTTTTTTGCCATCGGCCGCGCATTGGGGGGTACGGGGGGTCGTCCCCCCGGGAGATAACAGGGTTAGGCGTGCGCCCGGTCGGGGCTGATGCCTTCATGCTCGCTCCGCAGTGGTAGCCACAGGGTGAAGGTGGATCCGGCGCCCTCTACGCTCCGCACCATGACCCGGCCGACGTGCGCGGCCGTCACGTGCTTCACGATCGCGAGCCCGAGCCCGGTGCCGCCGGTGGCCCGCGAGCGGGCCGGGTCGACGCGGTAGAAGCGCTCGAAGATTCGTTCTAGGTCACGCCCGGGGATGCCGATCCCCTGGTCGGTCACGCTGATTTCGACGCCGCCGTCGCCCGGCTTCTTGACGCACACCACGACCCGGGTGCGCTCCGGGCTGTAGACGACCGCGTTCTCGAGCAGGTTCCGCACGGCGGTGACCAGCAGGTCTTCCTCCCCGAGGACGCTCAGCCCGCGTACTCCGATGGACGCGAGGGTGATGCCGCGCGCGTTGGCCTTCATCCGGCACCGGTCGAGCGCCTCGGCCACGACCTCGTCCACCTGCACCGGGCGCGGGTCGGGGACCGGCTCGGCGGCCTGGATCCGCGACAGCGTGATCAGGTCCTGGACCAGGAACGTGAGCCTGGCCGCCTCCTGCCGCATCCGGCCCGCGAACCGGCGGACGGCCTCTTCGTCGTCGGCCGCGTCCTCGATCGTCTCCGCCAGCAGCGCGAGCGCGCCGACCGGGGTCTTGAGCTCGTGGCTGACGTTGGCCACGAAGTCCCGCCTGACCTGCTCGACCCGCTGGCTCTCGGTCCGGTCCTCGGCCAGCACGAGCACCAGCCCGCCGCCGCCGACTGTGCCCGACAGCGGGGCCACCCGGACCGCGAACGTGGTGGTGCGGCCGCCGAAGCGCGGCACTGGCACCTCGAACTCGGCCTCGCGGATCTCGCCGTCCCGCCGGACCTGCCGGGCGAGGGCGGCGAGCTCGCTCACCATGAGCCGGTCGCCCTTGACGATGCCGAAGGCGCGGGCGGCCGCGCTCGCCCGCAGCACCCGGTCCTCGCTGTCCACGACGACCGCCGACGAGGAGAGCACGGACAAGACCGAGGCGATGCCGGGCGGCAGCTTGGCGGGCTGCTGGGCCGCCCTGAGCCGGGCGCTCTTCGCCTGCCGTACGCCGACGCCGGCCCGCGTCCTTATCGCCATGCCAGGCCACTCCACGCCGGGTACCCGGTTAGCCCTGACGTCTGCCGCCTGAGCCCTGCGCACCTGCGTGACCAGTCCATACTCACGTACCTGATGGTATGCGGACCAGCCGGGGGCGCCACAATCGGGAGATCGGCCGAAATGTCACTCTTCTCCGGAAGTTCACTTCGGCTCTCACCTGCCGACACCTTCCCAGCCCGCGCCGTTCACGAACTGGCGGCTTTACCGACCCTGGTTCTTAACGGCCTCGGCCGCCGTGGCGGCCGCCTCCGGGTCCAGGTAGCGCCCGCCCGCCACCGTGGGCCTGAACGCCGCGTCCAGGTCGTACAGCAGCGGGATGCCGGTCGGGATGTTGAGCTCGGCGATCGCCTCGTCGCTGATCCCGTCCAGGTGCTTCACCAGCGCCCGGAGCGAGTTGCCGTGCGCGACCACCAGCACGGTCCGTCCGGCCGCGAGATCGGGCACGATCGCGTCGTACCAGTAGGGGAGGAACCGCCCGAGGACGTCCTTGAGGCACTCGGTCCGCGGCATGAGCTCGGGCGGCAGCATCGCGTAGCGGGGATCGCCTGCCTGCGAGAGCGGGTCGTCGTCGGCGATCGGCGGCGGCGGCACGTCGTAGGACCGGCGCCAGGTCATGAACTGCTCGTCGCCGAACTCCTCGCGCGTCTGCGCCTTGTCCTTGCCCTGCAGGGCGCCGTAGTGCCGCTCGTTCAGCCGCCACGAACGGCGGACCGGCAGCCAGCCGAGCCCGGCCGCCTCAAGGGCGATGTTCGCGGTCGAGATGGCGCGGGTCAGCACCGAGGTGTGCACGACGTCCGGCCGCAGCCCGGCGTCGACCAGCATCCGCCCGGCGGCCGACGCCTCCTGGACGCCCTTGGCCGCAAGCCCTACGTCAACCCATCCCGTGAACAGACCCTTCGAGTTCCATTCACTCTCACCATGGCGCACAAGCACGAGGGTTCCCATGCCGCCAAGCCTAGCCTGGGCCGCAGCGCGCCAACATGGAGGTATCAACGAGGGAGGTGAACGAACTGGGAAGGAAATCACCATTGGCGGGGTTGGTTACATCTGTGTCCACGCTGCCCTTTAGCGGTCCACGGCGGATCGCCTCGCTCAGCGTCCATACGTCCCCGCTCGACCAGCCGGGTACCGGCGACGCGGGCGGACTGAACGTCTACGTGGTCGAGGTGGCCAAGCGGCTCGCGGAGCGGGGCACCGAGGTGGAGATCTTCACCCGGGCGGTCTGCCGGGACACCCCGCCGCTGGCCGAGCTCGTCCCCGGGGTGCTCGTCCGCAGCGTCGTGGCCGGGCCGTTCGAGGAGCTGGACAAGACCGACCTGCCCGCCCAGGTCTGCCAGTTCACGCTCGAGGTGCTGCGGGCCGAGGCGGCCGCCGAACCCGGCAGGTACGACCTCGTGCACGCCCACTACTGGCTGTCGGGCAAGGTCGGCGCGGCCGCCAAGGAGCGCTGGGGCGTGCCGCTGGTGCAGTCCATGCACACGCTCGGCCTGGTCAAGAACGCGGCCCTGGCGGTCGGCGAGACGGCCGAGCCGCAGGAGCGGATCAGGGGCGAGCTCGACGTGATCGCGGCGGCCGACCGGCTGATCGCCAACACGGCCGAGGAGGCGCGCCAGCTGACCGACCTCTACGGCGCCGACCCGGCCAAGGTGCAGACCGTCAACCCCGGCGCCGACCTCAGCGTCTTCCAGCCGGGCACCGCGCAGTCCAAGCGCGACGCCAGAGCGCGGTTCGGGCTCGCCCAGGACGCGGTGGTGCTGCTGTTCGTCGGCCGGGTCCAGCCGCTCAAGGGACCGGACGTCGCGCTCAAGGCCGCCGCCAAGCTCATCGAGGCCAGCCCCGAGCTGCGCAGCACGCTCCGGGTGGTGCTCGTCGGCGGGCCGAGCGGGCGGCTGCAGCGGGCCGACCCGGACGGGATGCGCGAGCTCGCCGCGCGCCTCGGGATCAGCGAGAACGTGCGCTTCGAGCCGCCGTGCCCGCAGGCCGAGCTCGCCCAGTGGTACCGGGCGGCCACGATGGTGCTCACCCCGTCCCACTCGGAGTCGTTCGGGCTGGTGGCGCTGGAGGCGCAGGCCTGCGGCACCCCGGTCGTGGCCGCCCGGGTGGGCGGCCTGCGCACCGTCGTCAGCGACGGCTACTCCGGCGTCCTGGTGGACGGGCACGACCCGGCCGACTGGGCGCGGGTCGTCCGGCGCCTCATCAAGGCGCCCAGGCAGCTGCAGGCCCTGTCGAAGGGCGCCCGGCGACACGCGTCCGCCTTCGGCTGGTCCGCGACCGTGGACCGGCTGGCAAAGGTGTATACCGGTGCCATGGACGAGGCCGATGTCTCCCGTGCGGCCCGGGTAAGGGCGTTAGTCGCCGATGGAGCAGAACAACTCCGCCGCCGACGTCCTCAGCGGCGTCCTCGACGGCCTGGGGCTGAGCTACGAGCGCCAGCCCCCGGCCGCGTTCCTGGTCCGCCTTGAGGGAGAGCATAAGCTCGCCACCATGACCTGGCTGATCGCGGGGGACCACAGCCTTCAGGTCGAGGCGTTCTTCTGCCGCCAGCCCGACGAGAACCACGCCGCGTTCTACCGCTTCCTGCTCCAGCGCAGTTCCCGCATGTACGGCGTGCACTTCGCGCTCGACCGAACCGGCGACGTCTACCTGACCGGGCGGCTGCCGCTGGCCGCCATCTCCGAGGCGGAGATCGACCGGCTGCTCGGCTGCGTGCTCAGCTACTGCGACGAGGCGTTCAACGAGGCCCTGATGATCGGCTTCGCGTCCGCCATCAGGCGGGAGTGGGCCTGGCGGGAGAAGCGCGGCGAGAGCCTGGCCAACCTGCGCCCGTTCGCCGCCCTCCGCCCGGACCGCGACGACGATGTCGGCCCTGACCTCGAGACGCAGCGAGCGAACCCGCCGTGAACGGGCTGAACACCGGGTTGACCGAGGCCGGAATCCACGTCCACCTGCATCCGATCGCCGCGCACACGGTCGTCTGCGTGTTCTTCGCGCTACTCACCGCCGCCAGCAACGCGTGCGCGTCGGTGCTGCAGCGCCGGGCCGCCGCCCAGGTGCCGGCCGAGCGGTCCATGCACCTGTCGCTCATCGCCGACCTGGTCAAGCGCCGGGTCTGGCTGGCCGGCATCGGCATGGTCATCGTCGCCGCGGTCGCCCAGGCGGCGGCGCTCGCGACCGGGCCGATCGCGCTGGTGCAGCCCATCTTCATCATCGAGCTGCCGGTCACGCTGGTGCTGGCCGCGCTCGCCAACCACAACCGCGAGGCGCTGAGCAGGCTGCCCTGGATCGCCATCGCCACCACCACGGCCGCCCTCGGCGTCGGGCTGGCGATCGCCCAGCCGACCGGCGCCTCCGATAGCGCAGGCGACCGGAGCTGGGTCATCGCGCTGATCGCGACCGCCCTCTTCCTGGCCGTGCTGATCATCCTCGCCACCGGCACCACCGGAGAGCCCCGGGCGGCCCTGCTCGGGCTGGCGGCGGCCTGCGGCTACGCGCTGACGGCGGCGCTGATGAAGAACGCGATGGCCGACCTGAGCGGCGGCGCAGTCGACTTCTTCACCAGCTGGCACATCTACGCCACGGCGGTGGCGGGCGTCGGGGCGCTGTTCCTGTTGCAGAACGCTCTGCAGGCCGGCTCGCTCGTCGCCTCGCAGCCGATGCTCACCGTGGGTGACGCGCTGATCAGCATCGCGTTCGGCGTCACCCTATTCAACGAGGAATTGCGGGGCGGCTGGTTTCTGCTCCCGCAGATCGCCGCGCTCGGGCTGATCATCGTCGGCTGCGTGCAAATCGCAAAGTCCCCGCTGGCCGCTGATCCGGGGGGACTGGTTTCGGAATCTGCATCAACGGTACAGTTAACGTGTGAACAGGCTGGGCGACCTCGAACGTGCCATTATGGAAGTCCTCTGGCAGACGGATTCAGCGCTGACCGTCAGACAGGTCAGCAACGGGCTCGACCAGCGCGAACTGGCTCACACCACCGTGATGACGGTGCTAGACCGGCTTGCGAAGAAGGGTTTCGCTCGCAGGGAACGGGATGGCAGGGCCTGGCGGTACCGGCCGGCTGCGACTAGGGAGGCCTACGTGGCCGAGCTGATGCTGACGGCGCTCGACCAGACCGGCGACCGGGTCGCCGCGCTCGCGCGGTTCGCGCAGAGCGTGTCCGGCGACGAGGCGGAAGTGCTTCGCGAGGCTCTGGCGGGCACGGAGGGGCACGAGCAGGACGGGGACGAGCTCCGCGTAGAGGGAGATATCGGGATCGAATTATGAGGGCACTGGCCGACGCGGTACTACTAGCCGCGGTCGCCGTGGGAAGCGTGCGGAGCGCACGCGCCATGCTGCACGCGTCCTGGCCGCGCAGGTCCCCGGCGGCCGCGATTTTGCTGTGGCAGGCGCTCGGCCTGGCCGGCGGCCTGGCCGCCGTCGGCGCGCTGCTCGCGATCGGCGTCAGCGGTCCCGGCAACCACGTCGGCGTCATCGGCGGGCTCGCCGTGCTGGTCGGCCGGGTCGAGTCGGGGCAGCTGATCGCGCCGCACCAGTCGCCGTTGCTGACCGCGCTGCGGCTGATCTTCCTATCGGCCGGCTTCGCCCTGCTCACGGTCCTCTACTCGGTGCTGGTGGTCGCGTTCGCGGACGCGATCGGCGCGCGACGGCGGCAGCGCGAGCTCCTCGCGCTGCTCGCGCACGGCGATCCAAAGGTGCCAGGGGCGCTGGTGATCGACTACCCGGCCGCGGCGGCCTACTGCCTGCCCGGGATCCGCTCGCAGATCGTGGTCAGCGCGGGCACGCTCGACCTGCTCGCCCCGGCCGAGCTGACCGCGGTCCTCGCCCACGAGCGCGCCCACCTGCGCGCCCGGCACGACCTGGTGCTGATCCCGTTCACCTCGCTGCGGCGCGCGTTCCCCCGGTCGGCGGGCGTGGCCGAGGCTCACCGGACGGTCGCGCTGCTGGTCGAGATGATGGCCGACGACCGGGCGCTGCGGGTCCGCGGGCTGCTGCCCAAGGAGCTGGCCACCGCGCTGGTCCGGTTCGGCACCGCGGGCGCCGACGGCGCCCCGGCGGGCGCACTGGCCGTGGCCGAGGGCGAGCTCACCGCCCGGGTGCTGCGGCTGCTGACCCCGCCGCCGCCGCTGTCGCGGGCCGCCCAGGCTG
>DATCGA010000708.1:0-13405 GCA_036509215.1 Trebonia sp.
GACGGAAAATACACCCAATCGTGGCGACGGGGCCACCGACCCGAGGATGGCGGGAATTACCGGGCGGCCGGCGCGCGAATCTGGTCCAGGATCGCGTCCGCGCCTCGTTCCCGCAGCACCGAGGCGAGCGAAGCCCCAACCGCCTCCGGGTCAACCCCGGTAACGCTGCCATCCACCCGCGAGCGCCCGTCCAGCGACGTGACCTGCGCATAGAGCGACAGCGCCCCGTCCCGCCGACTAGCGAGCGCCCCCACCGGCACCGAACACCCGCCGTGCAGCTCCCCAAGCAGCGCCCGCTCCGCCCGCACCGCCGCGTCGGCGTCCGGGTCGCCGAACGAGTTCAGCATCTCCAGCAGCTCCCGGTCCCCGGCCCGGACCTGAACCGCGAGCGCGCCCTGCCCGGGCGACGGCGGGAACAGCGACGGGTCAAGCAGCTCGGTAATGGCGTCATCAAGCCCGAGCCGCCGCAGCCCGCAGGCGGCCAGGATCACCGCGTCCAGCCCCGCCTTGCTCCGCGCCAGCCGGCCGGGCACGTTACCGCGGATCGGCACGACCTCCACGTCCGGACGCACCGCCTTCAGCTGCGCGATCCGCCGGGCCGACCCGGTGCCCACCCGCGCCCCGGCCCGCAGCCCCGCCAGCGTGGACCCGCACAGCGCGTCGAGCGGTTGGGCCCGGGGCGGCGTGACCGCCAGCACCAGCCCCTCCGGCGGCGCCGTCGGCAGGTCCTTCAGCGAGTGCACGGCGATATCAACCCGCCCCGCGAGCAGCTCCGATTCAAGCTGGGTGGTGAACACACCGCCCTGATCGCCGCCGAGATCCCGCACCAGCGACTTGCGGTCCCGGTCGCCGTCGGTCATCACCGACCGAGCCTTGAACTCCACCACCGGGCACCCGCCGAGGTGATCGATCAGCTCCTTGACCATGACCTGGGCGAGCCGGCTGCCGCGCGCCCCGACGATGACGGTTTCCATCTCACCGACGCTACCGGACGCCGACCCCGGCCACCGTCACACCGCGCCAGTCGTAGCGTCCCCGTAAGGCAGCAGCCCGGCGACATCGGAGCGATCCAGACCCCAGCCAGCCAGCACGTCCGCCGTGTCGTCACCGTCCGAAGACGACCGCAGCGGCCCGGGGGAGTGCGACTGAACCGAGGCGCCTGCGCCGGCTGCACCACCCCGTCCACCTCGACAAACGTCCCGCGTTCGACGTTGTGCGGATGCCCGGGCGCCTCGCCCGGGGTGAGCACCGGCGCGAAGCAGGTGTCCGTCCCCTCAAGCAACTCCCGCCACTGCGCGAACGACCGGCTCTTGAACACCGCAGCCAGCCGCGCCCGCCCGGCCGCCCACCCGGCGGGATCGCTCTGCCCCCGCAGCAGATCGTCGTCCAACCCCAGCTTCGCCAGCAGCGCCGCGTAGAACTGCGGCTCCCCGCACCCGATCGTCACGTGCCGGCCGTCGGACGTCTCGTACACGTTGTAGAACGGCGACCCGAGGTCGAGGATGTTGCCGCCGGGCACGTCCGACCACAGCCCCTCCGCCCGCATCCCGTGCAGCAGCGTGGTCAGCAGCGCCACCCCGTCGACCATGGCCGCGTCGACGACCTGCCCCGCACCCGACCGCGAACGCTCAAACAGCGCCGCCAGGATGCCGACGACCAGCAGCATCCCGCCCCCGCCGTAGTCGCCGAGCAGGTTCAGCGGCGGCGCCGGCGGCCCGTCGCCCCGCCGCAGCGGGTCAAGCGCGCCCGCCAGCGCCACGTAGTTGATGTCGTGCCCGGGCACCTGCGCGTACGGCCCGTCCTGGCCCCAGCCGGTGATCCGCGCGTAGACAAGGCGCGGGTTGCGCCCGAGGCAGGCCTCCGGCCCGACCCCCAGCCGCTCGGCGACGCCCGGCCGGTACCCCTCGACATCCGCTCCGCCCCCGTCTCCCCATCGACGGCGGGGGTCTCCCGGGGCCGATCGATGCGCACGACCTCCGCTCCAAGATCAGCCAAAATCATCGCTCCGAACGGTCCGGGCCCCTGCCTTCCAGCTCCACGACTCGCAATCCGGCCAACGGCCCCGCCATCTGCCTCCTCCTTTCCACCATCCGATCCCCCGACCCCGCCCGCCCCCACCTAGGTCATTGCAAAGTGAGTGTTTGTTTACTATATCAGTGGAAATCTACGCCGGGCAGATCTTGACTCTCGGGTTACCCGAGGGCTCACGGTGGTGTGGTGGACAACGACGAGCTGATGACCATCGGGCGGTTCGCCCGGCTGACCGGCCTCCCGGTCAGCACGCTGCGGCATTACGACGAGGTCGGCCTGCTCCTGCCGGCCAGCGTCGATCCGGCCTCCGGTTACCGCCGGTACCGGCGCGAGCAGGCCAGGCGCGCCAGGCAGATCGCGATCCTGCGCTGGGACGGCCTGCCCATCGAGGGGATCCGCCGGATCATCGATGACCCCGCCGGGGTGGCAGCGCGCGACGTCCTGGCCGATCACCGGCGCCGCCTGGAACGCCAGCGAGACCTGCTGACCGCCCAGCTCCGCGACGCCGACCGCTTCATTCGGGAGGGAATCACCATGCCAGCGCTCCCGGCCGGATCCCGGCCGTCCCAGATCAAGATCGCCGTCGACGACGTCGACGCCGCCGTCGCGTTCTACGTCAAGTCGTTCGGCTTCCGCTACGAAGTCGTCCAGCGCACGGAACGGGCCGACTACTCGGCCTTCATGTTCGGCACCTACGGCCAGGACGACTTCTTCCTGATGCACCTCATCGCCGGCCAGGACCGCATGGATCTGCCCGGGCCGTCGACATTCGGGCTGCTGGTCGACGACCTCGACGCCTATCACGCCCGCGCCATCGATGCCGGGGCAGCCGAGACCGTGGCCCCGCACGAAGCCGAGGGCATGCCCCGGTGCTCGGCCGTCCGCGACCCCAGCGGCAACTGGGTTTGGCTCTACCAAGCCTGATAACAGCAAGAAGCGTCGCGCCGGACACGCGATAACCAGACCCAATTCGGCTGGGGAGGGGCAGGCTAGGGCTTGCGGGCCACGATCCCGTAGACGGGGACAGCGGCGCCGGAGTCGAAGCGCGGATCGGCGTCGGCCCGCCATTCGGTCACCGGGACCAGGCCGGGCGGGACCGGGACCAGGTCGGCCACCAGATCGGCGACCTCGGCCTTGGACCGGAGCGTGATGGCCTGGGTGGGCATCATCTTGTTCCAGATCCTGGCCGCCTCCTCCATCGCCGGGTCCATGTCGCTCGCCAGGTGATAGATCGCGACGTAACTGCCGGACGGCAGCGACGCCGCCAGCGCGGACACCACCCCGGCCGCCTCCACGCCGTCGGTGACGTAGGCCAGCGTGAACAGCAGCAAGATCGCGACCGGCTGGCCGAAGTCCAGCGTGCCCTTGGCGCCCGCCACGATCGTGTCCGGTTCGCGGACGTCGGCGTCGACGTAGCCGACGACGCCGCCGGGGGCGGACTTCATCAGCGCCCGGGCGTGCGACAGCACCATCGGGTCGTTGTCCACGTAGGCGATGCGGCACTCGGGGACCAGGGACTGCGCGACGTCATGGGTGCTGCCCACGAGGGGGAGGTCGGTGCCGATGTCGAGGAACTGCCTGATTCCGGCCTCGAGAACGAGGTAGCGCAGCACGCGCTGCTGGAAGCCCCGGACGGCGGGCGCGATGGAGCCGACCACCGGCGCCGCGGCGGCCAGTGACCGTGCGGCCTTGCGATCGGCCTCGAAGTTGTTCTGGCCGCCGTACATGTAGTCTGCGACGCGTTTCGCGTTGGGCACCAGGGTGCTGATAAGCGCGGCTTTCGCCCGGCGCGTCGCGTCTTCCCCCCAGTCCTCTTCCACGGCTACAAGTATGCGACAACGCAACGGTTCCGGCACGGCTAGCCGCGCCGATTCCCTGTCAACCGCTTACCGGAAACCAACCCGTTACCATCTGAGCATGCGTGCACTTATTGCGGTTAAGGTCCGGAATGCGGGTGTTCTTCATGGCTAAGACGGCCGCCGCTCCCAGTCCCGACCCGGCGACCGCCGACGCCGCGCCGCCCCAGCCGCTCACCCCGCAGCGTCAGCTCGAGACCATGACCGGGCTGTACCGTCAGCTCACCTCCACCCTGGAGGGGATACTTCCGCTGCTCGGCCTGGTGCTGTTCGGGGACCCCCAGGTGGCCAAGCGGTTCTACCGCGAGAACTTCGCGGTGGCGATGGACCGGCTGGCCGAGGCCTGGCGTGAGGTCGAGGACCGCTACGGCTTCCCGTTCGAGTCGCCCGATATCTCGGCCCGCGCGGTCATGGGCTTCTTCCCTGCCCTCCAGCCCGCCCGCCGCCGACGCTGACCATACATCGTCACATCGCGACCGAGGGGCGACCCGCCGGCAACGGCGACGGCGACGGCGACGGCGACGAAGCTCAGCCGGCAATGCCGTGCGCGACGAAGTCCCAGATCTCGTCGGCCGACACCGGCCGGACGTTGCCGTTGGCGTCGGCGGCCGAGCTCCCGGGGTCGGGCGCGCCGCTGGTCTGCGCGGTGAACATGACCGTCGCCATCGCCAGGGCGGCGACCCGGCGCGGCTCGGCCCCCGACCGCAGCCGCCCGGCCTGGCCGGCCCGGCCCGTGAGCACGGTCAGCAGGTCGAGCAGCGGCGCGTGCGCCCGGCGGACCTCGGCCGGGTGGGTGAGCAGCAGCCGCGGCGCGAACTCGGTGAACAGCGCCCGGTGCGCGTCGGGGTCGGGCCGGGAAAGCTCGAACAAAAGCTGGACAGCGGTGCGGAGCGCGTCAATCGGGTCGGGCTGGGCGTCGGCGGCGGCCGTGATCTGGATCGTGGCCCGCCGCAGCGCGTCCTCGAACAGCGCCAGCAGCAGCTCGTGCTTGCCGTCGAAGTGCTGGTAGAAACTGCGCAGCGACTGGCGGGAGACGTCGACGACCTCCTGCACGGTGAAGTCGGTCGTGCCCTTGTCGGTGATGATCGACTGCGCGGCGTCGAGGAACCGCTGGACCCGCTGCTCGGCCCGGAGCTTCGCCGCCCGCGTCGACCGCTCGACCGCCCGCTGCTTCCACGACGGCTCGTCACCACCCGCCGTCGTGACCTCGTCAATGTTCACCATCGCGGACGTCCCCCTGCCTGAGAAGAAACGAGAAGATCAAGCCTCATAGGTCCACCAGCCTGCGGGCGGACCGCTCCGCCACGAGGCGGGCCCCGGCCTCACGGGTGAGTTCCCTGGCGCTGCCGAGCAGCCCGTCGAGCACCAGCGCGCGCCGGACGTGCCGGTTCAGCCCGTGCTCGGCGGTGAACCCGATGCCGCCGAGAACCTGCTGGCAGTGCCGGGCCGCGGTCAGCGCCGCCTGCCCCGCCGCCGCCTTCGCCAGCAGCGCCGCCAGCTCATCGTCACCCGCCAACCCGCCCGCAGAAGCACCGCCCAGCGCGTCCGCCGCGGTCAGCGCCGCCTCGGCCCCCTCCAGCGCGACCAGCGTCTCCGCCAGCCGGTGCCGAACCGCCTGGAACGAGGCCAGCGGACGCCCGAACTGCACCCGGTCAAGCGCGTGCGACCGCGCCAGCGCCAGCATCGCCCGACCGGTCCCCACCAGCCACCACCCAACCGCCCGCCGCCCCGCCCCGAGCGGCAGTGGCAGTGGCCCGCCGTCGCCCGCGACCGGCCGCAGCGGCAGCTCGTCGTCAAGCGCGCCCGACCGCCAGTCGCTCCGCTCCCACACCACCCACGAGCCCCCCGCGTACGGCAGCGGCACCGTGTCGCCCGGCGCGCGCCCGGCTACGCACAGCATCACGTCGTTGAGGATCGGCGCGTGCGCGCCCGTCTCCCCGAGGAGCCGGAACACCATCGGGATCGCCACCCCGGGCAGCGAGGCCAGCAGGTCGCGCCAGCCGAGCTGGTCAAGCGCGAGGTCAAGCACCTGACCGGACGCCGCCGACATCGTCTTGCGGAACGTTTCCGCCAGCAGCGCGAGCTCGGCCGGGTCCGCGCTTTCCGCGCCCGCCGGATGCGACACAGCAGTCACCACCTCACTCCATCCCGAGGTCGAGCAGCCGCCGGGCGATGATGTTGCGCTGGATCTCGGCCGTGCCGCCGTAGATCGTCGCCGCCCGCGAGTACAGAAACTCCGTCCGCCACGAGGACGAGGTCAGCTCCACCATCCCGGGCAGCAGGTCCCGGGCGGTGTCGTAGAGCTGCTGTTCGGCCGAGGCCAGCAGCACCTTGTCGACCGACGTCTCCGGCCCGAGCGTGCCGCCGGAAGCCAGCCGCCGCTGCGTCACCAGCGACCGGCACCGCAGCGTGTGCAGCGCCACGTACGCGGCCCCGAGCGCCGCCACGTCGGCCCCGTCCCACGAGCCATCGTCAGCCACCACGCCACCGCCGCGTAGCCCGCCGGCGCTGCCCGAGGAAGCGGAAGACGCCGCCTCAACCAGCCGGTCAAGCCGCGAGTACAGGTAAGCGACCCGATGCCAGAAGCAGGTCGACCGCTCGTACGGCAGCAGGTCCGTCGCCACCCGCCAGCCGTCACCCGGCCGCCCCAGCATCCGGTCGCCCGGCACCACCACCTCGTCGAAGAACACCTCGGCGAACTCGTCCACCCCGTGCATCGTCCGCAGCGGCCGAACCGTGATGCCGGGCGACGACATGTCAACGAAGAACGCGGTGATCCCGCCGTGCCCGGGCGATGTCCGCGTCAGCAGCACGCATCGCGCCGCGTACTGCGCCAGCGACGTCCACACCTTCTGCCCGGTGATCACCCACGCCCCATCGGAACGCGCAACCGCCCGCGTCGACAGCGAAGCCAGGTCGCTCCCCGAACCGGGCTCGGAGAACCCCTGGCACCACTGCTCCCGCCCGGACAGCAGCAACGGCACCGCCGACGCGGCCAGCGACGGCCGGGCGTAGGCGATCATCGTCGGCGTGAGCACCTCGACCATCGAGTAGATCCCCGGCTCGGCCAGGTCCCGGGTCGCGACCTCCTCGCCCAGCACCGCCCGCAGCATGGCCGGCCCGCCCAGCCCGCCGACTGACGCAGGCCACCCGTACCGCATCCACCCGGCGTCGTACAGCGCCGCCCGCACCCGCAGCAGCTGCGCCACCTGCCCGTCCAGCGACCCTTCAGCCGAGCCGGAAACAGACGAGCCGGAAACAGACAGGTCATGCGAGTCAAGCCACGCCCGCACCCCCGCCCGGAACTCGGCGACGCTGAGCTCGCTCATGGTCTCTGGTATGCGTGCGGTCGCCCGGAGTCGTGCGCGCCGCCCCTGCGCATGAACGTCATCGCCCGCGTCCGCAGCCGCCACCCGTCCGCCGTCCGCAGGTAGGTGTCGTTGTAGTACCCGATCCGCATGTCGTGCGTCGCTTGGTCGATGAAGCACAGCGGCTGAGTCCCCGACGCAGACGCCCCGGAAGCGTCCACAGACACCAAAGCGGTCCCGGTCATAAACAGCCCCTTAGGCGCGGCGGCGACCAAGGAAGGAAACTCAGACAGCGCGTACGTGTCACCGAACGCGCTATACGTCCCGTCGGCCGTGAACACCGCGACCAGCCCGTCGATGTCCCCCTGGCTGATCGTCACCGCGTACCGGGCGAGCAGCTGGTTGATCTCGACGACATCCGCGACAGCATCAAAAGCAGCACCCTCAGCCATCAAAGACCTTCCCGCCCTTCATCACGAACCGCACGTCCTGGGTGACGGTGATGTCCTCCAGCGGATTCCCTGGCACCCCGATCACGTCCGCCAGCAGCCCCGGCGACAGCCGCCCCCGGTCCGATACGTCAATCAGCGACGCCGCAACAACCGTCGCCGCACGCAACACAGCGAGCGGAGTCATCCCCCGTGACACCAGCGCCGCCAGCTCCAAGGCGTTCTTCCCGTGCGGTATCGCAGGCGCGTCCGTCCCCACCGCGATCCGCACCCCCGCGTCAGCGGCCTTCTTGGCCGACAGACGCGCGGCCGGAAACATCACCGCCGCCTTAGCCTGCAGCTCCGGCGCAGCGGACGACACGTCCATCCCGTCCGCCAGATACGTCGTCGGCACGAGGAACGTCCCTCGCTTGACCATCAGCGCGATCGCGTCGTCGTCAATCAGGAAGCCGTGCTCGATGCAGTCGATCCCCGTCTCCACCGACGCCCGCACCGCGTCCGCCCCGTGACAGTGCGCGGCCACCCGCAGCCCCCGCCGGTGCGCCTCGTCCACGATCGCCCGCAGCTCCTCATCGGAGTAGTGCTGCGCCCCGGCCGTCCCAGTGTGCGACATGACGCCGCCCGAAGCGCACACCTTGATCAGCTTCGCGCCGTGCTTGATCTGGTAACGGACCGCGTGCCGCACCTCGGACACCCCGTCGGCGATCCCCTCCTCGACCGAAAGCGGGAGCATCCCCGGCATCATCGCGTTGAACATCGTCGGGTCGAGGTGCCCGCCGGTCGGGGTGATCGCGTGCCCGGCGGGCACGATCCGCGGCCCGTCGATCCAGCCCGCGTCGATCGCCTTCATCAGCGCCACGTCGAGCAGGTAGCCGCCGGTCTTGACGAACAGCCCGAGGTTGCGCACGGTGGTGAAGCCCGCCCGCAGCGTCCGCCGGGCGTTGCCGACCGCGCGCATCATCCGCAGCGGCGGGTCGTCCTGCATGGGGGACAGGTGCGCGGTCTCGCCGCGCCCGCCCATCAGCAGGTTGACCTCCATGTCCATCAGCCCGGGGAGCAGGATCAGCGATCCCAGGTCCACCACCTCGTCCGAGGGCGAAACCGGCCCGCCGACCGCAGCGATCCGGTCGCCGTCGATCCGCAGGATCCCCGGCCTGACGATCTCGCCCGCGTCGATGTCGACGAGCCCGGCGGCCTTCAGCGTGAGCACGGTCCAGCCTTCCTGACGAGTAGCAAGCGAGAACTATATTCTCCGAAGCGAGTATCAGATTTCCACATCGAGGGAGTGGTCGTCAACCGGACGGAGCCATGCGACGGCGGACAGTCGCCCGGGACCGTTCGGGCGAACGCAGTTGATTCTCCAAAAACGAGAAGATAGTTTCCAACAGAACGAGAGGAGCCCCATGGAACCGGACGACCCCCAGGCGACAGACGAGGTGCTGCTGACCGAGCGCACCGGCCACGTCCTGGTGCTGACCCTCAACCGGCCGCAGGCTCGCAACGCGCTCAACCCCGAGCTCAAGGACGCGATCCTGCAGGCGATGGCCGAGGCCGACGCCGACCCGGACGTCCGCGCGGTGGTCGTGACCGGGAACGGCCCGGTCTTCTGCGCCGGCATGGACCTCAAGGCGTTCGCCGGCGGCGCCGCCTTCGGCGGGCTCACAGACTTCTACAAGGACGGGATCAGCAAGCCGCTCATCGCCGCCCTCAACGGCCCCGCGCTCGGCGGCGGCTTCGAGATCGCGCTCGCCTGCGACCTGGTCATCGCGTCAGAAGACGCGTGGCTGGCCATGCCCGAGGTCAAGCGCGGCCTGTTCGCGGCCGGCGGCGGCACCACCGTCGCCACCCGGATCCCGCTAGCGGTCGCGCTCGAGATGGGCCTCACCGGCGACCCCGTCACCGCCGCCCGGGCCGAGCAGCTCGGCCTGGTCAACAAGGTCGTCCCGGCCGGCGAAGTGCGCGCAGAAGCCATCAAGCTGGCCGAGAAGCTCGCCGCCAACGGCCCCCTCGCGGTCGCCCTGACCAAGAAGCTGATCCGCGAGCGGCGCTGGGCCGACGCCGACGAGACCGCCGCGATCTTCCGCAGCGCCGACGCGCTCGAGGGCGCGCGGGCGTTCGCCGAGCGCCGCCCGCCCGCCTGGACCGGGAATGAGTCGAAGGGAAGAAGCGTGACCGGAAGTTAAGGAAGAGAGCCCAAATTCGTCATATCGAACGGACCCTGGATGACTCTGGAGGGCAAACGTGCAGCCGCTACAGGGCATCACCGTCGTCGCGGTTGAGCAGGCCGTCGCGGCGCCGATCTGCACCCGTCATCTCGGCGACCTCGGCGCGCGCGTCATCAAGGTCGAGAACCGGGCCGGCGGCGACTTCGCCCGCGGCTACGACGAGGTCGTCAACGGGCTCAGCGCCTACTTCGCGTGGGCCAACAGGAACAAGGAGTCGGTCGCCCTCGACCTCAAGCACCCCCTCGGACGGGAGGCGCTCGCCCGCCTGGTGGCCAGGGCCGACGTCGTCGTGCAGAACCTCGCCCCCGGCGCGGCGGGCCGCCTCGGCCTCGACCCCGAGGAGCTCCGGGCCGCGCACCCGGCGCTGATCGTGGTCGGCATCTCCGGCTACGGCAACGGCGGCCCCTACGCCAAGGCGCGCGCGTACGACCTGCTCGCCCAGTCCGAGGGCGGCTCGTGCGCGATCACCGGCGTCGACGGCCGCCCGGCCAAGCCCGGGATGCCGATCGCCGACATCGGGGCCGGGATGTACGCCCTGTCCAGCATCCTGGCGGCGCTGTTCGTCCGCGAGCGGACCGGCGCGGGGACCGCGATCTCGGTCGGCCTGTTCGACGCGGTGACCGAGTGGATGGGCTACGCGCTCAACATCGCCCGCTACGCAGGCGTCGACCTGGTACCCAACGGCGTCAGCTCGCCCGCGGTGGCGCCGTACGGCTCGTACCAGACCGCCGACGGCCAGACCCTCGTCCTCGGCACCACCAACGACCGGGAGTGGCGGCGCCTCGCGGCCGACGTGCTGCACCGCCCCGACCTGGCCGAAGACCCCCGCTACGCGACCAACACCGACCGCATCGCGCACCGGGCCGAGCTCGACGCGGTGATCGCGGCGTGGGCGGCCGGGCTGACCCTGGCCGACTGCCGAGAGGCGGCCGAGGCGGCCGCGCTCGGGCACGCGCGGCTGAACCGGCCGACCGAGGTGCTGAACCACCCCCAGCTGACCGAGCGCGACCGGTGGCGGGAGATCGGCTCGCCCGTCGGCCCGGTCCTCGGCCTGCTGCCGCCGCCCGAGTCGCCCGACTGGGACATGCGCCTCGACCCCATCCCCGCCCTCGGCCAGCACACCGAGAGCGTGCTGCGCGAGCTCGGCTTCGACGCGGACGCGCTGGCGGCCATGCGGGCGGCCGGCGTCATCGACGACGGGGCCGAGGGTGACATCGACGGCGGTTGAGAGCCGACGCCGCCCCTGGGGGAATCTCGATTCACACATCTTGGTAACAGCATTCTCATTTGGAAGAATGCGTGCCACAATCGCGGTGTAACTTGCCGGGGATCATCACCGAGGAGGAACCCCGTGAGAACTGCCCTAAGAGCCCTTGCCGCCGTCTCCGTGGCGGCCGTGCTCGCGGCCGGCTGCAGCCGCGCCGGGACGACCAGCACGCAGGCGTCCGGCTCGACCCCGGCGTCGTCGTCGACTTCCTCGTCCGGGACCGGGTCGACCGCGTCGGGGCCGGCCTTCGGCACCGTGACCGACGCGTGCCACGGCGGCGGCGCGACCGGCGCCACCGACCAGGGCGTCACCTCCAGCCAGATCATGACCGGGGTGCTGACCGACGTCGGCTTCACCAAGGACCCGCAGCTTGAGACCACCGCCAAGGTCTTCACCGACTGGTGCAACGCGGCCGGCGGGATCGACGGCCGCAAGCTGGTGGCCGACACCCACGACACCCAGATGCTCGACGTCGTCGGCGCGATGGCCCAGGCCTGCTCGAGCGACTTCGTGCTGGCCGGCGGCTCGGCCGCGCTCGACGGGCTGGCCGTCACCACCCGCCTGAAGTGCCTGCTGCCCGACTTCGACGCCCAGGTCGTGATGATGCAGAACAACGGCTCGAGCCTGCAGATCTACCCGATCACCTACGGCCACTCCTACTCGCCGTTCGGCGGCTACTACAACTGGCTGATCAACCAGAAGTACCCGAGCTCGAAGAACGCCGTCGGCATCCTCTCCGGCGCCTCGGTCATCACCCAGGTCGACTCGCAGATCCTGGTCGACACGGCCAAGGCCGTCGGCGGCAAGGTGATCTACAACGGCACGTTCCCGATCAGCGGCGTGACCGACTGGACCCCGTACGCGGAGACGCTCAAGAACAAGGGCGTCAAGGGCTTCACCTTCTACGGCGAGCCCGGGCAGCTGGCCGCGCTCGAGCAGGCGATGGACAACATCGGCTACCACCCGGAGTGGATCGACGCCAACACCAACTCCTACGGCACCGACTTCATCTCGCTGCTGGGCAAGGCCGCAACCGAGCAGACCAACTACGCGCCCCTGCCGGCCGTCTACCCGATCGAGAAGGCGGCCGACAACCCGGCCACCGAGCAGCTGGTGAAGCTGTTCGCCCAGTACGCGCCCGGCCAGCCGCTCACGCTCCAGGACGTGCAGGCCTGGTCGGCCTGGCTGATCTTCGCCAAGTCGGCCGAGACCTGCGGCAGCGCCCTGACCCGGCTGTGCGTATACGACGCCGGGCTCAAGTTCACGGACTGGACCGGCGGAGGCCTCACCGCCCCGGTCGACCTGTCCAACACCGACGCCCCGCCGACCTGCTTCGACGTGGAGCAGGCGACCACGGCGGGCTGGGTGCCCGCCTCCTTCGGCGCCAACAACGGCGCCTACCGCTGCGGCGAGACCGTGGCCAAGCTGCCGGCCGGGTTCCCGCAGCCGGCCACGCTCGGCAGCGTCGGCAAGAGCATGGCCGACGTTAAGTAACGGAGCGCCCGCCTCATGTCGCAGTTCCTCGCCTACGGCATCATCGGCCTGTCGACCGCCGCGATCTACGCGGTGGTCGGCAGCGGGCTGGTGCTGACGTACACCACCACCGGAGTGTTCAACTTCGCGCACGGCGCGGCGGGCATGCTGGCGGCGTTCACCTACTGGCAGCTCACCATCGGCTGGGGGTGGCCGGTCCCGGTCGCCCTGGCCGTGGTGCTGCTGGTCGCCGCCCCCGTCTTCGGCCTGCTGGTCGAGCGGGTCGTGATCCGGCCGGTGCAGGGCCTGGGGGAGGCGGAGCGGCTGGTCGTCACCGTCGCGATGCTGTCCGGCTTCATCGCGCTCGCGCAGTGGATCTGGAACCCGAACCTCGTCCGGTCGCTGCCCCCGTTTTTCCCCGGGTCGGCGTCACTGCACATCGGGTCCGCGTCGCTCACCTGGCAGCAGATCATCACGATGATCGTCGCGGTCGCGGTCGCGCTCGGCCTGCGGCTGCTGCTCTACCGCACCCGGGTCGGCACCCAGATGCGGGCGACGGTCGACGACCGGGCCCTGGCCGGGCTCACCGGGGCCGATCCCAACCGGGCCAACCGGTCCGCCTGGATCCTGTCCACGCAGCTGGCGGCCATCGGCGGCATCCTCATCGCGTCCGAGGTGACGCTGGACGCCACCCAGCTCTCGCTGCTGATCGTCAGCGCCTACACCGCCGCCGTCTTCGGCCGGCTGCGCAACCTGCCGATGGTGTTCGTCGGCGCGGTCGTGGTCGGCCTGCTGC
>DATCGA010000709.1:0-6561 GCA_036509215.1 Trebonia sp.
TCGGGGCGGTTGCCCATCAGCAGCGCCACGATGTCGCCCGGGCCGACGCCGGCCGCGCGGAAGGCGGCCGCCAGCGCGGTTACCCGGTCAAGGAGCTGCCGGTGGGTCAGCCGGGTATCGCCGAAGATCACCGCGGCCGCATCCGGCGTGCGGTCCGCGTTCCGGTCGAGAGACCGGGCGAGGTTAAACATGACCATCTCCTTCGATCGTCATCGGGATCGTCATCGGGATCGAGCGTCACAGCAGCGAGTAGCCGCCGTCAACGGTGATCGTGGTGCCGGTGATGTACGCCGACGCGGCGGACGCCAGGAACAGGTAGACGCCGGTCAGGTCGTCCGCCGTCCCCCAGCGGCCGAGGGCGGTGTGCGCCGCGATGTCCTGCTCGCGGTCCTCGTCGCGGTGCCAGAACGCGCCCAGCCCGGTCTCGAACCAGCCCAGCGCCACCGCGTTGGCGGTGATCTGCCGAGGCCCGAGTTCCTGCGCCAGCGACCTGACCAGGGCATGGACGCCGCCCTTGGAGGCCGAGTAGGCGGCCAGGCGGCCGTGCGGCCGGTCGCCGAGGACCGAGCCGGTGACGATGATGCGGCCGCCCGCGCCCATCCGGGCGGCGGCCGCTCGCGCGCCGAGGAACGTCCCGGTCAGGTTGGTGTCGATGACCTCGCGCCAGGCGTCGGGGGAGAGGCGGGTGATGTCCGGGTCCTCGCGCGACACCCCCGCGTTGGCGATCCACACGTCGATGCCGCCGAACCGCTCGGTCATCCGCTCGGCGACCGTCTCGTTGAGCAGCTCGTCCCGCACGTCGCCGGGGCAGACCAGGTGATCGCCGGCCAGCTGCCCGGCCAGGCCCTCGAGGGCGGGCTTGGACCGGGCGACCAGGGCGAGCCGCGCTCCCGCGGCGTCGAACGCGCCGGCCAGCAGGCGGCCGAGGCCGCGCCCGGCACCGGTGATCACCACGCGCCGTCCGGCCAGGCTGAGCTGGGCGGCGGCAGGCGCGTAGGCGGCGGGCTGCTCGTTTTCCACGGTCGCTAGCAGCCGAGTTCGCGGGCGATGACGAGGCGCTGGATCTCGTTGGTGCCCTCGCCGATCTCGAGCACCTTCGCGTCGCAGTAGAACCGGGCGACGTCGCTCTCGAGCATGTAGCCGGCGCCGCCGAAGATCTGCACCGCCTCGCTCACCACCGACGTGGCGACCTGGCTGGCCTTCAGCTTGGCCATGGCGGCCTCCTTCTTGAACGGCTTGCCCGCGTCGCGCAGCGCGGCGGCGTAGTAGGTGAGCCAGCGGGCGGCCTCGATCTCGGTCGCCATGTCCGCCAGCTTGAACTGGATCGCCTGGAAGCTGGCGATGGGGGTGCTGAACGCCTGGTGCTGCTTTGCGTAGGCCAGCGCCAGCCGCATCGCGCCGGCGGCGGTGCCGATGGCGAGGGTGGCGACCGAGATCCGGCCGACCTCGAGGGCGGACAGGAACTGGCCGAGCCCGCCTCCCGGCTCGCCGACGACCTGGCTGTCGGGCACGAAGACGTCGTCGAAGAACAGGTCCCTGGTATCGGCCGACTTCCACCCGATGCCGCGCAGCTTCGGCCCGAGCGTGTAGCCCTCGGTCCCCTGCTCGACGATGAAGCTGCCGAAGCGCGGCTTGCCGCCGGCGTCCTCGCCGGTGCGGGCCAGCACGGTGACGCCGAAGCTCATGTCGGTGCCCGCGTTGGTGATGAAGGCCTTCTGCCCGTTGAGCACCCACCCGCCGGACACCGGCTCGGCCCTGGTCCGCAGCGACCGCACGTCCGAGCCGGCCCCCGGCTCGGTCAGCCCGAAGGCGCCGAGCTTGCGGCCTTCGGCCAGCGGGCGCAGCCACCGCTCGCGCTGCTCGTCGTCGGCGAACAGCAGCAGCGGGAGGCTGCCGATAGTGCAGTGCGCCTGCCAGGCCGTCGCCACCGACGGGTCCACCGTGGCCAGGGCCTCGAGCAGGGCCACATAACCGACGGTGGTGGAGCCGATGCCGCCCCATTTCTCCGGCACCAGCGGGCCGAGCAGCCCGAGCCCGCCGAGCCCGCGCAGCAGTTCGGTCGGACAGCGCTCCTCGTGCCAGGCCCGGGCTGCGGCCGAGGCGATCTCACCCTCGGCGTAGGTCCGTCCCAGGTCAAGCAGTTCGCCCTCGAACTCGGTGAGTGTGAAGTCCATGGCCCTCTCGCCTGCCTGATCTACACTGACTGGTCAGTACATAATAAGAACAGCAGGGTGAGCAACGCAATGAGCAAACCGAGACTGACCCGATGACTTGGCACGACGACCCCGGCCGCGGTGCCCGCCGAGCCGTCGTTGATTGATTGACCGACCAGTCATCTGTAACCTGATAACAGGCGGAGACTGGGAACACGTTATGTTAGTGGGCGAGGAAGCTCCCGACTAGACGAGGCCGCTACATGCCGCAGACCAGGGTCAAGGACAAGCAGGGCAAGAGCGCGAAGTGGCAGCAGCGCCGCCACGAGATCGTGGACGCGTCGGCCAAGGTGTTCGCAGATCGGGGTTACCACGCCACCAGCACGAACGAGCTCTGCGAGGCGAACGGCATCGGGAAGGGCGCCCTCTACTATTACATCGGCGCCAAAGAGGAGCTGCTCGCCGCGATCCACGACCGGGTGATGGACGAGGTGATGCTCGGCGCCGACCGGGTGGCCCTGGCCGGCGGCACCCCGCCGGAGCAGCTGGCGATGCTGGGCGAGGAACTGCTCGACGTCATCTTCCGCTTCCCCGACCACGTGTGGGTCTTCCTGCACGATTTCCCGGCCCTGACCGGGAAGAACGCCGAGATGTTCCGGCAGCGGCGGCGCGCCTACGAGGGGCGGGTCGAGGCCGTCTTCCAGCAGGGCATCGAGTCGGCCGACTTCCGGCCGATTGACACCCGGCTGGCGGTCACCGCCTGGCTCGGCATGCACAACTACACGTACCTGTCGCTGCGGGCGGGCGGCCATTTCTCGGTGCGGGAAGTCGCCAAGTCCTATGCCGACATCTTCGTCTGGGGCATCGCAACCCGCGGATAGCGACCCCGACCCCGACACGGTGGCGCGCAGACTCCTATACCGACTGGTCGGTACAAGCTGGCGTTAGTCGCTGAAAAAGTGCTCGCGGACCAGGCTGCGGCTGATCTTGAGCGATGGTGTCCGGGGCAGCTGGTGCACGATCTTGATCGCGACCGGCCGCTGGTAGCTGGTCAGCCTGCTCGCGAGGTACTCCATCAGCTCCTGCTCGGTGGCGGGGCTGGCGAGCGTCACCGCGACGGCGGGCACCTCTCCCAGCCTCGGGTCGGGCAGCCCTACCGCCGATGCCTCATCGACCGCCGGATGGGCGATCAGCGCCTCCTCGATCACGCTGGGCGGGATCACGAAACCGCCGCGGTTGATCGCCTCGTCGGCGCGACCGTGGATGAACAGGAATCCGTCCTCATCAACCGCCGCGAGGTCGGTGGTCCGCTGCCAGGCGCCGTCTCCAGGCAGCTGGCTGCCGCGCGCTTCGAGCAGGCCCACCGCCCCGAGCGGGAGGGGGTCGCCCGTCTCGGCGTCGATGACCCGCAGTTCAACGCCGTCGCGGGCGCGCCCGACGCTGCCGCGCTTACGCCGATCCCACTGTCGCTTGTCCTTGAGCGTCCAGCCGGCGATCGCGCCCGCGAACTCGGTCGCGCCGTAATTGGTGAGGACGGGAACCTGGTAGCGGTCCTCGAACGCCTCGGCCAGCTCGGGCGGAAGCGGCGCGGTACCCGACCCGACCGCGCGGACGCTGGCGAACGTGTCGGCCGGTACGTCGGCCTGGAACACCATCCGCAGCGCCGTCGGCGCCAGCCGCACGTAGCCGGGGCGGTGCCGCCTGACGAGTTCCGCCCACGCGTCGACCTCGAACTTCTCGAGCAGGGCGATACCGCGGCCGTCCAAGACCTGAGCAACGGCGAAGTACAGCCCGCTGATGTGCGCAAGGGGGGCCCACAAAATGTCGGGCCGCCGGCCCAGCCGGGGCGGTTGCGTCTCGTCGATGGCCAGCCCGCCGCCCCGGAACGCCGCTTCCATCCGGTCGTGCGTCAGCTCGACCCGCTTGGGCCGTCCGGTGGTGCCGCTCGTCATCATCAGCACGGCGACGTCCCCGGCCTGCCGCAGGGCCGGACTCGGTGTCCAGCCGACCGGCTGCACGTCGAGGGCGCGGTCGGATCCGGCTCGCAGCGCGACGGCGCCCGCCGTCTCGGCCGCGGCGCAGACTGCGGCCCGGGCCCAGTCCTCGTCCTCCGCCACGATCGCGTCAGGCGCCAGGTCGACGATGTCGCGCGCCAGCCCGGCATCGCCCAGGTGCGGGCTCAACGTCACCACCTCGCGCCCGGTGCCGATGGTGGCGATCAGCGCCGCGAGCGGCCCCGGGCGGTTGCGCAGCACGATCCCGATCCGGACGGCACGGGGATGGCCGGCCAGCGACGACTCAAGGGCGGCGATCGCGTCCGAGTAGAACGACCACGGGAAGGTCAGGTCCCGGAAGGTCAGCGCGGCGGCGCTCGCGTCCACCGCCAGCACCTGGCGGATGCGCCGCCGCATCAACGAGTTGGACTTCAGGGAGCTATCGTCGCTCATCCCGCCCGCCCTTCCAGGCAGCTAGCACAATCAGGTAACTGAACTATATGGAAACCAGATTCTCTCAAAGTGTCCTCACGATTGCCAGTCCCGGCGAACGTAATTTCTGTCAACGGGCGGCCCAGGTCGGATCCGTGGCGTCGGCAGAAGATCGCCAAACTCGTCCGGCCATGTCAAAAGAAAAATTCAAAACCGATTTTGCCGAACGGACCCCGGTTCCACCCCACCGTCCATGTCCCCCGAGGCCGTCCAACGCCCGCCCTGTCGGCCACGCCATCAACATCGCCTAGTGGTGTCGGTGGCGTAGGTGACAGAACGCGTTTAGCGCTTCGGTCCCGGTCGATCTCGCCCCAGGCCAGCCGGGCCAGCCGACAGGCCCGCGCCGCGTAGGCGAAGCACGCAACCGAACCGCGGCCCGCCTGACCTCATGACCCGTCGGTGGAGCCCGAACCCCCGAGCGCCCGCGGCTCGCTGCGGGTAACACGGCCGCCGTCGGCCCGCAGCTGGATGAAGGCTGTGAACCCGGCGCCCTCAAGCCGGGTGAGCTGGGCGCCGAACTTCCCGCTGCGGCGGATGGTCTCGATCGACTGGCCCTCGCTGCGCAGCGCCCGGGCGGCGGCCAGGATCTCGATCGTCGGGACGTCGGCCTCGACCAGGAGGGCAACCGCCTCGCGGCGGGTGGCGCGCTCGAGCAGGTCGACGATCCGCTCGAAGCCGATGGAGAACCCGCAGGCGGGCACGTCCCGGTCAAGCGAGCGGCCGATGAGCCTGTCGTAACGGCCGCCGCCCGCCACCGAGCTGCGCGACCCCGGGTGGCTGAGCTCGAAGATCTGCCCGGTGTAGTAGCCCATGCCGCGGACCAGGGTGGGGTCGAACTGCCAGCTCAGCGGCTGGTCGGCCGCCAGCCGGTCCAGGCAGGCGGTGGTGGTGGCCAGGTCCTCGATCGCGTCGGCGCCCAGCGTCGGCACGGCGTCGGCCAGCGCGTCGGCGATCTTGGCCGGCTCCAGCCCCTGCAGTGCGCTGATCTTGTCGACGGCGGCGGTGATCGAGCCGGGGCCGAGCCCGAGCCCCTCGAGCTCGGCCCGGACCCCGTCCCAGCCGATCTTGTCGAGCTTGTCGAGGATGATGAAGAACCCGTCCCAGCCCGCCTCGGGCAGCCCGGCCGCCTCGGCCAGCGCGGCCAGGAACCGGCGGTCAGACAGCCGCACGGTCGTGCCTTCCAGCCCGACGGCCGCCAGCGCCTGGCTGGTGGCCTCGATCAGCTCCGCCTCGGCGAGCACGCTCGGCTCGCCGATCAGGTCGATGTCGCACTGGTAGAACTGACGGTAGCGGCCCTTCTGCGGTCGCTCGGCCCGCCACACCGGGCCGACCTGCAGCGACCGGAACGGCGATGGCAGCTGCGCCTGGTTGTTGCCGTAGAAGCGGGTCAGCGGCACGGTCAGGTCAAACCGCAGCCCGAGGTCGACCAGGTCCCGCACGGGGGTGTCGGCCGCGACCTCATCGGGGAGCCCGCGGCGGAGCACCTGGAAGATGAGCTTCTCGTTCTCCCCGCCCTGCCCGCCCTGCAGCCGCGCGATGTCCTCCAGGGCCGGCGTCTCGATCCGCTGGTACCCGAACCGTCGGTACACCGTGGTGATCGACTCAAGCACATGGTCCCTGACCGCGACGTTGGCGGGCAGCAGATCCCTGGTACCACGAGCCGGACTGTTGTCGATCTTCACGGAGATAGCGTCCTTATTGATTGGCGGTCCTGCCAGCGTGGCCAGGCAGGCCCGACGCGGCAACCAAATACTACGAGAGCGGCCGCGGGTAAGCTAAGCCCGTCGCAGGCATCAGGTGAGCGTCCCCGATCAGCCTGCCGTCCTTCCACCGTTCCACCGTTCCTCGAAGAGGCTACCGACAATGCTTGACATCGAGCTGATCAGGTCTGACCCGGAGTTCGTCCGGGCCGCGCTGCTGCG
>DATCGA010000710.1:0-3323 GCA_036509215.1 Trebonia sp.
TCCCGATCGTGCTGGTCGGCAGCGCCTACTGGAACGGCATGCTCGGCTGGCTCAAGGAGACCATGCTGGCCGAGGGCAACATCGGCCCCGAGGAGCTTGAGCTGTTCCGCGTCGCCGACGACCCGGCCGAGCTACTCAAGATCATCAAGACCGCGCACGCCGGAATGTCGCACCGATAAGGCGCTGCGGGGCGGCCGGGCGCGACGCCGGGCGTCGTTTCGTGGCACGATTCATCTGTGTCCGTTCTTATGTGGATCGTCATCGTCGTCGTGGTGGCGGGCGCGGTGCTCGTCGCGCGGGGTCGTGGCGGTGAGCTGCCGGTCGAGCGGGGCGATTATCTCGAGCTCGGGCTCGGGCCGGTCTCCGCGACCGATATCGCCCTGCTCCGCCCGCCGATGGCGTTGTGGGGCTACAACATGCAGGCGACCGACGAGGCGCTGGACCGGATCGCCGCGTCGATCCGCGACCGCGACGTCCGCATCGTGGCGCTCGAGCAGCTGGTCACGGACCTCGGCCGGGAGCCCGCGGCGCAGCCGCTGAGCAGCCCGTACGGGGCGCCGCGGCATCGCCGGGCGCCGTTCGAGCCCGGCCCGCCGCCGGAGCAGTCCCATGACTGACGCCCCGGCCGAGGTGCCGGCCGCGCCGGGCGCCGGGGCGGTGGCCGGCCCCGACGGCCGGCTGCGCTGCCCGTGGGGGCTGAGCACGCCCGACTACGTGGCCTACCACGACCTCGAATGGGGACGTCCGGTCCGGGGCGACCGGCTGATCTACGAGCGGCTCAGCCTCGAGGCCTTCCAGTCCGGCCTGTCCTGGCTGACGATCTTGCGCAAGCGGGAGAACTTCAGGCGGGCGTTCGCCGACTTCGACCTCGAGGCGGTCGCCGCCTTCGGCGAGGACGACGTGGCCCGGCTGCTGGCCGACGCGGGCATCGTCAGGAACCGGGCCAAGATCCGCGCCGCCATCAACAACGCCCGCGCCGCCCTCGAGCTCAAGGAAGGCCTGAGCGACCTGTTCTGGGGCTACGCCAACCCGTCGGACGCGTCGGCCCCGGTGACCGGGGCCGACGTCCCGCCGCAGACACAAGCGTCGAAGCAGCTGGCCAAGGAGCTGCGCGCGCGGGGCTTCGTGTTCACCGGCCCGGTCACCGTCTACGCCGCGATGCAGGCCTGCGGTCTGGTCAACGACCATCTGGCGGCCTGCTTCGCCCGTGACAACAATATTGACGCGAATCAGTAACGCCACGAAAACGGGCTAAGCGTGCCAGAATACCCCGCATGGCCCAGGAAGACCCCGACATCGCCGCGCTGTTCGCGCCGTTGCGGCCGGCGCAGGCGTCCAACGTCGTGCTCAGCGAGGCGCGCGAGGTGCTCGCCCACCTGCACAAGCCGGTCGACGCCGAGCTCTGGGGCTCCGACATCATCGGCGCGCTGTCCGGCGGCGCCGACGCCGACGCCGCAGGCGGCCCCGACATCATGGCGGAGCTGACCGCCTCGCTGGTCCCGGCGGCCGAGCAGAGCGCGACGCCGGAGGCGCTGGCGCTGCTGCGGATCCTCGCCGCGATCGGGTCGCCCGCGCTCGCGGCGGCGGCGGCCGAGGCGGCCGGGCGGGTGACCGAAAGCGGCGTGACCGACCCGGACTGGGCGGCCGCCATCGGCTCGCCGACGGTCGGGCGGTGCTGGCACTACGGCGACGTCGGCGGCCGCCAGGAGTCGATCACCGTGAGCTTCGGCTACGGCGACGCCGAGCACGCCCTGTCGGTGCTGATCGACCACGGCCAGGGCGGCAAGATCAAGGACGCGTGGGTCGATGACGCCGAGGGCCTGCTCGACAAGACCTGGATGGCGGCCGAGAACGACCCGCTGATCATCTTCGAGCCGATCGAGCCCGCCGACGCCCGCGCCCGCCTGGAGAACGCCGTCGTCGCGGGCGAGTGCCCCGGCAAGCCCGACGAGGTAGACGACCTGACCGCGCACCGCGCCCTGCTCCGCGCCCGCGTCCGCTACCTGGCCACCGCCTAACCGGCCGGCGCCGTTCCGGATCAGGAACTAGGCCGTCAGCGCGACGGTCGCGCCCAGCGGGGTGACCAGCCGGTGGTACCCCGGCCGGCCCGGCAGCCGCGCGACGTCGCCGCTGATCCGCCGGTAGGGCCCGTCCGGGTCGGCCACCAGCAGGCCGTCCGCCCCGATGGCCGTGAACCCGCCGTCGTGCCGCACCAGTATCGGCCCGTTGCGCGAGGCCGTGATCGCCACCCGCCCCGCCCGCAGCCCGTCGAGCACACCGGGTAGACCCGAGTCGTCGTCGCACTCCACCCACGTCGTCGGCGTGCCCAGCGGCGAATCCGACCCCGGCCGGTGCCAGTCGCTGCCGCCGACCGGGATCGCGGACGGGTCCCACGCCTGCCACCAGGACAGCGGCGTCGTCCAGGTGGGGTCGAGCCAGGACCAGTGCCAGACCTCGAGCAGCGGCGGGCGCCGCTCCATCGGGTGCAGCCAGCTGACGTCCCCCCCGAACGGGTGGTTGATCGACATCAGCCCGCCGCCGCGCTCGGCCGCCGCCAGCCACGAGTCGGCCGGCATCCTGAAGTCGATCCACCCGGTGTCGCCCAGCACCCCGGCGTGCCCCCGGGACGTCGTGACCTCCTGCCCCGGCACCAGCGTGATCCCGTAGGCGGCCGAGGCGGCGGCGAGCTCACGGTGATGGCTGACCGTGTTGTGATCGGTGACGGCGACGAAATCCAGCCCGCGCCCCACCGCGAGCAAAGCAAGCTCGGGCACGGTCGCAGAACCGTCGGAGTGCACCGTGTGCGAGTGCAGGTCGCCCGCCAGCCACGTCCGCCCCGGCCCAGCAGGCAGCGACCGGCGCCCCGGCCGCTCCCCAGCCACACCCGGCACCGCCGGCACCAACGATCCCACCCCGTCCGCCGCCAGCGCCTCGGCCACCCGCCGCGCCCACCCCGCCCCGCCGATTGCCTCCGCCGTCACCTCGTACCGCACGCCCTCGGCCGGCACCTTGTACAGCCCGATCGCCACCTGCCACAGCCCGGCCGCGACCTCCCCCGGCAGATACCCGGGCGTGGCCCCCGCAGCAGAGATCACGAACGACGACCGCGCGCCCCCCGACCAGCCGCCGAACCCGGACGGCCCAAAGCAGCCGAGGTCGAGGATCGCGCCGCCGTCGCGCGAGTAGGAGAGCGTCACCAGCAGCGCCGCCGCCCCGGCCGGAACCTCAACCGGCAGGTAATGCCACGGCGAGGCCATCATGTCCTCGATCGTCCAAGTCCCCGCGTGCCTGATCACAGACCCCATCTGATCAGCTCAGCCCGC
>DATCGA010000711.1:0-15635 GCA_036509215.1 Trebonia sp.
GCCATCACGCCCTGGCTCTGCAGGCCGGTGACCTCGGCCGAGGTGACCTGGCCGGCCAGGTAGGGGTCCTCGCCGTAGGTCTCGTAGGTCCGGCCCCAGCGCGGGTCGCGCACCAGGTTGGTTGTCGGGCCGAGGGCGACGGTCGCGCCCTTGCCCGCGAACTCGGCCCCCATCGCCGAGCCCTCCTGCTCGATCAGCGTGGGGTCAAAGGTCGCGGCCGCGTTCTCGCCGTCGGGGAAGGCGGTCACGCCGCCGTTCCCGTCGCCGACTCCGGACGGGCCGTCCTCCATGTTGATCGACGGGATGCACAGATCGGGGATGGCGTTGACCTGGCCGATGTAAGACGAGGTGCCGTCCCCGGAGAGCAGGCTGGCCGCCTCCGACTGGTCCATGGTGGTGAGCACCTGCTGGACGCGGGTCGCGACCGGGGCGGTGGAGCCGACCCAGGGGCAGGTTCCGTTGCCGCCGTTGCCGTTGCCGCCGGCCAGCGGCGGGGTGTTGGTCGGGCCGTAGACGTCGAACTCGAAGATCGAGTAGCCGAAGGTGGTTGCCCGCGCTAGGCCGTACATGCGGATGTAGCGGGCGGTGGTGGAGATGGGGAACGTCTCCTGACCGCCGGTTCCGGTCGTGGTGGAGTAGACCGTGGTCCAGGTCGAGTTGTCGTTGGACGTCTGGATATCGAACGACGTCGCGTACGCGGCCTCCCAGAGAAGGCCCACGCTGCAGATCGCGGTCGGGGTGCCGAGGTCGACCTCGAGCCACTGCGGGTCGGTGGACAGGCTTGACCACCGGGTGCCGGGGTCGCCGTCGGTCGCGTAGTAGGGCAGGTAGTCGCTGGTGGCCTGGACCGAGGAGGCCGTGGTCGGCTGGTCCATGGCGAGGTCGGTGGTGCCGCAGTACTTGCCGGTGCCGGTGCCGCCCCCGCCGCCGCTGGTCGATCCGGTCGCGAACGCCAGGTAATGGAAGTTGAAGCCGTTGGAGTCCTGGTCGACGGTGAGCGTCTGCACGCCGGCCGGCAGGGTGACGTTGGCGGTGACCGTCGTCCAGGTCTCGTAGCCGCCGGTGTTGGGCACCGCGACCGAGCCGGTCAGGTTGACGTTGGACGAGTTCGTGATGTGCAGCGCGTCGGTGATCCCGTACGGGGACGCCACCCGGAAGCTGACCGTGTAAGAGCCGGCGGTGGCGACGTTGACCGTGTAGTTGAACCACTGTCCGGGGTTCGTCCAGCCCATGTCGTACGCGCCGCCGGGCGCGCTGGTGTCCTGCGTGTCGGCGGTGGTCTCGAGGTCGACCCCGTCCGCGCGGTAGCTGTTGGCGCTGCCGTTGGCCGAGGTGACGTTGTAGGCGACGCCCTGGCCGCCGGTGTCGTAGTTCGCCACCTGCACCGTGCCAGGCACCGCGGCGGGCGTGCCGCCGAACGGCGCGTCGCCCGGGGGGGTCGTGCCGCCCGAGCCGCCGCCGCCCGAGCTGAGCGTGAACGCCATGTAGTGGAAGTTCCAGCCGTTGCTGTCCTGGTCGACGGTCAGCGTCTGCTGCCCGGCCGGCAGGGTGACGCTGGCGTCGACCGTCGCCCAGGTCTCGTAGCCGCCCGTGTTGGGGATCGTGACCGAGCCGCTGAGGCTGGTCCCGGCCGCGTTGTCGATGTGCAGCGCGTCGGTGATCCCGTAGGGCGAGGCGACCCGGAACGCGACCGTGTAGGTGCCCGCAGTGGCGACGTTGACCGTGTACTTGAACCACTGCCCGGGCGTCGTCCAGCCCATGTCGGCGGCGCCGGCGCCGGTGTTGTCCTGGGTGTCGGCGGTGGTCTCGAGATCGACCCCGTCCGAGCGGTAGCCGTTGGCGCTGCCGTTGGCCGAGGTGACGTTGTAGGCGACGCCCTGGCCGCCGGTGTCGTAGTTGGCCGCGTACACGGTGCCCGGCACCGCCGCCGCGGTGCCGCCGTAAGGAGCGTCGGCGGCGGCGGAGGCGACCGAGTGCACGCCTCCCGCCACCGCCATGGCCGCCGCGACCGCGAGCGCCAGCCCGATGCGGCGCAGCAGCCGGCCGGCCCGCGGCCCGGCGCGCCCGCGCCCGGTCAGCCGCGGGAGATGAACTGATCCCATTCGCGTACTCCTGTTCTCATTCGGCCCGGGTCCGCGACCTAATTCAGGTCTTAGATTAAGTTGTGTTGTAACACTGCCTTCATCGTTCGTCAAGCGGTCCCGGCCTGCCCCGGAGCGCGCGGAAACCCCGTCCGGTGCGGGCTTCCAGGGTCGGCCGACCCTTGACGAACCAGGATCGCGGTGGTAAGTCACAACTTAATCTAAGCCCTAGATTTAGAAGCAAAGGAGCTCCGAGCACATGGGATCACTACACGTCCCGAGGTTGACCGGGCGCAGGCGGGCCGGGCCGCGGACGGGCCGGGCGGGCCTCATCGGCCTCACCGTCGCGGTCGTGGCGGCCATGACGATGGTGGCCGGCGCGCATTACGCGGCGTCCGCCGCCGCCGACGCCCCCTACGGCGGCACCGCGGCCGCGGTGCCCGGCACCGTGTACGCGGCCAACTACGACACCGGCGGGCAGGGCGTCGCCTACAACGTCACCTCGACGAACGGCTCGGCCAACGGCTACCGCTCGGACGGGATCGACCTCGAGGCGACCGCCGACACCCAGAACAACGCCGGCGCCGGCGCCGACGACATCGGCTGGACGACGCCCGGGCAGTGGTTCCACTACACCGTCAACGCGGCCACCGCCGGGACCTACACGGTCAGCTTCCGGGTCGCCTCGCCCTACGGGCTCACCGACGCGCTGCACATCGCCAACGCGGCCGGCGTCAACCTCAGCGGCGCCGTCGCGGTTCCCGACACGGGCGGGTACCAGACCTGGACCACGGTCACCGCCAGCGTCACCCTGCCGGCCGGCCAGCAGACGCTGACCATCGACCAGGACTCCAACGGCTGGAACCTGCACTACCTGACCTTCGCCTCGACCGGCGGCGGGGGGACCACGACCGGCGAGGCGCCCTACGGCGGCACCCCGGCGGCGGTGCCAGGCACCGTCCAGGCGGCCAACTACGACACCGGCGGCCAGGGCGTCGCCTACAACGTCAACGCGGTCAACGGCAGCGGCAACAGCTACCGCTCCGACGGGGTCGACCTCGAGGTGTGCGCGGACACCGGCTGCGGTGACGACATCGGCTGGACCGCGGCCGGGCAGTGGTTCAAGTACACGGTCAACGTCGCCACCGCGGGCACCTACGCCCTGAGCCTGCGGCTGGCCGCGCCCACCGCGGTAACCAACGCGCTGCAGATCGACAACGCGGCCGGCGCCGATCTCACCGGCGTCATCACCGCGCCGGCCACCGGCGGCTACCAGGACTGGACAACGGTGACCGCGAACATCACGCTGCCGGCCGGCGTGCAGACCCTGACCATCGACCAGGACAGCCCCGGCTGGAACATCCACTACCTGACGTTCGCCACGTCCGGCGGTGGCGGCGGCACCGGAGGCACCTACGGCGGGTTCCCGGCCGGGTTCTGGGGCAACACCAGCAGCATCCCGAGCGCGTCGGGCGCCATCGAGTTCGACTTCCTCAACGCCACCAACGGCCAGTACCCCGACAGCGAGGTCTACTGGAGCGTCAACGGCGTCACCGAGTCGATCGCGCAGTCGCCGTACTACGAGATGACCTCGTGCAACTCCTGCCGGATCAACTTCTACCTCGGCTCGACCGCCAGCCAGTACCACGACTTCATCGAGCTGAACTCAAGCGGCACGACGATCAACGCCGACACCTCGCGGGTCGACGCGTTCGGGCTGCCGCTGGCGATCCACCTGCACAACTCCGACGGCACCGACACCGTGGTCGGGGAGGACGACCAGGTCTTCGCCGAGAGCAGGACGGCCCTGTTCACGCAGTTCGAGAACGCGGTGCCCGCCGCGTTCCAGCAGCTCGCCACCGTGAATGCGCCCTACAATATCCCCGCCCCCAGCGATATCGCCGCCTTCCAGCCGGGCGGAGCGGACGCCAGCTATATGACCGCGTACGCGGCATCGGTCGGCGCCACCGAGACCACCCAGGAGGTCTTCGGATGCCAGGGCGGCGGAACCCCCGCCCTCAACGGTAACGCCAGCCTGTGCGCGGGGCTGAACCGCTGCGTCGCCCAATTCTCGACGACGGTGCAGAACACGCCGTCTGACTACTACAAGAACGCTCCCTGCAACTACTACTCCGCGTTCTGGCACTCGGTCGCCGTCAACGGCCTGCAGTACGGGTTCGCCTACGACGACGACAACGGCCAGTCCTCCGACTTCAACACCACCGACGCGCAGTACGTGCAGGTGGCCATCGGCTTCTAACCTGCCCGGCTGACCCCTTGGACCGTGCCTTCGGTCCGGGAGGACGAGACGCCTCGGTCCGTTCGGAATAAAGTCTTTTTTCCTCCGAACGGACCGGGGCGTCTCTTGTCCGTTCAAAGGCAAAACCCCCTTTATGTTTTGACGGCCCGGTCGTGCCCAGCACCTCGTTCACCTGGTCGACGAGCGCGGCGATCTCCGACTCCAACGCCGGGCGGCTCGAGACGAAGACGCCGGTGAAGACGACCGCAGGCAGCGGGAACGTCAGTGTCGGCACCAGCCCGATGATGTGCCCCAGGGCCAGCTGGACGACTCCGGCCGCGAGCAGGCCCAGGCTCACCAGGCACCCGAGCACGGCGAACGACGTCGCCTGGAACGCCCCGGCCGGCACCCCGACCCAGCCGGAGAGCGCGGTGCCCCCGTCGGCCGCCGGATCGAGCCGGACCTCAAGCATCGCGACCAAGCCGCCCCGCCTGCCCGTGACCGCGAAGCGGGTCAGCCTGGTCCGGGACCGGTAAAGCTCGCCCTTGAAAAGCGGATCGGGCCGCCCGACCGTCCGCGGGTCGATGTACCACATCGTCCGCCCGCGCGACGTGGTCACCGCGGCCAGCCGCTCCAGGCACTCGGCCACCGGGTACGGAGACGACAGCGCCACCGGGCGGCGGCCGAAGCTCGCCAGCCAGTCCCGCGCCCGCCTGCCCGCACCCGCCATCTGCGCCAGCATTTCGGTCAGATCTTAAGGCCTTATTACCGGGCGGGCGAGGGTGCGATCGCGCGGTTACGGTAACGCTCAAACGCGGCGATCGGCCCGCAGCATCGACTTGCAGAAAGAGTCCCGCCATGACGTACGTCATCGCCTTGCCCTGCGTCGACCTGCTCGACAAGACCTGCATCGACGAGTGCCCGGTCGACTGCATCTACGAGGGCGAGCGGATGCTCTACATCCACCCGGACGAGTGCGTCGACTGCGGCGCGGGCGAGCCGGTGTGCCCGGTCCAGGCAATCTCGTTCGAGGCCGACGTGCCCGGCCAGTGGAAGGACTTCTACTCCGTCAACGTCGAGTTCTTCCAGAACATCGGCTCGCCCGGCGGCGCGTCGCGGGTCGGGAAGATCCACATGGATCATCCCCTGGTGGCGTCGCTGCCTCCGCAGCGATAGGCCCTCTGGCACGCATAATCGGGCCCGGCCTGGACAGGAAGAGCCGGTATGGGCAGTCACAACGAGAACCTTGAAGAGCCACGGTCGGAACCCGTCGCGGCCGGGCTGGCCCCGCTCGACGAACTGCAGACCGATGAGGTCCCCGACTCGCTGATCTCGGAATTCTCCTCGCTGACGACGCCGTACTGCTGGGTCATCACCGAGGACGCGGTGGCGGGCTACGACGGGGCCGAGCCGTCCGCGGTCGGCAAGTCCGGGCCCGATCGGGCCGTCGCCGAGGACGTCTCCGAGGCGCTGACCGCCGGCCGGTTCTTCCGGTTGGTCGACGGGGCGGGGCGCGGGCTCGCGATCGGACGGCTCTACGACCCGAGCGGCGCGAGCGAGCTGGCGCCGCTCGACGATTTCGGGCGGCAGAGCCTGGGCGCGCTGAACATCGAGTTCCGGGCCGAGGGCGGCTGGCAGGCGGCCTGACCGTCCCGGCCCGCCCGGCCGGCGACATGAGCGCGGGCCGCCCCGGTGGGGGCGGCCCGCGTGATCAGGCCCGGCTGAGTCCCGGGGCGATGCCGGATCTGGTCAGAACTTGCCCGCCTTGATGGCGGCCACCGTCACCCTGGAGTCCCGGTCGGTCTCCACCGCCGTCGCCAGGCCGCCGCCCGACTCCACTGAGCTGACCGGTATCCCGGTCTTGGCGCTGACCGTCAGCACCTGGTCGCCGCTGCCCGGGCCGAACAGCGCCGGCCCGGCCGTGATCGTCAGCGTGGGCTGCCCGCCGGTCGTCGAATCGTCCACGGTGACGTGCGGAAGGGTGGACAGCAGGCGGAGCACGCCGACCCGGATCTGCGGGTCGCCCGCCCCCCAGGACAGGGCGATGGTGGAGGCGGTCCAGAGGGTGTTGTCGATGTCCTGCTGCAGGAGCTTGCCGGCCGGCATCGGGATGGGGGTCTTCATGCCCTTCTCCTTCTCCAGCGCGTCCCGGGCCGGCGCGGTCTTGGCCCAGATCGCCTTCCGCTCGGCCAGGCTGTCGTAGTAGTCGTTGGGCAGCGCCTCGACCATCCGCTTGACGGCGGCGGCGAGGTTGCCGGTGGCCGCGTAGCGGGCCGCCGCTATCTCGCGCGCGTTGGTGAAATCGGCCTGGTTGGCGTTGTCGGCGACCTCCGACGTCAGCGTCTGCTTGTCGTCTCCCAGGTACAAGCGGCCGCTGTCGGTGTACAGCGCGTAGACGACCTGCATCAGCTTGCCGCCGTTGACCTGCCGGGCGATGACGAGCGAGGCGTCACCCGGCTCGGCGGTGCCGCTGGCCTCGATGAAGGCGGCCAGGGTGACCAGCTTGGAGGTCGGCGCGGCCGGCCGGGCAGCCGACCCGCCGGAGGCGGCGGGCGGACGCCCCGACGGCGCCGGCGAGGACCACGGCGTGGACGCGAGGACCACGGCCGCCGCGGCCGCGACGGCGATCCCGGCGCCGAGGCCGGCCATGCCCCGGCCGCTCAGCGTCCGGCGGCGACGGCGGGGCGCCCGCGGCAATCCGGCTCCCCACACCGGGCCGGCCTCCTGCGGCGACCCGGACTCGGCCATGGCGCGCCGCAGCACCGCCCGCGCCCGCTCGTACTCTTCCGGACGCCAGGGCGTCACGTCCAGCGCCTGGCGGGCCAGATCCATCTCGTCCACGTTCACTTGCTTCCCTTCACACTGTTGAGTTCGGTCAAGAGCGCGGCCACCTCGGGTGAGTTCCGCAGCGCGGCGCGGGCCTGGTGCAGCAGGCGGCGGGCGGTCCCGGCCGGCAGGCCGAGCACCTGGGCGGCGTCGGCGACGGTGAGATCCTCCGCCGCCACCAGCGTCAGCACCTCCCGCTCGTCTGGCTTCAGGGCCGCCACGGCCGCCCGGAACGCCGTCCGGGTGTCGACCCGGACGTCCACCGCGGGCCACGGATCCCACCCCTCGGCCAGGCCGGTCACGTCCGGCACCAGGTCCTCCGGCGACCGGGAGCGCCAGTACTGCCGCAGCCGGTTCAGCGCCACCGTGTACAGCCACGGCCGCGCCTCGGGGAACGACTGGTCGTAGGTTCCCCGGTACTTGAAGGCCGCCGCCCACACGTCGCCGAGAAGGTCCTCGGCCGCCTCGCGCCCCGCTCGCCGCTCGAGGTAGGCCCCGATCGCAACCTCGTGGCGGCCGATCACCTCCATGAACGCTTCCGCGTCGCCTGACAGCGACCGGCCGATCAATTCCGCGTCTGACGCCATGTCCCTCCTTGCTTGTGCCTGCTCCGCTCTCCACCCCGTATTAGCCAGCCCACCGCGAAAGCGTTCAGGTCCGGGCGTGTCACCCGATCGGGCGTCGTGACCGTGCGGCCCTCGATCGGCGATGCTGGCTACGCACCAGCCCGCGAGCTGATGACACCGCAGAGCCGGCCGGGCAGCCCAGCGCCGGCCTGCGGCCGATTCTCCTGGGGGGGCAGCTCACGGGATGCCTGGGCGTCCCGGGTCAGCTACTGACCCGGGGTACCCAGGCTGGGGCGGTTCGCGGCAGCGCGCGCGAATGACGTGTACGGCATGATCTCGCCCGGCTTGATCACGCCGTCCTCGATGGCGCGCGCGAGCAGCGCGTCCTTGCTCGGCGCGGTCCGCCCGGTGGCCGCGTACTTAGCGCGAGCGCGGCTGATGTACTGCCGGACCGTGTTCTCGCTGATTGACATGCGCCGCCCGACCGATGCCTTGGACATGCCTTGGAACCACAGCAACAGCGCCTGCAGCTCCTGCTGCGACAGCTCCGGCCGTCCCGGGCGCTGATCGGCCAGCATCGCCCTGGCCTGCGACCGGGTCACGTACGGCCGGTCGCCTGCGGCTGCCAGCACCGCCTCGACCAGATGCTCGCTGCCCTCGTCCTTGGACACGTAGGCGTGGGCGCCGCTGTCCAGCGTCTCCATCACGATCGCCGGGTCGCTGTGCCCGGAGAAGGCGACCACCCGGTACCCGGTGGCCACCAGTCCGGGAATCTGCGCGGTGACCAGCTCGCCGGACAGCTCCAGGTCGAGGATGACCACGTCGGCCGACGGCCGCGACTCGCCGCGCAGCCCGGTCAGGTCGCGCGCCGTGTGCACCAGCCGCACCCGCCGGCCGGGATCGGAGCGGATCCAGGACGCCACTCCCTCGGTGACGACTGGATGGTCTTCAATGATCGCCACCGTCACCTGTTGTTCCATCGCGCCTCCGCCCAGAGCATGCTGCCATCCTGCTGATGTTCGATGGCGACCCCCTGATCGGCGGCGGGCAGCAGGACGACGGAACCGGTGTCGGCGACGAAGCTGACGGCGATGCCGGCCGTCACCGTCGCCAGGGTAATCCGCGCCTGGCTGCGCGCGGCGGTCAGGATCGCGATGGCGGCGTCGGTGATCACGCGACGAGCCGGGGCGGGCACCTGCGGCAGCGTCCCGGCCGTCTCGATCTCGACCGCGACCCCGCGCAGCTCGGCCACGTCGGCGCTCGCGTGCAGTTCGTGCACCAGCGATCCGGGGAGCTCATCGCCCTCCGCCATCAGCCGGCGAAGCCGGGCCGCCTGGACCGCGCACCTGACCCGCAGCTGGGGGTCGCCCGGGTCGGCCGTCCCCGATGCCAGCTCGGCCACCAGCGGGACGGTGCTTTCCTGGAGCGCCAGCCAGCGGGCGTGCCGGGCGGCCCTGATGATCTCGGCGGTGGCGGCCCGCTCGCGGGTGGCGTCCTCGCTCCTGGCGGCCGTGCCGGCCCGGTCGGCGGCGGCGTCGAGCGCCTTGACCGCGCCCGCGACCGCTATCTGGGCGCCGGTCGACCACGCCAGCAGGGCCAGGAAACCGGCCAGGTCGATGCGGTCAAGCCCGTCCCAGGCCTGCACGCCCAGGGTCGCCGCCGCCTCGACGGCGAGGAACCAGGCGAGCTCGGCGAACCGCCGCCGGTGCAGCAGGAGCACCCCCGTCCAGCCGGCGCTGCCCCACGCCCAGTTGACCGCCAGCATCTGGCCGGCCGGGCTGGCCGCCGCCGAGGCGGTGCTCGCGACCAGCGCCACGACGGCGAGCGCCCAGGCCAGCCGCCAGTCGAGCGATCCGCGCAGCACCAGGACCGATCCGACCGCGATCGCCACCGCCATCACCAGCCACATGGCGCACTGAAAGGCGAAGGAGCCGTAGTCGGCGCGGTTGTGCAGCAGCTGCCCGCCCGCGCCTCCGAGATGCCAGCCTGCGACCAGGAAGACCACGGCGATGGTGAAGGCGCGCTGATAGCGGCCGGACATCACCGTCGCCGGCTGGACTGCGGTCATGCGGGCCAGCTCACGGTGACGGTGGTGCCCGCGCCGGGACGGCTGGCGATGGCGGCCCGGCCGCCGGCCGCCTGCATGCGCCCGGTGATCGACTCGCGGATGCCGCGGCGTGACGGCGGGGTGGCATCCGGGTCGAACCCCCGGCCGCGGTCAGTGATCTTGACGACCGCCCAGCCCGATCCGCCGGTGACGGTGACTTCTGCCTGCCCGGTTCCCGCGTGCCGCTCGACGTTCCGCAGCGCCTCGCCGACGCAGGCGACGACCTCGTCCGCGACCGGCGATGGGAGCGTCACCGGGACGAGCTTGAGCCCCACCGCCAGGTCGTCGGTGCTGGCGGCGGCCCGCTCCAGCTTCGGTCGCAGGTCGGTCAGCGGCGTCGGCCCGCTCGGCACGGCCGGCGCGCCCCCGAGCTCTTGCAGCACCCGCAGGTCCCTGGCCGCCTGCGCGGTCAGCCCGGGTGAGCCTTCGGCGAAGGCGCCCGCCGCGACCATGGTCAGGGTCGACAGCACGGTGTCGTGCAACTGCCGGTGCTGCTCCCTCTCGTCAGCCCGCCGCGCCTCCTCGGCCCGGATCCGCCGCTCGGTCTCCAGGCTGGCGGCGACGACCGCGTCCGCCTGCCAGGCACCGCCGCGGATCACCGCCACCAGCCCGGCCGCGACGATCGTCTCCACCACCAGCAGCCAGCCGTCGGTCACATCGCCCGCGCCGAGCCCGTAGGCGATGATCACGATCGCGGCCCCGGGCAGCGCCAGCCGCGGCCGCACCGCGATCTGCAGCATGTACACCGACGTGCAGGCCAGCGGGAGCATCCAGCTCGTGTTGTCCTTGATCAGCACGGCCGGGACCAGGTGCTGCTGCACCAGCGCGAGGGCAGAGATGACCGCGGCGTCGGCCAGCACCACCGTCGGGGTCAGCCCGGACCGCCGCACCTGCCAGGTGAAGAAGGCCGACCACAGGCACAGCCCGGTCAGCGGGGCGGCCAGCCACCAGCCGGAGGTCTGCTCGGTCGCCGCCAGCACCGCCACGGCGGTGAACAGGACCGCGCCGCCGAGGCGGAGCGCGATCGAGTACCAGCCCGCCAACCAGTGCAGCGCCCGGTCGGACGGCCCTGCGACCCGCGGGCGGCCCGCCCACGCGCGGCGGCCAGCGAGGGGCTGATTCTGTGCCCCGACGAAATCAGCGGCCGACTCCACGGGACCAGTATGCGCCGGGACCACGTCCGTGAACGGTAACGTTTCAACATTTGGGCCTGGCTGAACCACCTGCGCTGTTTCTTCTTGTTCAGCGACGGTCAATTCAGTCAGTTGAACGCGCCGTCCCGAAACACGACGGGGGCGGCGATGGCCGGACGCCTGCCTGCGCTCTGTCGCGAGGAGAGCCGTAGCCAGAGACTGGACCGGACAGGACGCGGCCGCTGTCCCGGTCGCCGCGGGTGATCTGCCAGGCAATGGCGAGGCATTCCGGACGTTGGCCATCCCCTATTCCTCTTTTCCTGCGCTTCGCTGCAATTGTCCATCGAACGACAGACCATCGAAGTACAGCTTCATGCACGCCCGCACGATTCCCATAACGCTGGATATTCAATCAAACACTATCAGTGATATCGGCTGCTCCAAGGGCCGCCTATCCAGCGCCGTTTGACTCCGCCGCGCGCGGGGGACCTTTCCTCGCGAACGGGGTGGACTTTACGATCCCGTGATCTCAGGCGCTCTGAAGGCATCGGGGGCAGGCAACCGAACAGGTGCCCCTCCGGCCTTCCTGCTGAGCGCGAACTTCGCGAAAAGGAGCCCTTTGGCCAGCTACCGCCGTAAACAAGCACAATTCCCTATTTCCGGCTGGCTGCTAATTGCCACCGCGCCCGCCCTTCTGGGGTTGGTCGCGGCCATTACTTTGTCAGCACAATCGACTCCCAAGTCGGCGTCAAGCAGCGCGATCAGCCACCACGCGGTGTCCGCCGCCGGCTCACAACGTGTCTCCACCGCCCTGCTGCGCTCGGCGATTCACATCCTGGCAGCGCCGAAGCCGGCGATCGCCCGCCAGGCGGCGTCGATCCGCCTCGCCAAGTACACCGTCCGGTCGGGCGACACGCTCAGCTCGATCGCCCTGACGGTCTACCACGACCCGGACGCATGGCCGGTCCTCTACTGGGCCAACCGGAACCAGGTCCGCTGGGCGAACAGCATCGAGGTGGGGGAGGTCCTGACGGTGCCGGCTAGGCCCGGCCGCCTGCCGACCGCGCCCAGGCAGCTGGGGCCGACGCACGCCCCCGTCGCCCAGCCGACGAGCATCGACCAGGACGCCAGGCAGCCCGTGTCGTCAGTGACGTCAGTGACGTCCGCGCCCGCTCGGACCGCGACGACATACACCGGCGACAGCTCGTTCCAGAAGTGCGTGATCGCAAGGGAGTCCGGCGGCAACAGCCAGGTCATGAACTCAAGTGGCCACTACGGCCTCTATCAGTTCAGCTCTTCGACCTGGGCCGCCTACGGCGGGAACCCGGCTGACTTCGGCGACGCCAGCGTGGCCGAGCAGAACCGGGTCTTCGACACCGCGATCGCCGCCGGAGGCCAGTCCAACTGGTCCCCCTACGACGGCTGCTAATGCCGGAGAACAGAGCACCCGGGCGATGCTCGCCCGGGTGCTCGGTGTCGTCGACGTCAAAAAGGCGACGGCTAGTTCGAGTAGACCTGGAACTCGGCGATCTGCGGCGCCCCCTGGACGTTGTTGTTGCTGATGTCCAGGCGGATGTAGTTCACCGTGGTGGATGGGACGGGGATGTCGACGACGTTGTTCCCGGCCGCGTTGTTCGCGCTGAACAGGTAGGCCGTCGGCGCCACCAGCTGGGTCCAGGTGGTGCCGTCGGTGCTGCCGTCCACCTCGATCGTCTGGTCCCGGTCACCCCAGCCCTGCGGGAGCTCGAGCGCCACCCGGTCAACCGGCGCCGCCTCGGCCAGCTGCAGCGTGAGCACGCCGGCGGCGTTCGCCGCCTGCCAGTAGGTGGCCTGGTTGCCGTCGTTGGCGTTGCCGGCAGGGAACCCGGCGAGGGTGTTGTCGGCCGACGCGGTCGCCGTCAGCCCGAGGTTGCCGTTCGGGTTGTAGACGGCCGCGCTCAGGCTGACCACGTAGGGCGCGAACGGGTTGTTCAGGGGGTTGGCGTCGAATACCAGGTGGCCCTGGTACTGCTGGACGGCGGTGGGGGTGACGGTGACCGTGGCCGTGCAACTGGCGCCGACGGCGAGCGTCGCCGGGCAGTCGTTGGTCTCGGCGAACCCGCCGGTCGCGTAGACCGACGAGATCGGCGCCGGGTCCGGTCCCGGGTTGGTGATCGTGACGGTCTGGGCGGGGCTCTGGGTGTTCAGGTTGACCAGCCCGAAGTCCACCGACGAGGTCGACGTGCTGAGGATGTTGAACGGCGGGAACGTGCACTCGGAGCCGCTCCAGCCGGTGTTGCCTGCCCCGTAGGTCGGCGTGATGCCGTAGCCGCAGGCCATCGTGCCGTCCAGGCCGACCGTGCCGGTGGACACGACGTTGGCGATCGTGTCGTTGGTCCCGGCCGACTGGAGCTGGAACACGAACGAGCCGACATTGTGGACGATGTTGTCGTTGATGTTGACGTTGTCGATCGCGTAGGCGGGCGGGGTGGCGTTGGGTATGTAGTCGCCGACGAAGCCGAACGCGTCGTAGGGGCTGTCGATGATCGTGTTGTGGACGACGTTGATGGTCCCGGTCATGTCCTCACCGTCGGAGGCGTAGAACCAGATCGCGCCCACCCCGAACTTCCAGTTCGGGTCGAGGGTGCCGGCCCGGACCAGCGTGTTGTCGGCGATGGTGGTGGTATCGGCCAGCGGGACGGCCGAGAACCGGTTGCCGACCTGGATGCCGCCGCCCTGAGTGATCGTGTCGGTGCCGTAGTCATGGGTGACGGAGTTGTCGTTGCCGCCGTAGATGGCGAAGTTGTTCGCCAGGACGGGCACCTCGACGGTGTCGTGGGAGATGACGTCATTGGCGTCGGCAACGCCGTTGGACCACAGCGCGATGCCGTCGTCCCCGGTGTTGCGGATGAAGGTGTTGGTGACGGAGGAGTCGGTGACGCCGCCGTCGAAGTTGATCCCGTCGGCGACGGTGTCCTGGATCCGCACGTTACTGATCTTGAGGTTGGTGAACGGGCCGGTCATCCAGATGCCGGCCTGGACGTGCGAGATCCATACGTCGCTGATCGTGGAGTCCTGCAGGCTGCCGCCGATGCCCATGAAGTCCTCGGAGTCGACCCGGGCATTGACCTGACCGTAGATGGCGAAGTTGGACAGGTGTACGTCGGTGCTCGGGTTGGGGGCGAAGTCGCCAAAGACGCCGACGCCGTTGCCGCCCAGCGTCGAGTACCACTCGCCCGCACCGGTCAGCGTCACGTTGTTGACGATCAGGTGCGCGGTGACGAGGAAGTTGCCCGGCGGGATGTAGACCGCCTTGCCTGCCGCGCTGCCGGCGTTGATCGCGTTCTGGATGGCGGTCGTCGAGTCGGTCCGGCCGCTGGGGTCCGCCCCGTAGGACAGCACCGAGATCGAGCCTCGGGGCTGCGGCGCGGGCGGCGCGACCTCCTGGAAGTCGGCGACGTTGAGCGTGACCGGGATCGACGGGTTGGCGATCTCGAACCGGACCTGCGTGCCGGCCGGCAGGGTCCGGCCGAACTGGGTCCGCACGTCGTCGTACATGTGGTGACCGTCCAGGTCGGCCGGGTCGTTAGTGAACGGGTAGCTGCCGTAGAACCAGTCGTAGGTCGAGGACAGGGTCAGGTCCGGCCTCGGCTGGCCGTTCACGGACACCTGCAGCGGCGTCGTCAGCCCGGTCCCGTCGGACGAGTCCGGGATCGAATAGCGCAGGTCGACCGCGTTGGCCGGTTTCACCAGGGTGAACTGGACGTACTGGCCCGCGCCGTCGAGCGTCACCGCGGTTCGCCCGACCGCTTCGGCCGGCAGGGTGTAAAGGTTGTCGGACGGGCCGATCACCGTGCCGGTGTGCCGCGCGTTGACGGCCGAGTACTCGGTGAACGGGACCTGGGCACCGCGGTCGCCGTCGGATGTCGGGATCACCTGGCTATAGCCGGGAACTCGTCCCGGCGCGGGTTGAGGCGAGGCGCTTGCCGCAGCCACGCCAGCGGAGCTTGCCAGTGCTACGAGCGTCGCCAGCGCGACGCCCGTGGTGAGGCATCGTGCGAACACGGCCCACCGCCTTCCATGGACTCATGAACGCGGGGACGTCGATGTCTACTTTTTTCCCGCGCTCATCGCCTTATGTAACACGGTGCGCTAGTTCTTGCAATAATAACATTACTAATTTCTCATTTTCAGCAAGTTTCATGCAACCGTCTGTCTTGAACGTGCACGTAGGCGCAACGTCGCCGCCCGCCGTCGCGTCAGGCCGCCCGGTCCCCGGCCGCAGGGGACCGGGCGGCCCGGAATAGCCCCGGCCGGCCTGGCGTTCTTCCCCCGGTCGGTGCGCTAGTGTCCCCCGGGCTCAACTCACTGCCTTCATGGAATACCGTCCGGCTGGAGCCATGTTGCGCCTTTCGCCGTGAGGCGACCTGCGCGCCGGCCACGGCGCCCCCGCGAGCACCTGCTCGCGGGGGCGCTGTCGTGTTCCGGCCTCTTGAACTGCGGGTAGGGAGGACTGACATGCCTGAACTTCCGGAGGTGGAGTCGGCCCGGGCGGTCATCGAGCGCAAGGCACTGTGGCGGCCGATCGTCGACGTCGACGACTCCGACTCCTACGTGTCCCGCCCTCATCTGCCGGGGGAGATCCGGCATGCGCTGCTCGGCGGCGAGTTCATCGCCGCGATGCGACGGGGAAAGAGCATCTGG
>DATCGA010000712.1:0-8049 GCA_036509215.1 Trebonia sp.
GAGGGCCGCGAACTCCTCGGCCAGAAACCCTCCGCCGCACCCGATGTCCAGGGCCCGCAATCCCGCCGGCCCGGCCCGGAACTGCCGGGTGAGCACACCGCGGAAATAGGCGAGGCGCCCTGGGGTGACGCTGCCGTGCAGGACGCTGAGCGGGCTCGTCTCATCCCACCAGGACGCGCCCAGCCGGTCGTAGACGTCATTGTCGATCGGCACCCGTGCACCTCCCGCCCGGTTGGCCGGCCGCCATCCGTTCCATGGTCGCATCCGGGCAGGGCTGGGACTAGCGATTGTCGGAGGAGTCGCGCACGACAACAACAGCACCGTCGAGGTGCGGACCGGGCCGCACGGGTCGACGTTCACGCTCGCGTTTCAAATTCACGATCATCCCGAACGGACCCTGCCCTCCGCGTCACCGCCGGCATTACTCTCCTCCGGGGCCGACGCTCTCCTCGCGCTGGTGATAGCCGGCGGTCATGCCGCCGTCGACCAGGAGGGTCGTACCGGTGATGAATTCGGCCTCGTCGCTTGCGTAGAAGACCGCCGCGGCGGCAACGTCGCGGGCCCCGCCGATCCGGCCGATCGGCGGGATCGGCCAGTCGCCGCTCTCCGGGCGGTCCTCTTCCCCGGGCGCCATGTGCCGCATCCCAGGCCAGGTGTCCCCCGGGCAGAGCACATTCGAGCGCACGCCGTCGGGGCCGCCCTCCAGCGCCCCGTTGTCGCGCCCGCCGCGTTCGCAATGATTCCGGGCCCGAACGAAGACACGTCCGTCATCCCGCCGGATGGCGCTCACCACAGCGAACTGAGCCATGCCCGCGGGCAAACGGCGCCGCCAGCCGACGGCGCCGCCCAGGCTTCAGCGTTCTGCTGGCCCGGTTGCTCCGCGCTTGGGATCTTTCTCCATCCCGGTTATGCCTCGCGGACTAGCCTTAAAAGCCATGGGACTCGACGCCGCCCTCGACCGATTCTGGGCCGCCGCGGACGCTCGTCGGCTGGGCGTCGATTCCATCCAGGTCGTCACCGACGACGGACCCCACGGCGAGCGCCGCCGCATCGCCGACATCCGCCGTGACGTGTACTCGGTGTCGAAGACTGTGACCTCACTAGCGATCGGCATGCTCGAGAGCGACGGCGCGCTCAACCTAGACGACCCCGTGCTAACCCACCTGCCCGAGCTAGCCGACACCGCAGCCACCGGCACCGAGAAGATGACCGTAGCCCACCTGCTCCGCATGACCGCAGGCAACGGCTACCGCTGGGCAGACGACGACGCCGATCACCCAGGCGACCCGGCCCGCGACTTCCTCGCCACCCCGCTCGTGGCCGAGCCCGGCACGGTCTACCACTACGGCGGCGGGAACACCTACGTCCTCGGCCGGATCGTCCACTCGATCTCAGGAAGGGACCTGCGCGACTTCCTGCTGCCCCGCCTATTCGCCCCCCTCGGCATCCGCAATCCCCAGTGGAACCGCTGCCCCCTCGGCTTCCCCCTCGGAGCGATCGGCCTCCAGCTCCGGACCTCGGACATCACCCGCATCGCGCGGCTGCTCCTGCACGAAGGCACCCACGACGGCCAGCGCCTGGTCCCACCCGGCTACATCGCCCGAATGTCCACCGACACGACCGACACCGGCCGCTCCGAATCAGACAACCGGACCTACGGCCTGCACGCATGGCGCTGCGCCCGCGACGGCGCCTGGCGCATGGACGGCATCTACGGCCAGTTCGGGATCATGCTCCCCGCCCACCGCGCGACCGTCAGCGTCACCGCCCACTACCAGGGACCAACCACGCAGATCCTCGACTGCGTGTGGGAACACATCGTGCCCGCCCTGGCATAAAGATCAACTTCAGGATCATCCCGAACGGACCCTGCCCTCCGCATCACCGCCCGCATGACTCTGGTCCCGGGCGTCACCGGCCGATGGGATGATCGCTGGGTGGAGATCCTGAGCACAGCCGCCTCGCCGCCGCCGGAGTCCGCATCCTGCAGGGGTCGGCTACAGAGCCCTGGGGCCTGACTGAGATGTGGATCGAGGGTCCCGACGGCGCCCGGGTCGTTCTCGTCGAAGTCCCCGCCGACCACCCGCTCCGGCGCGACGCGCGATAGCCGCAACCCCGATAACCACGCCCCGAAGGCTGCCGCCGATCACACGATCGACGCGGATCGCCGATTGCGAGCGGCTCCGGGACGGCTGGACTTCGATGACAACCGCGCGCAGATGAACCAGCCCTGGGCGCCCCCGAAGTTCTGCAACCATCCGCTTCGCGGCAAGAGCGGATGTCAAGTGAAGCCTCCAACAGGGGCGCGTCCGCGCCGTTTTGGCGGTGGACGGCGGCCGGGTACTCCCGGCGGAGTACGCCCGTGGAGTACGTGCCCGCTCAGGTGCCTCCCCACGTACGACGCTCTTCGGGTCTGCGATCGCGACAATCGAGAGCAGTAACCGCTCCTCGGCTCGTGGGAGATCATCATGTCGTACGTCGGTTCGTCTCGTGTCCCCCATGCCGGGCAGAGGGCCAGCCAGGGAGCCGGCCTGCTGGGCGGGCTCGGCCGAGCCTGTTACCGGCACCGCTGGATCACGCTGTTCACCTGGATCATCGGCGTCGCCTGCCTCATCATGTTGTGGCTGCAGTTCGGCGCCGCCGCGCTGAACACCTTCAATAGCAGCGACCCCGGCCAGACCGTGCTCAACCAGCATTTCCCCCGTGCCTCAGGCGATACGCTCACCCTCGCGGTCAAGTCAACGGCGGCGGTTACGTCGCCGGCCGTCAAGGAGCGGGTCGCCAGCGCCCTCGTCCCGTTCGAGCGGGCGGCGCACGTCACCTCGGTTAGTGACCCGTACGCCACCCCGGGACAGATATCCCGCGACGGGCACATCGCGTTCTCGACGGTGCAGTTCGGCATTGCGGGGTCCAGTATCTCCAACGGGGAAGCCACCTCGCTGATGAATGCCGCCAGGGCCGCCTCGGGTCACGGCGTGACGTTCAGCCTCGGCGGCGACGTGGTCGACCAGGAGGAGACGCCGTACGGCGGCCCGACAGATGGCGTCGGCGTTATCGCCGCCGCGGTCATACTGCTGATCGCTTTCGGCTCGGTGCTCGCCATGGGACTGCCGATAGCGACGGCGCTGCTCGGCATCGGCGCGGGCCTGTCGCTGATCGGGCTGCTCGGCCACGTCTTCCCCGCGCCGTCGTTCTCCCCGATCATCGCCGGGCTGATCGGCCTCGGGGTCGGAATTGACTACGCGCTGTTCATCGTCACCCGGTTCCGGGAAAGCCTGCGGACGGGCACCGCTCCCGAGGCCGCCGCGGTGACGGCGATGCGCACCGCAGGGCGGTCGGTACTCGTGGCGGGCATCACGGTGATCCTCGGGATGCTCGGCCTTCTCATCCTGCGCCAGTCACTGCTGAACGGGGTCGCCGTCGCCGCCGCCGCGACGGTCGCCATGGTGCTGCTCGCCTCGCTCACCCTGCTGCCCGCCCTGCTCGGCTTCAGCGGTACTCGGCTGGCCAGGCCATCCCGGATCAAGCCCCCGAAATGGATGAGCAGAACCACGGTCCGCACCGGGAGACCGGGGCTGCCGGCCGCCGAGCGGTGGGCCGGGGCCATCCAGCGCCACCCGGTGGCCGCCGCCGCCGTGTCCGGTGCCTTCATCCTGCTGCTCGCCGCGCCGGCGCTCGGCATGAAGCTGAGTTTCCCCGACGAGTCGGCGCAGGCGCGCGGCACCATGGGGTACGCGAGCTACGCGACGATGGCGCAGGGGTTCGGCCCCGGGTTCGACGCGCCGGTGATCATCGCCGCGAGGCTGCCGGACCCGCACGCCGGCACCGCGCGGCTGGCCGCCGCGGTCGCCGAGACCCCGGGAGTCGCGGCGGTGACTCCCGTGGTCGTGAGCCGGGACGGCCAGGCGGCCATGCTGATCGCCTACCCAGCCACCGGGGAGCAGGACCCGGCCACGGACACCCTGGTGAACAGGATCCACGACACTGTGCTGCCGAAGGCGACCGCGGGCACCGGGATCAGCGCCTACGTCACCGGGCCGAACGCCGGCAACGTGAGCTTCGCCAACCTCATCGGGCAGCGGCTGCCATGGCTGATCGGCGTGGTGGTCGCGCTGTCCATGCTGCTGCTGCTGGTGGTATTCCGCTCGGTTGTGATCGCGGTCAAGGCGGCGGTGATGAACCTCCTGTCAATCACCGCCGCGTACGGCGCGCTCGTCATGGTCTCGCAGAACGGGTGGCTTGGCTCCTTGTTCGGGTTCCCCGAGAAGGTCCCGGTGACGACCTGGGTGCCGATGTTCCTGTTCGTCATCTTGTTCGGCCTGTCCATGGACTACGAGGTGTTCCTGCTCTCCCGTATCCGTGAGGAGTACGACTCCTCCGGCGACAACGCCGCAGCCGTGGCCCGAGGGCTGTCCCGCACCGCACGGGTGATCACGGCGGCGGCGGCCATCATGGTGGCGGTGTTCCTGTCCATCGTGATCGCGCCGAACGTCTCGACCAAGCAGATCGGGCTCGGGCTGGCGGTCGCGATCCTGATCGACGCGACTGTGGTGCGCCTGGTGCTGGTGCCCGCCGTGATGGAGCTGCTCGGAAAGGCCAACTGGTGGCTGCCGGGGTGGCTGGACCGGCTGCTGCCTCAGGCCTCCCTCAGCGAGGACGAGCCCCCGGCCGAGGTGCCGGCTGCCGTCCCGCCGGGCCGCTAGCAGCGTCCTGGCCGTAGCCTCGCCTAGCCAGGCACGGGCGCCCCGCGGGCAGCGCTCCCGCGGGCGCCGCTGCTGGTGACATCGCTGGGTAACCGGGCACGCCGGCGCGGCCCGCGGGCCGCGGTCGTTGGCGAAGACCGCGCATGCACCCGAACTCTTAGACTGTGGCTGGGTAGCCGAGGCTGAGGAGCACGGGGACCGCGCCGAACGGCTGGCGGAAGCGGGCGCCGGGCCGGTCGGGTGCGGGTCCGTTGATGGGCGGCCAGTGCATCTTCTGGTGCGCGGCGGTAAGGCCGGCCACCGAGTAGGGGAATTCCATCGGGGACACGCCGTGCCGCTTGAGGAGCGCGCCCCAGCGGAACGCGGCGAACGCGGCGGCGAGCTCCCGGACGGACAGCGGGCGGCGGGCGGTGAGGTCGATGCCGTAGACAGCGGAGGACAGTTGGATGAGGTCGGCGGCGCACTGGGCGAGGGCGGCGGTCTTGGTGGGGTAGCAGGTGCCGTCGGCGTTGACGGTTCCGAGTTTCTCGCCCTGCACGGGTGAGTAGCGTGGGTCGGCCTTGCACTGCATCCAGTCGGCGGCCGCCAGCAGCTTCCAGCTGCCGCCGGTGGTCGCGGCCACGTCGCGGTACAGGTGCTCGCCTCGGCCCAGGGGTCCTTTGGCGCCGGCGAACAGGGCGGTCGTCACCGCCTGGGGCAGCTGCGGCTGGTACCGGTCGAGGCCGGGGGCGTGCCCGCCGGCGGCGGGCGCGGGGGTGGCGTATTCGGTCGTGGCGGCGCTCGCCGGGTGGCTGGGAGCCCGGCGGGCCGGGTTGGCGGCGCCGGAGGTGACCCTCCCGGCGGGGATGACGCCGGGGATGCCGCCGCTGGCCGAGGCGCTGGTTCGCGAAGGCGCGGGCGCCGGGGTGGCCGCAGGGGGGGTGTCGTACTGGTAGAGGCTGTAGAGCTTCATCAGGGCGATGAGGTTGGCGCCGTAGTCGGGGTCGGTGGCGTAGACGCCGGTCAGGTCGTTGGCGAACGCGTCCGGGTAGGCGCGGTCGGCCATCGCACGGGCGTAGTAGCCGCTGGTGGCGAGGAGCTCCGCGTGGCCGGCGATGGACTCGGCGTCGTTGCGGTAGACGGCGAACTGCGCGTCGATGGTGACCCAGCTGCCGTCCTCGTGCTCCTGAGTCGGCAGGGTGACGCTCCCGGATGGCCCGGCGCCCTTGATGCCGAACAGGTTGTGATACCGGGCCGCGAGGCTGCTCTGGCCCCAGGCGGACTCCTCGATCGCCTGGGCGATCGTCACCGATGCGGGCACGCCGTAGCGCTGCTGGGCGGCGACGGCGCCGGGCGTGACCAGGCTGATGAACGCCTGCTGGTTCCGCGTCCCCGGCGTGGCGTAGCGCCTGGGGGACGAACTGGCGGACGACCGGGAGGCGGCCGGCGTCGGCGCGACCGGCTGGGATGGCCGGGCAGGCGCTGGCTTGGCGTTCGCCGGGGCGGACGCGGGCGGCTTGGGCCGCGGCGCGGCACTCGCGGCGGGCACGCCGAGGAGCTGGCCGGTGGCGAGGACGCCGGGCACTGCCGCCCTCGCGGGCTTGCCCGTGCCGTCGTTGCCCGCAGCGGGGCCGGCGCCGGGAATGCCGGCCGTCCCCGCGAGCGCGACCGCGTCGGGCAGGCCGGGGACCGCGGCGGTGGCCGCAGCTGCTGCCTTCGCCTTTGCCTTCGCGGGGGCGGCCTTGGCGTTAGCCGGGGCCGTGCCGCGTGACTGCGGAGCCGTCGTGACAGCCTGGCCGGGCGTGCCGCCCGTTGCGGGCTGGAGGCTGCCGTTATCGACGAAGCCGGCGATGCCCTGGTCCGCGAACGGCGCGGCAGAGGAGTGGGCGTTGACGGTAAGGCCGGGCAGGGAGTCGGCGGCGATGGTGGCGAGAGCGCCGCCGGAGTAGCTGGTGACGACCGCAACGTGGCCGTCGTAAACGGCCCAGTCGCCGGGCTGCGGGATGTAGCCGTCGGCGAGCTGATGCCAGCGTCCGTGGGCCTGTGCGTCGGACGCCACCGAGGTGATCTGCGGGGAGGCCGGGTTGGTGTCCACTCGCACGTCCGCCCAGGCTGGCAGCGGCCAGGGATAGGTAGTCCCCCCGGTGACCCAGCTGCGCAGCCCGGTCGTCTGGGCGGCGAGTTCGAGGGTGAGGCTGGCGAATGCGGCGCAGGAGGGCCCGTGACCGGCGCCGTCGCTGCTGACCTCGCCCCAGATCAGCGCCTCTACCTGGGCGGGCGTCTTGGTCTGCGCGATCTTGAGGTAGTAGCGGGCCACGTTGACGATCGCGGCCCGCAGCTGCGCGTCGCTGGCGGTTGCCTTCCCGGCCGTGTCGGGCTGCGCCGCCTGCTCGAGCGCAAGCTGGTGCAGCGGCACGCCGGCTGGCGTGGTCAGCGTCGCGGCGCTCGGAGCGAAGTTGAACCCGGTGATCACACCGCTGGCGCTCACGGTGACAAGCGCCGTCGCCTGCTGCCACCATGCCTTCCTGACGGTGCTCATGGGTACCCTCCTCCCCGTCGCCGGTTACAGCCGTTCACTTGTTTCTGGGGTCAGATTGCTTCTCGGCCGCCGGCTTCTTTCATCCCGCGCTCGCTTCCCGTGCCCAGCGCTTCGCCGTTACCCGCCGGAGGCTGGCAGGCTCGCGAGAATTGCCCGGGCCTGGGGGCTGCCGGGATTGTCGGCGTTCCTGAACAGCACCCCTGCCTCGCTCGCGATGCGGGGCGGGATGCCGTCCATCCACTGCCGGAACACGTCGCTCACCAGCGCCGCCTGCCCGGACGCGCTGGTGACCGGTGACGCGCAGGCGGCCGGGTAGCCCGCCCTGGTGGCCAGCTTCGCCGAGCCGGTGTACCGCTGGCAGTTCGCCGCTTTGCTCCCCAGGCCCGGCTCGATCAGCGCGCTCCCGGTGGAGGATGTCAGGGCGGCGCCGCTGATGATGTTGTTGATCGCCCGGGCGGCGACGGCGAGGCTGTCGATGGGGCTGGCGGGGTCGTACGGGTGGTGCAGGTTGAGCGACCAGGCGATGTCGCCGCCCTGCGCCGGCTGCACCGGCTCCAGTCCCTCGCGGCCGGTTGACTGGTCGAGGAAGCTCGGGTTGTCCCCGCTGGTGAGCAAGGCGAACACCCACAGCACCTGGTCGGTGCCCTCGGCGCAGGCGAAGTTCACCCCGCTGGGCTCGGCCGCCACATCGGGGTTCGCGCAGGCCTGCCTGATCTCCGCCTGGACCGTCGCCACGCTCGCCGGCCACGACGCCCCCGAACCCCGCGTCGCGGCCAGGGCCACGACGATTCCGGTGAGCAGCGCGACCACCCCTGCCGCGACTAGCCG
>DATCGA010000713.1:0-21046 GCA_036509215.1 Trebonia sp.
GAGCAGAAGGTACGGCAGTTCGCCGCCGACGCCAGCCACGAGCTCCGGACGCCGCTGACGACCATCCGCGGGTACGCGGAGCTGTACCGGCAGGGCGCGCTCGGGCCCGGCGAGCTGCCCAACGCGATGCGCCGCATCGAGCAGGAGGCCGACCGGATGAGCAGGCTGGTGGCCGAGCTGCTCGAGCTCGCCCGGCTGGACCGGGAGTCCTCGCTCGACCTGACCGAGACCGACCTCGCCGCCCTCGCGGTCGACGCGGTGGCCGACGCGCGCGCGGTCGAGCCGGACCGCCCGATCAGAGCCGACGTGCCGGCGACGCTGGTGGTCACCGCCGACGAGCCGCGCGTCCGCCAGGTGCTGGCGAACCTGCTCGGCAACGTCCGCGCGCACACCCCGCCCGGAAGCCCCGTCATCGTCCGGGTCTACCCGGCCGGCCACGGCGCCGTTCTCGAGGTCTCCGACCACGGCCCGGGCATGTCCGAGCAGGACGCGGGCCGAGCGTTCGACCGCTTCCACCGCGGTACCCGGGGCGACGGCGGCCCCCAGGAGCAGCGTCAGGCGGCCCCCGGGGGCGGCGGAGCGACCGGAAGCGGACTCGGCCTGTCCATCGTCCAGGCGATCGCGTCCGCGCACGGCGGGTACGTCAAGCTCCGGTCCGCCCCCGGGGCGGGCACGACCGTTCACCTGTGGATCCCCGGCGATTTCGACCGGCGACGGGGGCCCGGCGCGGCCGGACCGCCGCCGCCTCCCTATCGCTGATTCCAAGCGTTCTCACAAGAAGCGCTTCCGGGTATCCCAGCCGGGGCGCGGATACTTGGCAGCATGACCAACATGTGGGAAGGCCTCGGCCCGGATCACAGGCCGACCGCGCCGCACCGTGCGGCCGGTCCCGGGGACGGTGGTCCCTGGGCGGGCGGCGGTTCGGCGGGCGGCGGGCCGGCCGGCGGCGGCCGCTCTGGCGGCGGGCGGCGTCGCCGGTGGACGGCCGGCCTGCTGATCGCCGCGGTCGCGGCGGGCGGCGGGGCGTTCGCGGTGGCCGAGGCGACCGGTGCCCCGGCCGCGTCCACGCCGATCTCGCTGTCGGCTTCGTCTGCTTCGTCGGCCAACCAGGACGCCGCGACCCAGGTGGCGGCGCTGAGCGCCGCTCTGCGCGGGCGTGGCGGGCACGGCGGGCTGGCCCGGCTGCGCAGGCTCGGGGGCATGTACGGCCAGTTCACCGCCGAGACCAAGAAGGGCGCGCGCACGCTGGCGTTCGAGCGCGGCACGATCACGTCGGCGGCCGGCGGCGCCGTGACGGTCCGGGCGCACGACGGCACCACCTGGGTCTGGGACCTGACCGGCACCTCGGTCGTCCGCGACGACGGCAAAGCCGCGACCTCGAGCGCGCTCGCGACCGGCGAGCTGGTGTTCGTCGGCGGCCCGGTGGCCAGCGGGACGCGCGACGCCCGGCTGATCGTGATCAGGAAGGCGGCGTCCGGCGCGGCCTAGCGGCCCAGCGACCTGGCAGGGCGGCGACCGCCGCGCTGCCCGCCGCCGTTCCGGCCTGTCCGCCGCCGACGACAAAGCGCGGGGCCCCGACCCTGAGGCCCGCCCAGGGCCCGTGAACGCACTGACGCCGATCGCACCAGGCCGGCGTACGCTGAAACGGAGGGAACCGGGCGAGAGGCGGTACGTTGTCGGGGCGCACGGCGCGACGGCGCGTAGTAAAAGTCACGCTTTCACCGGCGGGCTCGGTGTCGGCGACGGCGCGGGCCGACCTGCTCGCGGGCGAGGAGCCGCTCGGCATCCGGGTCGACGGCGCGGCGCTGACCATGACCATGCGCACCCCGGGCGACGACATCGAGCTCGCGGCCGGCTTCCTAGTCGGCGAGGCAATCGTCGCGGCGACCGACGACATCGCCGGGATGAAGATCTGCGACGGCACGACCTGCGGGCACCTCGACCATACGGACGGCGAGATCGGCAACGTCGTCGACGTGGCCCTCGCGCCCGGTGTCACCGTGTCGCCCGCCGCGCGACGGTCCTTCCTGACCACCTCGGCCTGCGGGGTCTGCGGGAAGACGTCCATCGACGACATCTGCGTGCTGCCGAAGGCACCGCTCGACGCGGACACGACCGTGTTCTCGCCGGCCGTGATCGCCTCGATGCCGGACCGGCTGCGCGAGGCCCAGCGGGTGTTCTCCTCAACCGGCGGCCTGCACGCGGCCGGCCTGTTCACCGCGTCGGGCGAGCTGCTGGTGGTGCGCGAGGACGTCGGCCGGCACAACGCGGTCGACAAGATCGTCGGCTGGGCGCTGCTCAACGCCAAGCTGCCGCTGACCGGATGCGCGCTGCTGGTGTCCGGTCGCGCCTCGTTCGAGCTGGTGCAGAAGGCCGTGCTGGCCGGCATTCCGCTGCTCGCGGCCGTGTCAGCGCCGTCATCGCTGGCGGCGGAGCTGGCCGACGAGGCCGGGCTGACCCTGATCGGCTTCCTGCGCGGCCCGTCGATGAACGTCTACACCGGCGCCCACCGGGTCGCGACGTGAGCCGCCGCGACTTCAGCCGCGGGCTGGCGGACCATGAGCCCCGCCAGTAGCGGCCAGCCGCGCCCGGCGGTCGCCTACGCGCAGTGGCACGACTCGCTGACCCGGGCCGGCTGGGAGGCCGGGCCGGCCTCCCAGCCGGCCGAGCAGGTGCCGGTGACCGACGCGCTCGGCCGGGTGAGCGCCGAGCCGATCGTCGCGCGATGGCCGTCGCCCCGGTCCGACTGCTCGGCGATGGACGGCATCGCGGTCCGGGCCGCCCGGCTGACCGCTGGCGGCGCCTCCGGCAGCTTGTCCGGGAGCAGTGCGTCCGGCAGCTCGTCCGGTAACGGCACGTCCGGTAGCGGCGCGGACGGCGGCGCGGACGGCGGCGCGGTGCGGCTGCCCGCCGGGACGTTCGAGTGGATCGACACCGGCGACCCGATGCCCGCCGACGCCGACACCGTCGTGATGCGCGAGTGGGTGCTGTCGCAGGAGGACGGCAGCGTCACCGTCACCCCCGCCGCCCCCGCCGTGCCCCGGGGCAAGAACGTCCGCCGGGTCGGCGAGGACTTCGCGGCGGGCGAGGTCCTCGTCCCGGCCGGCCGGCGACTGCGGCCCGGCGATCTGGCCGCGGCGGCGGCCGGCGGCCATGCCTCGCTGCCGGTCGCGCGGCAGCCGCTGGTCGCGATCATCCCGACCGGAGACGAGATCCGGCCACTCGGATCGACCGCGCGGCCGGGCGAGATCCTCGACACCAACTCGCTGATGCTGGCCGCGCGGTGCCGTCAGCTCAGCGCGATGCCGGCGGTGAGCGAGATCCAGCCGGACGACCCGGACGCGCTGGCGGCCGAGATCCGCCGCTGCGCCCTCGACGCCGACCTGATCCTGGTCATCGCCGGGTCGAGCCGGGGGCGCGGCGACCACGCGGCCGCCGTGCTTGCCCAGGTCGGCGGCGTCGCCGTCACCGGGGTGGCCGTCCGGCCTGGCCACCCGGCGCTGCTCGGCCACGCCAAGCGCCCGGGCCACACCGTCCGGTCGGCGGCGAGCGGCCGGACCGGGATCGCGCCGGTCATCGGCCTGCCCGGCTACCCGCTGGCCGCCACCGTGATCTTCGAGCTCTTCGCGGCGCCGCTGCTCGCCGCCCTGCTGGGTGCGCGCCCGACGGCGAGGCCCGCCCGGCTGGCGGCGCTCGACCGGGACTGGTCTTCCCCGCCCGGCGTCGAGGACTGGGTGCTGGCGACGCTCGCCCCCGCAGCCGATCCTCCTGACCAGGGCGGGCTGCCGGCCGCCACCCCGACCAGGCGCGGGGCCGGGTCCATCAGCCAGCTCGCCCGCGCCGACGCCTGGTGGCCGATCCCGGCCGACCGGACCGCCTTCACCGCCGGCACTTCCATCGAGGTCCTCCCCATCCTCGACGCCCCGTGGTGACCCATCGCGCCGCCATCGCCATCGCCCAGCAACCCGCTTCTTGCTGTTATCCGTCCGGAGCGCTGAAGATCGAATTATTGTGCGACAAACGCTCCGGGAAAGCGATACAAACGTCGCACAATAATGCCGGGCTCGGCCGCTTCTTGCTGTTATCCGCCGGGTGGGTGACCGGGGTGACCGGGGATCGAGCTGCGGTGCGGGCTGGGTCACGCTTATCGTCCGCCTTCGTTGGCGCCCGCGACGATTCGGACATGTCGGCTTTCCGTTATTGTTGACACAATGAGCGAGGCGCGCGTCGAGGACGAGGAGATGCGGATCGGCGAGCCCGAGTCGGCCGCCGTGGGAGTGCCCGGGGTGGTGGCCTCGATGCGGTACGCGCTGTCGGAGATGGGCCCGGCCCGGTCGATGCGGACCCTGCTGCGGGTGAACCAGGCCGAGGGGTTCGACTGCCCCAGCTGCGCCTGGGGCGACCCGGCGGTCAAGAACCGCAGCCACGCCGAGTTCTGCGAGAACGGGGCCAAGGCGGTCGCCTGGGAGGCGACCAGGAAGCGCATCGACGCGGCGTTCTTCGCCGCCCACCCGGTCTCGTTCCTGCGCGAGCAGACCGACCACTGGCTCGAGTCCAACGGCCGCCTGACCGAGCCGATGTACCTGGCCGAAGGGGCCTCCCACTACACCCCGATCGGCTGGGACGACGCGTTCCGGCTGGTCGCCAGCCGGCTCAGGGAACTGCCGGACCCGAACCGGGCCGTGTTCTACACCAGCGGCCGGGCCTCCAACGAGGCGGCCTTCGCCTACCAGCTGCTCGCCCGCCGGCTCGGCACCAACAACCTGCCCGACTGCTCCAACATGTGCCACGAGTCGAGCGGGGCGGCGCTATCGCAGACGATCGGGATCGGCAAGGGCCAGGTCACCCTGGAGGACCTCTCCGAGCACGCCGAGCTGATCGTGGTGGTCGGGCAGAACCCCGGCACCAACCACCCCCGCATGCTGTCCGCCCTCGAGGAGGCCAAGCGCCGGGGCGCGAAGATCGTCGCGGTCAACCCGCTGCCCGAGGCCGGCCTGATGCGCTTCAAGAACCCGCAGAAGGCCCGCGGCCTCGGGCACGGCACCAAGCTGACCCATCGGTTCCTGCCGGTCCGGGTCAACGGCGACCTGGCCCTGTTCGCGGGCGTGAACAAGGCGCTGCTCGAGCGCGAGGAAGCCGAGCCGGGGGCGGTGCTCGACCACGCGTTCATCGCCGCCCACACGGCCGGGTTCGACGCGGCCGCGGCGGCCTGGCGCGCGCTCGACTGGGCGTCGGTCGAGGAGCTGAGCGGGCTCACGCGCGAGCAGATCGAGGCGTTCACCGACGACGTGACCGCCGCAGGCAGCGTGATCGTCTGCTGGGCGATGGGCCTGACCCAGCACAAGAACGCGGTCGAGACGATCCGCGAGGTGATGAACTTCCTGCTGCTGCGGGGCAACATCGGACGGCCGGGCGCGGGGCCGTGCCCGGTCCGCGGGCACAGCAACGTGCAGGGCGACCGGTCGATGGGCGTCTGGGAGAAGATGCCGGACCCGTTCCTCGACAAGCTGCGCGACGAATTCGGCTTCGAGCCGCCGCGCGTGCACGGCTGGGACGTGGTCGACTCGATCAGGGCGATGCGCGACGGCAAGGTCGACGTGTTCTTCGCCCTCGGCGGCAACTTCGCCGCCGCCACCCCCGACACCGAGGTCACCACGGCCGGGCTCGCCCGCTGCGGGCTCACCGTGCACGTCTCGACCAAGCTGAACCGCTCGCACGTGCTCACCGGCCGCGAGGCGCTGATCCTGCCCTGCCTCGGCCGGACCGAGCGCGACGTCAGGGGCGGCGCCGACGGCGCCGAGCAGTACGTGACCGTCGAGGACTCGATGAGCGTGGTGAAGGCCTCCCAGGGGCGGCTCGCCCCGGCGTCGGCCGAGCTGCGGAGCGAGGTCGCGATCATCACCGGCCTGGCGGCCGAATTGTTCGACGACGATCTCGGCTGGACCGCGATGGGCGCCGACTACTCGGTCATCCGCGAGCACATCGCCCGCGTCGTGCCCGGTTGCGACGACTACGGCGCGCGGGCCAGCCAGACCGGCGGGTTCACCATGCCGCGCCCTCCGCACGACTCCCTCACCTTCGGCACCGAATCCGGCAAGGCGCACTTCACCGTCAACCCGGTGACCGCCGTGGCGGTGCCGCCCGGCCACCTGCTGCTGCAGACGATCCGCTCGCATGACCAGTTCAACACCACCGTGTACGGGCTGAACGACCGCTACCGGGGCGTGCACGGCGGCCGCCGGGTGGTGTTCGTCGCCGCCAAGGACCTGGCCGAGTTCGGCCTCGCCGACGGCGACGTGGTCGACCTGGTGAGCGTCTGGTCGGACGGCGAGCGGCGGGCGCCTGCCTTCCGGATCGTCGAGTACCCGACGCCGGCCGGCTGCGCCGCCGCCTACTTCCCCGAGGCCAACGTCCTGGTCCCGCTCGACTCGACCGCCGACACCAGCAACACCCCGACGTCGAAGTCCGTGATCATCCGCCTCGACCGTCACACCGCTGGCTAAGGTCACAAGCATCATCTCGAACGGACCGTGGTTACCCGCCTCGGGCGACGCGCGGGTGATCCCGCCAGGCGGGCATGGTGGCCAGGTAGCTGAGCGTCTGGCGCTCGATCTCTTCGCGGTCATCGGGTGAGACCGATGGCGCTGCGCGGGCGACGTAGGTCCGCTCGACGGTGCCGCGCACCCGGCGCTCGGACACGACGTCCAGCACGCCTGCGTCGATCAGGTGGCCGAGATGCCGGTACAAGCTCGTGGGAGGCACATCAGGGAGTTCCGCCCGGAGGTCCGCAGTGGTCAGTTTCCGGTCGCCGAGGAAGGCGCCGATGATCCGCAGTCGTACGGATGGAGCAGCAGCTCTGCGCTTTTCACCTCGCCTACGGTGTCATTTCCGATTATGGGACTATTCCCGCAAATGGTGACCGGGTTTCCGGGAGTGCAGTGGAGGTGGTCGCGATGCTCGTCCCGGCAATCGCCGAGGTGTCCGCTGGCCTCATGGTGGGGTGGCTGGCCATCCGGCTGCGGCAGGGGCGCGTGCCACGCCGCTCAGCCGTCGGGGTGCGGACGCCGTCCACGATGCGCAGCGATGCAGCCTTCGAGACGGCTAACAAGGCCGCTGCGCCCTGGTCCGGCGCAGGCGGCGCCATCTTGGCGGTTGGCGGCGTCCTCGCCGCGGCCGCGCCCAGGCACCTGGCGGGAGCCTTCATCTTCGGCGGCGTCGGGGTCTTTCTCCTGGCGATCCTCCTCGGTGCGGCGATCGGCGTCAGAGCCTTCCGGTCCGTTCCGTAGGCAAGGAACCGGGGCCCGCGGTTACCCGGGGCGGCGGAGGATGGCGGGGTTGTCGAGGACCGGCTGCCAGGCGAGCTCGGCCGCGCCGATGAGGGCGGCGTCGTCGAGGGCGCACGGGCCGATCGGGACGGCGGCGCCGCGGTCCCAGGGGCTGCGGGCGGCGACGGCGTCGCGGAGCTCGTCCGGGGCGGCCAGCAGCAGGTGCTTGTGCAGGCCGCCGAGCAGTACCCGGTCGGGGTTGACGACGTTGACCAGGCTGGCGAGGCCGAGGCCGAGGCGGCCGACGAGGGTCCCGGCGGCGGCGCGGACCCGGGGGTCGGTGGCGTAGCCCTCGGTCAGCACCGCGATCGCCTCGTCGAGCGGCGCCGCGCCCGGCTCGGGGACGCGTCCGGCCGCGTCGAGGAATCGCCCGGCGTCGGTCTCCACGTTGAGGCAGCCGCGGCTGCCGCACGGGCACGGGCGGCCGCGGGGGTCGATGCTGACATGGCCCGCCTCCATCGCCAGGCCGGTGCTGCCGGTGTAGAGCGCGCCCCGCAGCACCAGCGCGGAGCCGACGCCGCGGCGGGTGGCCGCCACCACCAGCAGGTGGGCGGCGCCGCGGCCGGCCCCGTGCCGGTGCTCGGCCAGCGCGACCGCGTTGACGTCGTTGACCGCCCGGCAGGCCAGCGGCGCGCCGTTCGGGCCGGCCGCCCCGTGGTCGGCCAGCTGGGCGGCGAAGATGTCGCTGACCTTGGCCCCGTCCGGCCAGCCGAAGTAGAGCGCGCCGACGGCCGCGCCGCCCGGCTCGGTGACCGCGAAGGCCACGGCGATGGTCGCGCCCACGCACGGGCGGCCCGACTGGCGCAGCAGGGCCGCGGCCGCCTCGGCGACCGGGGCGAGGGCCCGCTCGGGGTCGGCCGGGACGGGCAGGTCGCGGCTGACCCTGGCCACCGTCACCGCGCCGAGGCCGATGAGGGCCACCGCGAAGCCGTCGGTGTGGATCTCGGCCGCGAGCGCCACCGGGCCGTCCGGGTCGGGCAGCAGCCGGTGCGAGGGGCGGCCGAGGTGGCCGCCGCCCGGCGTCGCCGCCACCTGGATGAGCCGCAGGTCGCGGAGCTCGCCGGCGATCGCGCCGGTGGTGGCGCGAGTGACGCCGAGCTTCGCGGTGAGCGCGGACCGGGTGGGCGCCGCCCCGGTGTGAATCAGCGCCAGCGCGCTGCCGGAGAGGGTCGTCGTCGGCTCCACTGGGTTGTCCGCACCTCCTTCTGCCCCTATCCTTACTTTGTGCAGCTACTAAACAAAATAGCAGACGCATCCGCCGGGCAGCACGCCACGAGCCGCGTCCGCGCGGCTGTCACCGCATTTTTCGCGTTCGATGGCTTCGTGTTCGCCACCTGGGCGGTCCGCATCCCGGCGGTGAAGGCGGCCACCGGCGCGTCCCCCGCCGAGCTCGGCGTGGCGCTGCTCGGGGTGTCCGGCGGCGCGATCGCGACGATGGCGCTGTCGGGGATGCTCTGCCGCCGGTTCGGCGCCGTCCGGGTGCTGCTGGTCGGCTCGGCCTGGCTGTCGCTGGCGCTGCTGCTGCCGGCGTTCGCCCGGTCGGCGGTGGCGCTCGGGCTGGCGCTGGTGGTGTTCGGCATCGGGTACGGCTCCGTCAACGTGGCCGCCAACACCGCGGCCGTCGACGTGGTGGCGGTGCTGCGCCGTCCGGTGATGCCGTCGTTCCACGCTGCGTGGTCCCTGGGCGGGTTGGCCGGGGCCGCCGTCGGCGGCCTGCTCGCACCGCACCTCTCGCCGCTGCCGCACTTCGCGATCGCGGCCGTGCTTGGCCTGGCCATGACCGCCTTGGCTGGCCGGGTCCTGCTCACCACCCCGCTACCGGCTATCGCGATGCCGGCCGAGGGCGACCCGGCCGCCGTCGATGACGAGATCGGGTCGGGAACGGCAGGGGCGAGGGCGGCCGCGCCGGGGACGGCGGCCGGGGCCGCCGACCGGGCGCAGGTGTGGCGGGTGGTGCTGCTGCTCGGGATCCTGGCGGCCTGCGCGACCTACGGCGAGGGGTCGGTCACCGACTGGGGGGCGCTCCGGCTGCACGGCCTCGGGGCCGGAGCGGGCCTGGCGGCGATCGGGTACGCCGCGTTCGCGCTGGCCGAGGCCGGCGGCCGGCTGGCCGGGACCTGGCTGCTGGCGCGGTTCGGGCAGCGGGCGGTGCTGGTGTCCGGCGGGCTCGCCACCTGCGCGGGGATGCTCTGCGCGGCCCTGGCGCCGTCGATTCCGGTCGTGGTGGCCGGGTTCGCGCTGGCCGGCCTGGGGGTGGCGAACGCCTTCCCGGCGGCGATGTCCCGGGTCGGGCTGCTGGCCGGCCCGCACGGCGTGGCGGTCGCGTCCACGCTCGGCTACGGCGGCTTCCTGCTCGGGCCGCCCGTGATCGGCTTCCTGACCGCCGCGATTGGCCTCGGCCCGGCCCTGACCACGGTCAGCGCGCTGGCCCTGGTCGGCGCGGCCCTCGGCCGGAGCCTGACCAGGGCAACCAGCGAGGAAAGGAAAAGGACCCGCCAGACTATGTCTAGCGGATCCCATTAGCCTTCTGGTGCAGTACGCGACGCTTAGCCGCGTATTGACACCACCCCTAGCACCAGCCCGTCGTCCGCATCCCCGTTCCCCCATCCACTGGTGATCCATGCAGCCGCCCGCCTCACGGGCGTTCCCCTGCTGCCTCGGTGCCACCCTACGACCACAATGCCCCGCCGTGCAATTGCATTGCCCGAAAAAATCGCGCACTTATCCCATCAATTGCCCTCTTCTTGCTGTTATCGCAATGCATTCGTTTGCAGACTCGTCGGCGCTCCGCGCTTCTTGCTGTTATCTCCTGAATCTTATAGAGATCAAAAAGATTGCCGAGCCGACATACAACGCTTTAAACCACCAAATAGCCCTTTGGTGACTTATCGGACAGCGGAATCAGGCTTTCACCGGCGATTCAACGCGCACTTGCCTGGCGGGCTGCCTTAGGAGAGCAGGTCGGCGGTGAGGCAGGCCTCGGTTGACGGGAGGCCGAGGTCGGCCGCGCGGCGGTCGGCCATGGCCAGCAGCCGCCTGATCCGGCCGGCGATCGCGTCCTTGGTGAGCGGCGGGTCGGCCAGCGCGCCGAGTTCCTCGAGCGAGGCCTGCCGGTTGGCGACCCGGAGGCGGCCGGCCATCACCAGGTGGTCGGGGGCGTCGGTGCCGAGGATCTCCAGCGCCCGCTCGACCCGGGCGCCCGCCGCCACGGCCGCCCGCGCGGACCGGCGCAGGTTGGCGTCGTCGAAGTTGGCGAGGCGGTTGGCGGTCGCCCGGACCTCGCGGCGCATCCGGCGCTCCTCCCAGGCCATCACCGAGTCGTGCGCGCCGAGCCTGGTGAGCATCGCCGCGATCGCCTCGCCGTCGCGGATCACCACCCGGTCGACGCCGCGGACCTCGCGCGCCTTGGCGCTGATCTTCAGCCGCCGGGCCGCCCCGACCAGCGCCAGCGCGGCCTCGGAGCCCGGGCAGGTGATCTCGAGCGCCATCGACCGCCCCGGCTCGGTCAGCGAGCCGTGCACCAGGAACGCCCCGCGCCAGGCGGCCTCGCAGTCGCAGATGCCGCCCGACACGACCTGCCGCGGCAGCCCGCGGACCGGCCGCCCGAAGGAGTCGATCAGGCCGGCCTGCCGGGCCAGGCTGTCGCCGCCGCGGGTCACCCGGACGATGTACCGGTTGCCGCGGCGCAGCCCCCCCGGGGCCAGCACCAGCAGCTCGGACGCGTGGCCGAACACCTCCGCGATCGACGCGCGCAGCCGCCGGGCGACCGCGGCGGTGTCAAGCTCCGCCTCGATCACGATGTGCCCGGAGGTCAGCGTCAGGCCGCCGGCGAACCGCAGCAGCGTCGACACCTCCGTCTTCCGGCAGCACGGCTTCACCGCCGGCACCCGGCTGAGCTCGTCCTTCACCACACCCGTCATCGCCATCGCGACACCACCCCCATGTCTAGAACCGCTCCCCCGAAAGCCCCGTGCTATCCGTGTTATCCGTGTTATCCGTGCCGCTGACGCTGAAGGCCGACCGGTACGCCGCCGCCAGCAGCACCGGGTCGTGACGCGCGCCGTCGTCGGCCGCCACGTCGGCCAGCAGCAGCGTGGCGCGGAGCTCCTCGGCCGCCTTCGCCAGCTCCTGCTCGGCCCCCGCGACCGCGCCCGAGTCGGCCAGCACTACATCGAACGACAATGACGGCGCGTGGTCGGCGAGCACTTCCAGATGACGGTGCGGGGAAAATCCCTCGGTCTCCCCCGGCTGCGGCACCAGGTTAAGCGCCACGAGCTTACGCGCCTGCGTCATTTCCAGCGCCCCAGCCAGCGACGGTACCAGCAGGTGGGGCAGTACGGAGGTAAACCACGACCCCGGGCCGAACACCACCCAGTCCGCGTTGAGCACCGCCGCGACCGCGTCCGGCACGGCCGGCGGGTCCGCGGGCACCAGCGAGATCGACCGGACCCGGCCCGGCGTCACCGCGACCGCGGACTGCCCGCGGACGGAGGAGATCGCGTGCGGCGCGGCCGGGTCGACGCCGTCGACGGAGGCGACGATGTCCAGCGGCACCGCCGCCATCGGCAGCACCCGCCCGGTGACCCGCAACAGCTTCGCCACCCAGTCGAGGGCGACGACCGGGTCGCCGAGCAGGTCCCAGAGCCCGGCGATCAGCAGGTTGCCGACCGCGTGGCCGGCCAGCTCGCCGGTCCCGCCGAACCGGTGCTGGACGACCCGGGCCCACGTCGTCCCCCAGTCGTCGTCACCGCAGAGCGCTGCCAGCGCCATCCGCAGGTCGCCCGGCGGCAGCACGCCGAATTCCTGGCGCAGCCGCCCCGAGGAACCGCCGTCGTCGGCCACCGTGACGATCGCGGTGACGTCGGGCGTCACCCGGCGCAGGGCCGACAGCGACGCCGCGAGCCCGTGCCCGCCGCCGAGCGCGACGACCTTAAGCGGCAACGGCCTACTCCCGCCCTAGGTCGCGGTGGGACACCGACACGTCGTGCCCGGCGAGCCTGGGAAGCCCGGCGATCCTGGCGGCGAGCTCCTCGGCGACGGCGACCGAGCGGTGCTTGCCGCCGGTGCAGCCGACCGCGATCGTGACGAAGCGCTTGCCCTCGCGCTCGAACCCGGGCAGCGTCGCGTCGAGCAGCGCCAGGTAGGCGTCGAGGAACGCCGACGCGGCCGGCTGCCCGAGCACGTACTCCCGCACCGGCGCGTCGAGGCCGCTCATCGGGCGCAGCTCAGGCACCCAGTGCGGGTTGGGCAGGAACCGGCAGTCGGCGACCAGGTCGGCGTCGACCGGGAGCCCGTACTTGAAGCCGAACGTGATGATGTTCAGCCGCAGCCCGGTCATCGAGTCGCCGCCGAAGTACCCGTGCATCCGGTCCCGCAGCTCGTGCACGTTCAGGGCGGAGGTGTCGAGCACGATGTCAGAGTCGCCCCGCACCGCCCGCAGCAGCTCGCGCTCGGCCGCGATCCCGTCCAGGATCGTGCCCGCGCCCTGCATCGGATGCGGCCGGCGGACGTTCTCGAACCGCCGGACCAGGGCCGTGTCCGACGCTTCGAGGAACATCACCTGCGGGGTCACACCGCGCGCGCCGAGCGACGAGATCGCGGTCTTCAGGTCGGTCGAGAACGCCCGCGACCGCACGTCCACGATCGCCGCGATTCCGGCCAGCGACGCCCGGTCGGCCAGGTCCAGCATGGTCGGCAGCAGCGCCGGCGGCAGGTTGTCGACCACGAACCAGCCGAGGTCCTCCAGCGACTTGGCCGCCGTGGACCGCCCGGCCCCCGACATGCCGGTGATGATCACAATGTCCGGTGCGCCGGAATGCTCGCCTGTGTCAGTCATGCCTGTCCCCCGTTTACGCGTCGGCACGCCGCAGCGCCCCCGCAACTGTCTCCGCCAGCCGGGGCCCGATTCCCGGTACCGACGCGATCTCCTCGGGCGACGCCGCCGTGAGCGCCTTCACCGAGCCGAACTTCTTCAGCAGCGCCGCCCGCCTGGCCGGCCCGAGGCCGGGCACCGAGTCCAGCGCGGACACCGTCATCGCCTTGCCCCGCTTCGCGCGATGGTAGGTGATGGCGAACCGATGTGCCTCATCGCGGACTCGCTGCAGTAGGTAGATCCCCTCCGACGTGCGGGAGAGGATGACCGGGTACTCCTCGTCCGGCCGCCAGACCTCTTCCATCCGCTTGGCCAGGCCGCAGACCGCCACGTCGTCGATGCCCAGTTCCGCCAGGGCCGCCGCGGCGGCCGCGACCTGGCCCGCGCCGCCGTCGACGACCACCAGGTTGGGCGGGTAAGCGAACTTCGGCTTGGGGGTCACCACGGTCCGTTCGGAAGCCGGAATTTGATCTGGATCCGGATCTTGGTCTTCCTCCGCCTCCGGGTCGCCGAGCAGGTCGAGCTCGCCGGTCTCCTCGCGCTCGGCCAGGTAGCGGCGGAAGCGGCGGGTGATCACCTCGCGGATGGCGGAGATGTCGTCGGTGCCGTCGTAGCCCTTGATCGAGAACCGGCGGTACTCGCTCTTGCGGGCCAGGCCGTCCTCGAAGACGACCATCGAGGCGACGATGTGGGTGCCCTGCAGGTTGGAGACGTCGTAGCACTCGATCCGCAGCGGCGCGTCGTCGAGTCCGAGCGCCTCCTGGATCTCCGCGAGGGCCTTCGACCGAGTGGTCAGGTCGCTCGCCCGCCTGAGCTTGTGCAGCGTGAGAGCCTGGGACGCGTTTCTGGCGACGGTCTCGGCCAGCGTCTTCTTGTCGCCGCGCTGCGGGACCCGCAGCGCCACCTGGCCGCCGCGCCTGCCGGTCAGCCACTCGGTCATCGCCTCGGCGTCGGGCGGCAGCTCGGGGACCAGCACCTCGCGCGGTATGCCGTTGCTCTCGGGCGACCCCAGGTCGCCGTAGAACTGGCCAAGGAAGTGCTCGACGAGGCCCGCCGTGGTGACGTCCTCGACCTTCTCAAGGACCCAGCCGCGCTGGCCCCTGATCCGGCCGCCGCGGACGTAGAAGATCTGGACGGCGGCCTCCAGGGGGTCTTCCGCCAGCGCGATGACGTCGCAGTCGGTGCCGTCGCCGAGCACCACCGCCTGCTTCTCGAGCGCGCGCTCGAGCGCCTTGACGTCGTCCCGGAGCCGGGCCGCCTTCTCGTACTCCTCGGCGTCGGAGGCGGCCTTCATATCGGCCGTGAGCTTGCGCGTGAACCGCGCCGTCTGCCCGGCCATGAAGTCGCAGAAGTCCTCCGCGAGGGCCCGGTGCTCGTCTTCGGTGATCCGGCCGACGCACGGCGCGGAGCACTTCCCGATGTACCCGAGCAGGCACGGGCGCCCGATCTGGCCGGCCCGCTTGAACACCCCGGCCGAGCAGGTCCGGACCGGGAAGACGCGCAGCAGCGTGTCGACCGTCTCCCTGATCGCCCACGCGTGCGAGTAGGGCCCGAAGTACCTGGTGCCCTTCTTCTTCGCGCCGCGCAGCACCATCACCCGGGGGTAGTCCTCGCCCATGGTGACCGCGAGGTAGGGGTAGGACTTGTCGTCGCGGTACTTGACGTTGAACCGCGGGTCGAACTCCTTGATCCAGGAGTACTCCAGCTGGAGCGCCTCGACCTCGGTGTTCACCACCGTCCACTCGACCGACGCGGCCGTGGTGAGCATCATCTGGGTGCGCGGGTGGAGCGCGGTGAAGTCGGCGAAGTACTGGTTGAGCCGCTGCCGCAGCGACTTCGCCTTGCCCACGTAGACGACCCGGCGACGCTCGTCTCGGAACCGGTATACGCCCGGTTCCTCGGGGATCTCCCCGGGCGCGGGGCGGTAGCGGTGAGGGTCGGCCACGACGCTAAGCCTAGTCGTCGGCTGGAGCTTCCGTTGTTGTTGCCGACCGGCGTATCGGCGGGCGGCGGCAAGTTGGCGGCGATTCGCGTCATATCTTAAAGTTGGCGGCATGACCGAGACGACCGCGCACCCCGAGCCCGAAGAGCTCGACGACGGGTATTTCCAGGACCCGCTGGGCGTTTTCGGCCCGATGCGCGACGAGTCGCCGGTCACGCCGGTGGTGTTCCCCAGCGGCGAGCGGCACTGGCTGATCACCCGGTACGCCGACGTGCGGGCGGCGCTGGCCGATCCCCGCCTGCACAAGGACTGGGCGGGCAAGCTGACCGGGCCCGACTGGTCGCCCGACCCGGTCACCGGCTACCTGTCGCGGCACCTGCTGAACTCCGACCCGCCGGACCACACCCGGCTGCGGCGCCTGGTCTCGAAGGGGTTCACCATGCGGCGGGTCGCCGAGCTGCGGCCCCGGGTCGAGGCGATCACGTCCGCGCTGCTCGACGACATGGCCGCCCGGGCGGCGGCGGGCGAGGCCGAGGTCGACCTCATCGAGGCGTTCGCGTTCCCGCTGCCGGTCATCGTGATCTGCGAGTTGCTCGGCGTGCCCGCGGGCGACCGGGAGAGCTTCAAGGACTGGTCGCACGCGATGCTCTCCTCGGTCGCCGAACCGGGGCAGTTCCGCACCGCCGCGACCTCGATGTACTACTACTTCACGGAGCTGCTCGCGGCGAAGCGGAAGTCGCCGGCCGACGACCTGGTGTCGGCGCTGATCGCGGTGCGGGACGCCGGCGACGGGGCAGGCTCGTTTGAGGAGCGGGAGCTCGTCGCGATGCTGTTCCTGCTGCTGGTGGCGGGTCACGAGACGACCGCGAACCTCATCGCCAGCGGCACCCTGGCGCTGCTGACCCACCCGGCCGAGTTCGGCCGGCTGCGCCGCGACCCGTCGCTGCTGCCGGGCGCGGTCGAGGAGCTGCTCCGGTACGCGAACCCGCTCAACCACGCGACCGAGCGGTTCACGCTCGAGCCGGTGGAGATCGGCGGCGTCACCATCCCGGCCCGCGAGTGGGTGCTGTGCGTGACGTCGTCCGCTAACCGCGACCCGGCCCGGTTCGCCGACCCGGACCGGCTCGACGTCGGCCGCGATCCGGGCGGCCACGTGGCGTTCGGGCACGGGATCCACTACTGCCTGGGGGCGCCGCTGGCCCGGCTCGAGGGCGAGGTCGCGTTCGGGGCGCTGCTGGCGCGGTTCCCCGGCCTGTCGCTGGCGGTCGAGGCGGCGCAGCTGCGCTGGCGTCCGAGCTCGCTCATCCACGGCCTCGAGACGCTGCCCGTCCGGCTGGCCTGACCAGGCGGGAACGCAGCGCGGACCGGAAGGCAGCGCGGACCGGAAGGCTCTAGGGGGTGGGGAGAGCCTGCCGGTCCGCGGTCTTCGCCCCCGGGAGGAGGCGGCCCGTCAGAGCCGGATTGCGGGTGACGGACGAGGCGACGCGTGCTGCCGCGCCGGCCGGCCTTGGCCAGGTGAATGGGCCGGCGACGCGGAGCACGCGTCCGTTCGGGAAAATTCAGTTGTTGATCTTTACGCGAGGACAGACGCGACCGAGACCGACTCGTAGCCGTGGGCCTGGGCGACGGGGGCGTTGGTGAGCGCGCCCTCGAGCGTGTTGAGGCCGCCGGCCAGGGCGCTGTCGGCCGCCAGGGCGGCGCGCCAGCCGTTGTCGGCCAGCTCGACCACGTACGGGAGGGTCGCGTTGGTCAGCGCGAAGGTGGAGGTGTTGGGAACCGCGCCCGGCATGTTCGCGACGCAGTAGAACACGCTGTTGTGGACCATGAAGATCGGGTCCGCGTGCGTGGTCGGGTGCGAGTCCTCGAAGCAGCCGCCCTGGTCGATCGCGATGTCGACCAGGACCGAGCCCGGCTTCATCCGCGAGACGAGCTCGTTGGAGACGAGCTTGGGCGCCTTGGCCCCGGTGACCAGCACCGCGCCGATGACGAGGTCGGCGTCGAGGACGGCGCGCTCGATCTCGTACGCGTTGGAGGCCACCGTCTGGATCCGGCCCTGGTAGATCTCGTCGATGTGGCGGAGCCGGGCGATGTTGCGGTCGAGGACGGTGACCCGCGCGCCCATCCCGGCCGCGATCTGCGCGGCGTGCAGGCCGGAGACGCCGCCGCCGATGACGACGACGTTGGACGCGTAGGTGCCGGGGACGCCGCCGAGGAGAGTGCCGCGGCCGCCGCCCGAGCGCATCAGGTGGTAGGCGCCGACCTGCGGGCCGAGCCGGCCGGCCACCTCCGACATCGGGGCCAGCAGCGGCAGCGAGCCGTCGCCGAGCTGGACGGTCTCGTAGGCGATGCCGGTGACCTTGTTCGCCAGCAGCGCGTCGGTGCAGGGCTTGTCCGCCGCTAGGTGCAGGTACGTGAAGAGGGTGAGGCCCGGGCGCATCCGGTGGTACTCCTCGGCGACGGGCTCCTTGACCTTGAGCACCAGGTCGGCGGTCCCCCACACCTCGTCGGCGTCCGGGATAATGGTGGCGCCGGCCGCCACGTAGGCGTCGTCGGTGAGCTGGGAGCCCGCGCCCGCGTCCTTCTCCAGGTAGACCTCGTGGCCATGGCCGGTGAGCTCGCGCACGCCCGCCGGGGTTATCGCGACCCGGTACTCGTGGTTCTTGACCTCGCGGGGGATGCCGACTTTCATGGCATATCTACCTTTCGATGCTGGCGGCGGAGCATGGCGGATGACGACGCTGTCGAACTACATTCCGTCCCACTCGTTCTAGTTTGCATGATAATCGAGATTTAGCCTAGATTTGAGAACAAGATTCTGTATAGTAGCTGTATGGGAGCTGAAAATTCATCACTAATGAGTGTCGCCGCTGGCCCGCCGAATCCTGTTCGGGCCGATGGCGGCGACCTCGATGAGGTTGACCGTCACATCGTCCGTGAGCTGGCACGGGACGCCAGGACGCCGAACAACGCGCTCGCCGAGCGGGTCGGCATCGCGCCCTCGACCTGCCTCGGACGAGTCAGGTCGCTGCGCGAGCGCGGCGTCATCCGCGGCTACCACGCGGACGTGGACCCGGCCGCGCTCGGACGGCCGCTGCAGGCGATGATCGCGGTCCGGCTGCAGGGGCACGCCCGGGGCCACATCCGCAGCTTCGTGGCCGGGGTGGCGGGGCTGCCGGAGGTGCTCAACGTGTTCTTCCTGGCCGGCAAGGACGACTTTCTGCTGCATGTCGCGGCCGCGTCGACGTCGTCGCTGCGGGACTTCGTGGAGCGGCTGTCGTCGAACGCGGACGTGTCGTACACGGAGACGTCGCTGATCTTCGAGCACATCCGGGCGGACGTGGCCGGCTGAGCGCACAACGGCCGCGGCGCGTTCTTGTGCGCTGAATCCGTAGCCTGGCCGCTGAGCTGGGTAGGACGATGAGGGAGGACCGGTCGGTCGGCCGGTCGTTTCCTGATGTCTAGCGGAACGGTGAGAGGCAGGCGGCAATGTCATCTCAGGATTCGTATCTCGACGCCCTCAAGCAGGTCATCGACGAGGTCGTGGCGCCGGGCGCGGCGTCGGTGGACGCCGACGGCGCATTCCCCCGGGCCCAGCTCGACGCGCTCGGCGCGGCCGGGATCCTCGCCCTGACCGTGCCCGCCGAGCACGGCGGCGGCGGCGCCGGGCTGCGCGAGGCGGCCGTGGCGGTCCGCGAGCTCGGCTCGGTCTGCGGGTCCACCGCGATGGTGGTCGCGATGCATTACTCGGCGGTCGCCGGGCTGGTCACGGCCGGGGACAAGGATACCCTGGTTGCGATCGCGGCCGGGGCGCACCTGTCCACGCTGGCGTTCTCCGAGGCCGGGTCGCGGTCCCACTTCTGGGCCCCGATGTCGACCGCGGTGCTGGCGCCGGACGGGGCGACCGTGCGGCTGGATGCGTCCAAGAGCTGGGTCACCTCGGCCGGGCAGGCCGACAGCTACGTCTGGTCGAGCCTGCCGCTGTCTTCGGCCGGAGACGGGGGCGACGGCGACGGCGCGGCCTCGGGGCCGATGACGCTGTGGCTGGTGCCGGCCGGAGCGGCCGGGCTGTCGGCGGCGGGCGCGTTCGACGGGCTCGGGCTGCGCGGGAACTCGTCGACCCCGCTGACGGCCGACGGGCTGGAGCTGCCGCTGTCGGCGATGCTGGGCGCGGACGGCGGCGGGCTCGATCTGGCGCTGGCCGCCATCCTGCCGTACTTCCTGGTCTGCTCGGCGGCGATGAGCGCGGGGCTGATCCGGCGGCTGGCGACCGAGACCGCGGGGCACCTGCAGCGCACCCAGCTCGCGCACCTCGGCCGGTCGCTCGCCCAGCAGGCGGGGCCGCGGGCCCAGCTCGCCCGGCTGCAGATCGAGGCGGACCGCACCTGGGCGCACATCGACGATGCGCTTTCTGCGGTGGAGGCCGGGCGGCCGGACGCCACCCTGCTCGTGCTCGAGGTGAAGGCGGCCGCGGGCGAGGCGGCCGCAGAGGCGGCCGACCTCGCGCTGCGGGCCGGGGGCGGGGCCGCGTTCCGTAAGGAGTCCGTGGTCGAACGGCTGTTCCGCGACTCGCGGGCGGCGCGGGTGATGGCGCCGACGACCGATGCGCTGCAGGACTTCATCGGGCGGGCGCTGCTCGGCCTGCCGCTGCTCGGGGACGTCTGATGGGCGGCGTGCTGCTCGGCGCGGTCGCCTACGACCCGAAGGTGGTCACGATCTGGGACGGGTTCCGTTCGTGGCTGCGCGACTCGGCCGGCCTCGACTTCGACTACGTGCTGTACTCGAACTACGAGCGGCAGGTGTCGGACCTGGTCGACGGCCGGATCGACGTGGCCTGGAACTCGCCGCTGGCGTGGGTCCGCGCTCACCGCCTGGCGGCCGCCCGCGGGCTGCCGCTGACCCCTGTCACCATGCGCGACACCGACTGCGACCTGCGGTCGGTGGTGGTGGTGCGGGCCGACTCGCCGGCGGCTTCGCTGGCCGATCTGGCCGGCCGGGTGGTGGCGACCGGGGCAGTGGACTCCCCGCAGGCGACCCTGCTGCCGCTGTCGCTGCTGCGCTCGGCCGGGCTCTCCCCCGGACGTGACGTGCAGGTCAGGCGGTTCGACATTGGCGTTGGGCTGCACGGCGACCATATCGGCGGGGAGCGGGAGGCGGCCCGCGCGCTGTTCGCGGTCGACCCGGCCGAGCAGGTCGACGCGGCCTGCATGATCGACTCCAACCTGCTGCTGTTCGGCCGGGAGGGGGCGCTGCCGGTCGGCGCGGTGCGGGTGCTGGCGCAGACGCCGCCCTACGACCACTGCACGATGACGGCCGGCCCGTCGGCGGACTCGGCCGCCACCGCGGCCGCCGTCACGCGATTCGGCGAGCTGCTGCTCGGCATGGACTACGCCGACGCCTCGCTCCGGCCGCTGCTCGACCTCGAGGGCCTCAAGGAATGGCGCCCGCCCCGCCTGTCCGGCTACCAGCAGCTGGAACGAGCCGTCGACGAGGCCGGGTTCTACGACCACGACGGCGCGATTATCGCCGACGGCTACCGACCGTAGGGGCTGCGCTGGGATTTCACCGCTATGTCGAGTATGGACGCCGCCGCCTCGGTGGACCTCGCTGACCTGGGGCTCGACGAGGGCGGTCACCTGCTGGTTGACCGGGCGCTTGACGGCCTCGCGCCGGGTCGGCGGCTGGCGGTGACCGGGCGCCATCCGGCGCTCGGCGTCCACCTCGGCCCCTGGTGCCGTTCGCGCGGGCACCGGCTGATCGCGGGCGACGCGGCGCTGGTGGTCGAGAAGGGCGGCAGCGCCGAACGGCGCTGGGCCGGCGCCGAGCGGGCCGGATCGGCGGCCGGGCCGCCCGACGCGCGGGCCGACCCCCGCTGGGGGCTCGCCGCGCGCGGCGCGCTGGTGGAGGCGG
>DATCGA010000714.1:0-5505 GCA_036509215.1 Trebonia sp.
GCCGACGCGCTGGTACCGCCGGCGGAGATCCACCCGCCGTAGGCGCCGATGTAGACCCCCCATCCCGAGCCGGGGTCGGCGTCGGCGGAGACGTCGGGGACCTGCCGCATGTAACCGGTGGCACAGGCCCGGCTGGCCTGAGAATCGGCGCTGATGAGGCCGGGGATCGCCGTCTGGTCCTGGTAGGAGGGCATGCACCAGCCGGTGTACCCGCCCTTCCCGTCGGGGACGGTGCCGGAGGTGCCGCCGCCGCCGGCGCCGGCGTCGAGGGCCGAGTCGTTCCACGCGGTCTCGCCGGCCGCGCCGATCGTGGTCCCGCCCACGGCGGTGACGTAGGGGGCGCCGGCCGGCGCATTGACGCTCAGGGCCGCGTTGGGGTCGGTCACGGTCCCGGCGCCATTGTCGCTGTAGCAGCCGGTCGACCCGTCGTCGCCGGCCGAGGCGACGATGGTCTGGCCCTGCGCGTTCGCCTTCTCGAAGAGCGTCTCCTGCGCCTGAAGCGTAGCCAGGGCGCTCTCGTTCTCGCACCTCCCCCACGAGACCGACATCACCTGGTCGGTGTCCGACGTCACGAACTGCTGGAAGATGTCGTACATCCCGGTGCCGGGGCCGCCGGAGCTGTTGGGGGCCTGGTAGACGTCGATCGCCGCCCGGGGGGCGAGGGCGGCGGCGATCTCGGTGTCCAGCACGGCCTCTCCGGAGGACTGCCCGGACGGGCCGCCGTCGACGTCGATGTAGCTGACCGGCGTGGAGATGCCGTAGCAGCTCTCGAAGGCGCCGATGTCGGACGGCGTAGACGGCTCGAGCTCGAGCAGCGCGATGCGCGCGCCCTGACCGAAGTCGCCGAGGCCGTAGAGGCCGCCGAGGCCGTAGGCGTCGGCCAACTCGTCCATCGTGTAGCCGTTGCCGGCCAGGGACGACGCCGTCGCCAAGGGGCACGGCTGGGGGCCGGCCGCGTCGGCGTCGGCCTGGCCCAGCGGGCGGCCCGCCCGCCCGCCGGCCAGGGGCTCGGCCGCCGAGCGGCCGGGAGGCGGCCCGGCCTCGGCCGGGTACAGGTCGTCCAGGCCGAGGATGCCCTGGAGGTCCGGGGCGATGGCCGCGGGGACCTTGGGGGCGGTGGTGTTGGCGTAGGCAGCCCGGCCGCCGCGCAGCCGGTAGGCGGCCAGCGTGATCCCGAAGGCATGCTCGAGCGCCCCGGCGCTGGCCGTGACTGGGACGGACAGGCGGTCGGCGCTAGCCCGGCCGGGAGTCAGCCCGGCTGCCCGCAGCGCGGCATCGACGGCGTCGACCTGCGCGGCCGTCGGGCTGAAGTCCGCGTCGAACTGCGCCGGGCTCAGGAAGCGGTGGAAGTACGGCGAACTCCGGTCGGCCAGGCCAGCCAGCAGCGCGCTCAGCCCGGACTGATCGCGGACGTTGAGCGTCACCTCAACGGTCAGTCGCGTCCCGGACGCGAGCGCCCCGGACCGGACGGCACCCGCCGGGACCTTTGGGGCGGCGCTGGCCGTCAGCACGGCCGACCTGCTCCCGCCTGGGAATGCGGAAGCCGCAAAACCCGGCGCGGGCACCGCCGCCAGCACGCCGAGCGCGGCCGCGGCGACGACAACAGGAACGGCAAGCACGCGTTTCCGGCGCATTCTAGCCAGACCCTGCATGGATAGCATCATGTCCGCCCCTTTGTCATCGCCCCGCTTTCCGGGAACGTTTACAGGTAGTCAAATTACCGCCAGGGAAAGTGGCTGTCCGGGTTTCAACACAGCTTTTCCGATTACCGCACCCGACGCGATCCTGAGTCCCCTCCCTAAACAGACGGGATGAATGCCGCTAATCGCCAGCTTGCGCATGAAGGCTGGCAGAACGCCCGGAACCACGATCTAATTCCGGCACTGCGCCCGGAATCGCAGGATAAATTTCTCGGTGTCGGTAGAAGCCTGATTCCCGAATTCATGGCTTTAACAGTTCCGGCTGCGCTCGCACGTTCTCCCGATATGCTGACCCCGCGACCGGGGAATTATTGAATCGGGGGAATTCATGAGGCTGGCGACTCGCGCGCGCAGGCTGTGGCTGGCGGCAATATCCGCGACGATAATCCTCGTGCTGGTACCAGGCGCAGCAGAGGGCGCCAGCGTGCACGCCGGCACTCTCCCGACCACGCAGGTAGGCGGAACGCCAGGCGCCCACGCCCGGCCCTCCGCACCGCGACCCTTGGGACAGGCCTCGGTCCCGCAACCCTCCGCGCCGCAGCCCTCGGGGCAGGCCTCGGTCCCGCGGGCCTCGGGACCGGCCTCGGCCCCGCGGGCCTCGATCCCGCCCTCCGACGCCAAGTGCGAGTTCTTGTACTGGGCAACGTGCACAAGCCTGAACAACGACGTCTCTATCGATACTTACAGCAATGGAGATACCTCCAGCTGTACCTTCACGGCAATCACCGACTGGGGAGATGGCACCCCGCCGACCAGCGTCGACTTCACCGGCGGCCCGGACGGAACGGTGTGGGACGTCGGCGATCACACGTACACCACCCCAGGGACCTACACGATCAGCGTGGACGGCCTCGTTGACTCCGGCTACTGCTCTTACGGGACGGGTACTCTCACTTTCACGCTCACCTGCGAGCAGTCCACGCAGCCTGACGGCAGCTACGAGTTCGGCGGATGCGTCACCCCCGAAGACGACGAGACGCAGGACGTCACCGTCTCGGCGTCGAATCTTGACGGCATAGGGGTGTCCGCGTCCCCGTCCGATGCGGTCACCTACGACGACGGGGGCGCGGCCGGCGACGAGCTCACCTCCGCCGGGGACAGCACGCTGTCCCTGGACCTGGACGGCACGCAGATCCCGGTCTTCAGCGGCCCGGTGAACGACAGTCTCACCGCGCCGATCACCCTGAGCGCGCCGGCCAAGCTGGCCGGGCTGGGCCTGTCCGGGAAACTCGACCTCACCCCTGTGCTGTCAGGCGGCTCGCCAACCGGATCGCTGACCGCCACGGCAACCGCGACGCTCCCGTCGGTATTCGGCGGCGGGACCGGCAAGCTCACGGCGACCTCGACCGTGAATAAGGGCCTGACCAAGGCCGTGGTCACCGTGGACAAGGCGAGCTTCCTCCAGCTCTTCACGCTGACGAACCTCACGCTCACCTGGACGTCCGGGTCCGGCGGCGAGACCTGGAAGGTCGCCGCGACCGCGTCCGCCGGCGGCGCGAGGAAGGGCAACCTGACGGGATCCCTCACTTACGAGAACGACACGCTGACTGCGGCCGCCCTCTCGGTGAAGGGCCTCAGCCTCGCCGGCCTGGCCGACCTGTCGGCCCTGACCATCACCTACGGCGGCGACGGCTGGCAGGGAACGGCGACCCTCGGCTCGGGCGCGTCCGCGGCCACCGCCAGCGTCAGCCTCGCCTTCGACGACACCGGGCTGGCCTCGGCGACCATCAGCGCGACCAACATGTCGCTGTTCGGCGTCCTGAAAGTCCAGGACTTCACGCTCAGCTATGGAGGCGGCACATGGAGCATTAAGGCCACCGGGGCTGCCGGCGGCGGCGTGTCCGGATCGATGACCGTGGCCGACGGCGTCATCTCGGCCGCCAGCCTGACCGCGACCAAGCTGAGCTTCCTCGGCAAGTTCACCGTCGAGACCGCGTCGGTCTCCTACGCCGCCCAGGCACCCAACAGCCAGTGCGCCGACGTGCAGGGCGACTCGATCTGGTGCGGCGCCTGGAGCGTCGAGCTCCCCTCGGCCACCGTCGTCGACGGGGTGAGCGGCTCCCTGGCCGCAGCCGACGGGTCCTTCGCGTCCGGGTCCATTGACGTGACCGGGAACGTGCCGCTGCTCGACGGGATCATCCTGACCGAGCTTGGCGGCAAGGTCACCGTCAACCCGCCCCCGACCAAGATCGCCGGCACCGTCGGCCTGCGCTTCGGCCCCAAGATCAGGGGCCTCTCCCTGATCGACCTCAACGGCACCCTCACCAGGCAGCTGCCCGGCGACGATACGTCGGGATCCTACGACCTCGATGGCAGCCTGAACGCCCTGAACGTGCTCCACGGCACGGCCAAGGTCACCGTTCCGGGCGATGGCTCCGCCACGACCTTCGACCTCACCGCCAACGCCTCCGTCACCGGGGCTAGCGCGGCCGGCAAGCTCACCGGGTCGTTCACCAGTGATTCCTTCACCCTCGCGGGGAACGTCGACATCAAGGTCCTCGGCCACAAGGTCAGCGGAACCCTGAAGGCCGACGCAAAGGGCGTAGCCGCCTGCGGCCAATACCACGGGCACCAGGCCGGCTTCGAGTACGACTGGGACACCGCATCAGTGACCTTCCTCGGCACCAAGGGCTGCACCGAGGCGGGCTTCTGACCTACCCACTGTCCAAATAATGAGATGACTATCTTGCATTCTGGACAGTGGTGTACTGGCAGGACCAGACTGTCGTGCAGTGAAAGGAGACACATGAGCGTCTACACGCACGGTCATCACGAGTCCGTCCTGCGATCGCACCGGACGCGCACGGCGGCGAACTCCGCCGCGTACCTGCTGCCGCACCTGAGCGCGGGCGACTCGCTGCTCGATATCGGCGCTGGCCCGGGGACGATCACGGCCGACCTCGCGGGCATCGTCGCCGGGGTGACCGCCACCGAGGTGGGGGAGAAGGAACTGGGGCTGACCCGCGAGACCATCGCGGCCAGGGGGATCGCCAACGTCGACTTCAGCGTGCAGGACGTGCACGCGCTTACCTTCCCCGACCACACCTTCGATGTCGTCCACGCGCACCAGGTGCTCCAGCATGTCGCAGACCCGGTGCAGGCGCTGCGAGAGATGGCCAGGGTCGCCCGGCCGGGCGGCCTGGTCGCGGCGCGCGACAGCGACTACGCGGCCTTCACCTGGTGGCCGCAGATCCCCGAGCTCGATGAATGGCTCCGGCTCTACCGCACCGCCGCGCGCGCCAACGGCGCCGAGCCCGACGCCGGCCGGAGAATGCTCTCCTGGGCGCGAGCGGCCGGACTCACCGACGTCACGGCCACCGCCAGCACCTGGTGCTACGCCACGCCCGATGCCCGCGACCAGTGGGGACGCATGTGGGCCGACCGAGTCCTGGAATCCGCCCTGGCCCGCCAGCTGGTCGACGGCGGGTACGCGACCACGGACGACCTGCGTCGCATCAGTAACGGCTGGATCGCCTGGGCGGCGGCGGATGACGGCTGGCTCGCCGTCTTGCACGGCGAGATCCTCGGCCGGTCCGGGCCGGCCGCCTGACCCCGGCGCTGGTCAGCGGCATGGGCCTGGGGTAGGAGCGACGGGAGCCGCGGGCTGCATGTTAGCTGCCAGCTCGACCGCCGCCTCGCGGATGCGGTCAGGTAGGCGACCCCGGTTCATCGTGCCGCCGGCCACGCCCGGGCTGTCGATGGGCCAGAAGTTCCGCAAGCACGGCATCAGGGCCTCGCACACGGCCGAGGTCATCCTCGACGACGTGCGGGTACCGGGGCGCTGCCTGGTCGGCGGCAAGGAGAG
>DATCGA010000715.1:0-5104 GCA_036509215.1 Trebonia sp.
GCCGGGGAGGATGTCACGGCGACCCTTTCATATGCGGCCTGGTTCCCGACGGCGCGCGACCTGAGGGGTGGCCACGCAGACGGTCCGAACGGTTACCGATAGCCATGCTTTCAGAATTCGCAACCCGCTGCCGTTAAACGACTACATTCGGTACATCGGCGCTAAAATGATCTTCGCGTGACGGAAGTAAACCTCTGTGACGGATTCCCGAATTAAGAGCTGACATGGGCCGATAAGGCGGAGCCCGGGACCGTTCGGGATGAATGGATTTATCGCCTTTAATCCAGTGAGCTGGGAAGCTTTTCCGGCGGGCGGAGCACAAGTAGGCTGTCCGTGACGGGATGATCACTGGCAGGTGGTGGGGTCGTGAATGGTGCGCCCCCTGGCGCACTCGGCATCCCCGGCCGGGTGCGGCCGGGCGAGTGGCTGCGGAAGCAGCGGGTTGGTGCCGGGCTGACCCAGGAGGATCTGGCGGAACGGTCGGGGGTCTCCGTGCGGGCCATCGCCGATCTGGAGCGCGGGCGGACCCGGCGGCCGTACCCGAGCTCGGTGCGGGCGCTGGCGCGGGCGCTCGGGCTGCCCGAGAAGGCCGGGGCGGAGCTTGTCGCGCAGTACCGGGCCGGCGGCGACGGCGATGCCGGGCCGGGCCGCGCGGCGGGCGCCGACTCCGCCACGGCTAGCTCGGGGGGCGGCGGGGAGACCACCGTTCCGCGGCAGCTGCCGTCGGGGGTCGCGCACTTCGCCGGGCGCGGGGCCGAGCTGGCGGCGCTTGACGCGGTGCTGTGCGGCGGGGCGGCCGGCGGGCCCGGGGTCGTCATCTCCGCGATCGGCGGGACGGCCGGGGTCGGGAAGACGGCGCTGGCGCTGCAGTGGGCGCACCGGGTGGCGGACCGGTTCCCGGACGGGCAGCTCTACGCCAACCTGCGCGGGTTCGACGCCGGGGGCGGGCAGCCGACCGATCCGGCCGACGTGCTGCGCGGCTTCCTTGACGCGTTCGGGGTGCACCCGGAGCGGATACCGCACGACACCGAGTCGCTGGCCGCGCTCTACCGGTCGGTGCTCGCGGGGCGCCGGATGCTGGTGCTGCTCGACAACGCGGCCGACGTCGCGCAGGTGCGGCCGCTGCTGCCCGCCTCGCCGGAGTGCCTGGTGATCGTCACCAGTCGGCGCGAGCTGTCGGCGCTGGCCGCCCGCGAGGGCGCGCTGCTGGTACAGCTGGACGTGCTGTCCGCCCAGGAGGCGAACGAGCTGCTGGTCGCCCGGCTGGGGGCCGAGCGGGCGGCGGCCGAGCCGTGGGCGGTGACCGAGCTGGCGACGCTGTGCGCGCGGCTGCCGCTGGCGCTGTCGGTGATCGTCGCGCGGGCCGCGGCCGCGCCCCGGCTGCCGCTGACGGCGCTGGCGGCGGAGCTGACCGAGCTCGGCGGGCGGCTCGACGCGCTCGACGTGGGCGACCCGGCCGCCAACGTGCGGACGGTGCTCTCGCTGTCCTACCGGCACCTGCCGGACCCCGCGGCGCGGTTGTTCCGGCTGCTCGGGCTCCATCCGGGCCCCGACATCAGCGCGGCCGCGGCCGCGTCGCTGGCCGGGCTGCCCGCCGCGGACGCGCGGGTGGCGCTGCGCGACCTGGTGCGGGCGTCGCTGCTGAACGAGACCGCGCCCGGCCGGTACGCGTTCCACGACCTGCTGCGCGCGTACGCGGCCGAGCAGTCGGCCCTGTCGACCTCGGCCGCCGGGGTGGAGAACACCACCAGGCGGACGCTCGACCACTACCTGCACACCGCGCACCACGCCCACGGCGTGCTCTACCCCGGCCGCGAGCTGATGACGCTGCCGCCGCCCGCGGCCGGCGTCGCGGCCGAGTCGTTCGGCGGCAAGGCGTCGGCCCTGGCCTGGCTCGAGGCTGAGAACCAGGTGCTGCTGAAGATCGTCCCGCTGGCCGCGTCGGCCGGGTTCGACCCGCACGCGTGGCAGCTGCCGGTCGTGCTCTGGACGTACCACAACGTCTGCGGGCACTGGCACGAGGGCGCGCGGCTGCACCGCACCGCGCTGTCGGCCGCCGAGCGCTGCGGCGACCTCAGCGGGCAGGCGTTCGCGCTGCGCGGGCTGGGCTCGTTCGCGATGTCGGTCGGCAACTTCGCCGAGGCGCACGAGTGCCTGTCGTCGGCCCAGTCGGCCTTCGCCTCGCTCGGCGACGACCTCGGGCTGGCCAGGACCGACGTCATCCTCGGGCAGACGCTCGAGTACCAGGGACGCTACGCCGAGGCGCTGGCGGTGGTCAGCGACGCGCTCTCGCTGTCGTCCGGGCACGCGTCCGAGGACCCGAACATGGCCCTGGTGCGGGCGTCGGCCCTGAACGGCTCGGCCTGGAACAACGTCCAGCTCGGGGAGCTGTCGACCGCGCGGGCGAACTGCCTGCAGGCGATCGAGCTGTGCCGGGCGATCGGCTACTCCCCCGGCGAGGCCGGCACCTGGGACACCCTCGGCGTGGTGTGGCAGCGGCTGGGCGACCACGCCTCGGCCGTGAGCTGCTTCCTCAACGCGATCACGCTCGACCGCGAGATGGGAAACCGGTACGACCTGGCCATGGTCCTGCTCCACCTGGGCGACACCTACGCGCTGACCGGGGACGGCGTCGGCGCGCGGGAGGCGTGGGAGGAGTCGGTGATGATCCTCGACGTGCTGCACCACCCGGCGGCGGGCGAGGCCCGCTCCCGCCTGGGCGGCCTGACATTACGATCCGTAGCTAGCTAGCTCCCCGGCAGTCTGCCGCCTAGTTCGCCGGTCACCTCGCCTGGCCTGCGTATGGTCACTGTCCGATAGTAGACATATACAGAACGTACACAGACCGCATGACACGGGGAGATCACGATGAGTGACACTTGGACCTAGGGGCGAGGGACCGCCGCCCGGCCGCGTCGGGGCCGCGCCCGGGCCGATTCACCGCCGGTATGACATCCGTTTTCTTCAAGCGCAGGCTACGCGCAGACCGGCGACGTGGCGACGGCGCCGTCCGGCACGGTGCAGTCGGTTGCACTTAACGGACTTTCCGGATCTTTCGGAAATATCGGCCGACTCAAAAACAACTATCAATATTGGACAACCGAATACATCTATACCTATGGTCACCCTGGCGGCCTGGCGGCGTTCCTCGGCTATCTATCCAACGCGGTCGGGCTTGACGACCTGGCCTCGGCCGGCTACATCCCCTGCCGCGACCAGGACCATCCGAGCGCGGCGCGGCTGTGCGCGCGGGCTGACTCTTAGCGGCCGGCGCTGCGAAAAGGCAAAGGATAAAGAACTGTAGCTGTCGAACGGACCGTGTCTTCGCCGTAAACGCGACAGAATCTCGGTTAAGGGCACGCCCATCTCACCGGGGAGAAATCTCATGCCAGAACTCGTACCGCTATCAGGCAGTGAGCGCTCGGAGCTGCCGACCGCGACCCCCGCCGCCACGCCGATCGATCCGAGCCAGGTCATCACCGTCACGGTGCTGCTGCGACGGCGGGCCGAGCTCCCGGCCGACCTGATCAACACCACCGCCACCGTCACCACCGAGGAGCTGGGCGAGCGCTACGGGGCCGACCCGGCCGACGCCACCCACGTCGCCGACGTGCTCGGCCGCTACGGGCTGACGGTGACCGAGTTCCAGCTCACGTCCCGCCGCCTGAAGGTGAGCGGGATGATCGCGGCGATGACGGCCGCGTTCGGCACCTCGCTGACGACGGTCACCTCCGACCACCCGGACGGTAGCGGGTCGGTCACCCACCGGTACCGGACCGGCGGCCTGTCGGTGCCGGCCGAGCTGTCGGGGATCATCGTCGGCGTGTTCGGCCTCGACACCCGGCCGCAGGCGAGCGCGCACTTTCGCCGCCCTGCCCCGGCCGGGCCGGAAGGAGGCGTGATCGCGCACGCGGCCGGCGCCGCCCAGGCCGCCGTGCCGCTGACCGCCGTGCAGGTCGCGAGCCTCTACGACTTCCCGGCCGGGACCGACGGGACCGGGCAGACGATCGCGATCATCGAGCTCGGCGGCGGCTACAACGCGGCCGACCTGACCACCTACTTCAGCGGGCTCAGCCTGTCGGTGCCGTCGGTGACCTCGGTGGGCGTCGACAACGGGTCCAACTCCCCCGGCCAGTCCGCCGACGGCGAGGTCGAGCTGGACATCGAGGTGGCCGGGGCGGTCGCGCCCAAGGCCTCGTTCGTGGTCTACTTCGCGCCCAACACCGACCAGGGGTTCATCGACGCGATCTCGGACGCGGTCAACGCCAAGCCGACCCCGATCGCGGTCTCGATCTCCTGGGGCGGACCGGAGGGCTCGTGGTCGGCCCAGTCGATGACCGGCATGAACGGGGCGATCGCGGACGCGGCCGCGCTCGGCGCCACGGTCACGGTGGCGTCCGGCGACAACGGCTCGAGCGACAACGCGAGCTCGACCAGCGGGGTGGCGGTCGACTTCCCCGCCTCGAGCCCGTACTCGCTCGCCTGCGGCGGCACCACGCTGATCGGCAACACCGCCACCAGCACGATCACCTCCGAGGTGGTCTGGAACGAGATCTCGAAGCAGGCGGGCGCGGGCGGCGGCGGCGTGTCGGTCGTGTACGCGCAGCCGGCCTGGCAGAAGACCGCCGGGGTGCCGGCGACGGCGGCGACCGGCGTCACCGGGATCGGCAGCGCGGCCGAGCCCGGCCGCGGCGTCCCCGACGTGGCCGGCAACGCCGACCCGTACTCCGGCTACCAGGTCGTCGTCGACGGCAAGGCGCAGCCGATCGGCGGCACCTCGGCCGTCGCCCCGCTCTGGGCCGGCCTGATCGCGCGGCTCGCGCAGGCCAGCGGGACGCGCTTCGGGCTGCTCCAGCCGCTGCTCTACGCCGGGATCACGCCGGGCGCCGAGGTGGCGGGCTTCCGCGACATCGTCGACGGCGGCAACGGCGCCTACAAGGCAGGCCCGGGCTGGGACGCCTGCACCGGGCTGGGGTCGCCCAACGGGACCGCGCTGCTGGCCCGGCTCACCGGCACCGCCACGCCTCCTCCGACCACCGGCCCCACCGACCCGGCCGGGCCCGCCAGCGGCCCCGGTTCCTCGGGGTCCGGCTCGCCGGAGGGT
>DATCGA010000716.1:0-6914 GCA_036509215.1 Trebonia sp.
TCGGGCGGCTGATCGGGGCGGCGCCGGGCCAGACGGTGGTGGGCGACTCGACCTCGATCCAGATCTACAACGCGCTCACGGCGGCGGTGCGGCTGCGCCCCGGGCGGCCGCTGCTGGCGGTCGACCCCGATCACTTCCCCACCGACCGGTACATCGCCGCCTCGTTCGCGCGGGAGCACGGCTTCGAGGTGCGCGAGGTGACGCCGGGAGCGCTGCCGGGCTTCCTGGCGGCCGAGGGCGAGCGGGTGGCGGTCGTCGCCTACCCGCCGGTCGACTACCGCACCGGCGAGCTGCACGACATGCCCGCGCTGACCGAGGCCGCGCACGCGGCCGGGGCGCTGGTGCTGTGGGACCTGTGCCACGCCGCCGGGGCGCTGCCGGTCGAGGTCGACGCGCTGCGGGTGGACCTCGCGGTGGGCTGCGGCTACAAGTACCTCAGCGGCGGCCCGGGCGCGCCCGCCTTCCTCTACGTGGCCCGGCGGCACCAGGCCGACTTCGACCCGGCGCTGACCGGGTGGACGGGCCACGCCCGGCCGTTCGACCCGACCGAGTTCTACGAGCCCGCCGAGGGCATTGCCCGGGCCAGGATCGGCACCCCGCCGATGCTCTCGCTGCTCGCGCTTGAGGCGGCGCTGACCGCCTTCGACGGCGTCGAACTGGCCGAGCTGCGGGTCAAGAGCCTGTCGGTGACCGGGTTCTTCATCGACTGCGCGGACGCGCTGCTTGGCGGGGCGTTCGAGGTCGTGACGCCGCGCTCGCCCCGGCACCGGGGCAGTCAGGTGACGCTGCGTCACCCGGACGCGTACGCGCTGGTGCAGGCGCTGGCCGCGCGCGACGTGATCGGCGACATGCGCGCGCCCGACCTGCTGCGCTTCGGCGTCAACGCGCTCTACGTGTCGCACGGCGACGTGCTGCGCGCGGTCGCCACCCTGCGCGACATCATCGCGGAGGCCGCGCATCTGCCGTTCCTGGCCCAAGAACGCTCAGCGGTGACCTGACTCAAGATCAACTATTCGAAGTACATGGCGTTTCCGGTACTATAGCCCCGGAAACGCCATGTACTTCGACATGATGATCGGGCCGCTAGAGGTGGAGGGCGACGCCCCGGTGGGCGGCGAAGCGGTCGAAGACCGGCATCGGGAGGGTGGCGACGCCCGCTTCGGGGGTGTGGCCGGCCGGGTCGTGGAAGGTGACCTGGCCGTCGGCGTGCCCGGTGACCAGCACCAGGTGCCCGCCGGTCCGGGTCGGCTCGGTGTCGGGCAGCCGGATCTGGGAGCTGACCGACGCGATGACAAGGTGCCCGTCGTCGAGTTCGGCCGCCAGCTGGGCGGGGTCGAGCTCGGTGATCACCTCGGCCTCCATCGCGTGCTTGTCCCTGGCGTACTCGGCGAAGGGCCGGTAGATGAGCCCCCGGGGACGGTCCGGCCCGTCGACGTAGGCGTCGTACTCCGCGCAGCCGACCGCGAGCTCGTACAGGGTCGGCGCGATGCCGTCCCTGGCCAGCAGCGCCATCCGGAAGCAGGCCATCCCGCACCAGCGCGAGCACCAGGCCGCGTACGTCTCCCGGTCGGGCGCGCCGCTCTCCCGCCAGCGCGGGTCCTCGGCCCGCGGATGCCCCCGGTAGGCGATGGCCTCGATCAGGGACGGGGACGCGTACTGGGTGATCCAGGGGACGGGGTGGCGCATGAGGCCGAATTCTACCGACGGCGCGCGGGTGGCGGTGGGAGGTGGGGGGTGGGCCCATAGGGTCGCGGAGGGCCGCGGCCCGGGGTGAGATAGTACGGCGATGAGCGACGGCCCGCAGCACCCGCACGAGATCACCTCGCCCGGCCGCCCGCGGACCGTCGAGGTGGCCGACGGCGTCTACGCCTACGTCCAGCCGGACGGGACCTGGTGGATCAACAACACCGGGTTCGTGGTCGGGCCGCAAGGGGTGTTCAGCATCGACGCGTGCTCCACCGAGCGGCGCACCCGGGCCTACCTCGCGGCGATCAGGGACGTGACCGCGGCACCGGTTCGCACCCTCGTCAACACCCATCATCACGGCGACCACACGTTCGGCAACGCGCTGTTCCCGACCGCGACCATCGTCGCCCATGAGCGCGCCCGGGCCGAGGCGATCGCGTTCGGACCGGCGCGGGACCAGCCGTTCTGGGACAACCCGGACTGGGGGCAGCTGCCGCTCGAGCCGCCGTTCCTGACCTTCACCGACGAGATCGCCCTGCACGCCGGGGACACCCGGATCACCGTGCGGCACGTCGGGACGGCCGCCCACACCACCAATGACGTGCTCGCGTGGCTGCCCGGGCCGTCGGTCCTGTTCTGCGGGGACCTGGTGTTCAACGGCGGCACGCCATTCCTGCTGATGGGGTCGGTGGCCGGCTGCGTCGAGGCGCTCGAGGAGACCGTGCTCCCGCTGGGCGCCCGGACCGTCGTGCCCGGCCACGGCCCGGTCTTCGAGGGCACCGCCCCGATCGAGGCCACCCTCGACTACCTGCGCTTCATCCTCGACCTGGCCGCCCGCGGCCGGGCGGCCGGCCTAACGCCGCTGCAGGCCGCCCGGGAGACCGATCTCGGCCGGTTCGCCGACTGGCCCGACGCCGAGCGCCTGGTCGGGAACCTGCACCGCGCCTACGCGGAGCTGGCGGGAACCCCGCGCGGCGGGCCGATCGACGTCGGCGGCGCGCTGGCGGACATGGTCGCCTACAACGGCGGCAGGCGGCTGACGTGCCTGGCTTAGCCGGGCCGTTCGGTCGGCCCCGGCCTGCGGTGATCCGGGCGGTGGGGCGGAGTCACGGTCCGTTCGAGATGAAAGCTTTGGATTATGACTGAATACCCGTACCAGGATGCAGCCGTCGACCTAGCCGAGCGGGTCGCGGACCTGATGGGGCGGATGAGCGTCGAGGAGAAGGCGGGCCTGCTCTTCCACCCGATCATCACGATGAACGCCGACGGCTCGCTGGTTGACGACGCGGCGGCGGCGCCGTCGGAGGCGACCACCGGCGAACTGGTCGCGGGCCGCTCCATCAGCCACTTCAACCTGCTCAGCTTCCGCGGTGCTGGCGCGCCCGGGGCCGGGGTGACGGCCGAGTGGCACAACGCCCTGCAGCGGCTGGCGGCCGAGGAGACCCGGTGGGGAATCCCGGTCACGCTGTCGACCGACCCCCGGCACGCGTTCACCGACAACGCCGGCACATCGATGGCGGCCGGCCCGTTCTCGGAGTGGCCGGAGCCGCTGGGGCTGGCCGCCCTGGGCGACGTCGAAGCGGTCAGGGAGTTCGCCGACATCGCCCGCCAGGAGTACCTCGCGGTCGGCTTCCGGGTGGCGCTGCACCCGCAGCTCGACCTCGCGACCGAGCCGCGCTGGGCGCGGATCGCGCAGACGTTCGGCGAGGACGCCGACCTCGCCGCCCGGCTCGGCGTCGCCTACCTGGAGGGCCTGCGGGGCGGCCGGTCGGTCGGGCCGGACAGCGTGGCGGCGATGGCGAAGCACTTCCCCGGCGGCGGCCCGCAGCGCGACGGGGAGGACCCGCACTTCCCGCACGGGAAGGAGCAGGACTACCCGGGCGGCATGTTCGACTATCACCTGCGCCCGTTCCTGGCCGCGATCGCGGCCGGGGTCACCCAGATCATGCCCGGCTACGGCGTCCCCGTCGGAGCCGCGTACGACGAGGTCGCGTTCGGCTTCAACGACGGCGTCATCAACGGGCTGCTGCGAACCCAGCTCGGCTTCGACGGGATCGTCTGCGCCGACTGGGCCATCATCAACGACCACCGGATCATGGGCGAGCCGCACTCGGCCAGGGCGTGGGGGGTCGAGCACCTGAGCCCGGCCGAGCGGACGCTGATGGCGCTCGACGCCGGGGTCGATCAGTTCGGCGGGGAGTCCCGGCCCGAGCTGATCGTTGACCTGGTGGCGTCCGGCGCATTGCCTGCTTCCCGGCTGGACCAGTCGGTGCGGCGGCTGGTGGCCGAGAAGTTCCGGCTCGGGCTGTTCGACCATCGGCGCTACGTCGACCCGGACCTGGCCGACCGGACGGCCGGGAAGGCCGACTTCCGGGCGGCTGGGCGGCGGGCGCAGAGCGCGTCGGTCACCGTCCTGGTCAATCGGGACCGCCGCCTGCCGGCCTCGGGCCGCCTCCGGCTCGTCGTCGAGGGCGTGGACCCGGCCGTCGCCGCCGAGTACGCCGACGTCGTGACCGACCCCGCCCAGGCCGACCTGGCGCTGCTGCGGCTGTCGACGCCGTACGAGCAGCGGCCGGGTCGGTTCGAGTCGCTCTTCCACAGCGGGCCGCTCGACTTCGAGCCGGGCCGGCTGGGCGAGATACTCGCCCTGCTGCGGGCCGTGCCGACCGTGGTCGCCATCCACCTGGAACGCCCGGCCGTCATCCCCGAGATCAGCGCGGCCGCCTGCGCGGTGCTGGCGGTGTTCGGGGCCAGCGACGCCGCCGTGCTCGACGTCGTCTTCGGCGCGGCCGAGCCGAAGGGCCGGCTGCCGGTCCAGCTGCCGCGGAGCATGGACGACGTCCGCGGCGGCCGGCCCGATGTGCCCAGGGAGTCCGCCGACCCGTTGTTCGACTATGGGGACGGGCTTCGCCTGAATCCTCAGCAGTAAGCGCCAATATCGAAAAGGTATATGGCGTTTCCGGTGCTATGATACCGGAAACGCCATAGATTTCGACAAAAATGATCTTGTCGGCGCCTTCACCGACTTCAGGCCTGCAGCAGGCCGGCCAGCACGGTCGCCTCGCTGATATCGGCGCGCTTGGTCGCGGTGAGCAGCGTGAGCGGGCCCTCGGCGGCGAGCCCGCGCAGGTGCTCGAGCGCCTCGGCCCGTTCGGGGTCCTGCAGCTCCTGCTGGTAGCGGCGGCTGAACTCCTGGAAGCGGTCCGGGTCGTGGTTGTACCAGGTGCGCAGCTCGCCCGACGGCGCGACGTTCTTGCACCATTCGTCGAGCGCGGCCTTGGCCTTGCTCAGCCCGCGCGGCCAGAGCCGGTCGACCAGCACCCGGGTGCCGTCGTCCGACTCAGGCTCCTCGTAGGCCCGGCGTACCCGGACGTTCGCTGCTTTTGCTGCGCCCATGGCTTGCATTTACCCGCAACGTCGCCTGGAGACGCGGACGCGGCCGGGGCGACGGCCGGGGACTCGCCCGGGCGCGACCGACCGGGCGGCGTGCGAGCCTCGGCTAGGCCGGCTGGCCGTCCGGCCCGCGCTGCCCAAGCGCCGCCGTCAGCTCCCGGCGCGAGCTGACCCCGAGCTTGCCGAACACCTTGCCCAGGTGCCATTCGACGGTGCGGGCGGACAGGAACAGCTGGGCCGCGATCTCCGGGTTGGTGCGCCCGTCCCTGGCCAGCCGGGCGATCTGCTCTTCCTGCGGGGTGAGCTGGTCCCGCGTCTCGACGCCGCGCTTGCGGACCTTCTCCCCGGTCGCGATCAGCTCCCGGCGGGCACGCTCGGCGAACGCCCCCAGGCCGATCGCGGCGAGCAGGTCGTGGCCGGCCCGCAGCTGCTCGCGCGCTTCCACCCGCCGCCCCTCACGGCGCAGCCACTCCCCGTACAGCAAGTGCGCGCGGGCGAGCTCGGGGCGGAGCCTGGTCAGGCCCAGCCGGTCGATCGCCTCCCGATACAGGTCGTCGGCGTCGGCCCCGTCGCTCAGCAGCGCCCGGCAGCGCGCCTCGATGCCAAGGGCCGGATCGTTGCCCGAGGGCTGGGTCATGACCGCCAGCCGGTCGAGCGCGTCGCGGGCGAGCTCGTCGTCCCCCAGCCGGGCGGCCGCCTCCACCAGCTCCGGCAGGGCCCACAGGGCGCTCCACGGATCGAACGGGTTCGCGGCCGCCTGCCGGGCCGCCGCCGCCGCCTCCTTGTAGTGGGCGAGGCCGTTGTGCAAGACCGCCTCCGCCCAGTGGGCGAACGTCGCGGCCGCGCCCTGCCCGTTGGCGGCCGCGTCCGCGATCGCGGCCGCGATCGCGGCGGCGGCCTCGGCCTCCCGACCCTGCATCGCCCGCAGCAGCAGCACCACCACGTGGGGCGGGAAGCGGTTCCCGGTCCTCGCGGCCACGCTCGCGCTCTCCGCCGCCACCGCCTCGGCGCCGGCGAAGTCCCCCATCCACGCGCGGGCCACCCCGACCTGGGAGAGGAACAGCGGCAGGTGGGCGAGCGCGCCGACCTCGCGGACGAGCTGGACCTGGCGGGCCGAGATCGCGTGAAAACCCTCGTAGTCCCAGACCGCGCTGCTGGTCCTGGTGGCCACCCAGCCCCAGCGCAGTACCTCCTCGACCGGGATGCTGGTGAGGACCTTCGCCGCTCGCTGCAAGGTCGGCGCGGCGGCGGCGTGCCCGTCGGTGATCAGCAGTGCCAGGCCCTCAAGGGTGAGATCGAGCGGACGCGGGCCATCCGGCGGCGGCGGCAGCGCCAGCACCGAGCGGCAGATCTCCTGCAGCACCTCCCCGTGCCCGTCCGCGTGTCCGTCCGCGTGTCCGTCCGCGTGCCCGCCGACGGTCAGGATCGACGCGCCCCAGGCGGCCAGGTAGGTCTCGCGCGCGAGGTCAAGGTCGAACGGCTCCAGCCGGCGGGCCGCCTTCAGCAGCGCGGTGGCGGCATCGCCGGTGTGACCGGAGGCGAAGACGACCTCACCGCGCAGCAGGTCCACCCGGGCGCCGGCGAACTCGTCGAGCGGGCCGGCCTCGGCCGCCGCGAGCAGGTCGAGGGCACTGCCGAAGCCGCCAGCCTGCAGGCTGACCTGCGCCGCAGCAAGGGCGCGGGCCGACTGCAGGACCGGATCGGGGGTCAGCGCGACCGACCGCTCCAGGAACGCCGCCGCCGCGGCCAGGCCGCCGCGGGACCGCGCCCGCCCGGCCGAGCACTCCAGCTCGACCGCGACCTCCTCGTCGGGGGCGGACACCGCCTGGGCCCGA
>DATCGA010000717.1:0-2658 GCA_036509215.1 Trebonia sp.
CGGCATCCACCAGGCGATGGAGTACCTGCCGCTGGCGAACCGGCTCGGTCCCGACTCGCCGATCAGCGCGGAGGGGAAGCACGTGGTGATCCTCGGCGGCGGCGACACCGGCGCCGACTGCCTCGGCACGGCGCTGCGGCAGGGGGCGCTGTCGGTCACGCAGCTCGAGATCATGCCCAAGCCGCCGAAGACGCGGGCCGCGCACCAGCCGTGGCCGACCTACCCGATGATCTACCGGGTGGCGTCCGCCCACGAGGAGGGCGGCGAGCGGGTCTACGCCGTCTCGACCGAGGAGTTCGTGGGCGACGCGGTCGGCCAGGTGCGGGCGCTCGCGCTGACCGAGGTGGTCTTCGAGACCGGCCGGTTCACGGCGGTCGCGGGCACTCGCAGGGAGATTCCGTGCGACCTGGTCCTGCTGGCGATGGGCTTCACCGGCGCCGAGAAGCCCGGGCTGCTGTCCGATCTCGGGGTGGAATTCGACCCGCGCGGCAACGTCGCCCGCGACGCCGGGTACCAGACATCGGTCCCGGGCGTGTTCGTGGCCGGCGACATGGGCCGGGGCCAGTCGCTGATCGTCTGGGCGATCGCCGAGGGCCGCAGCGCCGCCGCCTCGGTCGACCAGTACCTGCGCGGCTTCGACCGGCCGCAGCTCCCGGTGGCGATCTCGCCGACCGCCCGACCGCTGGTCTAGGCCCGTCCGCTCGGATAGCCCCGTCAGGCGACTCGCCGGCCGGGCTGTTCGAGCGGACGGAGTGCGACCGGTTGGTGAACCTTCTGTGACCCCGATCACGCAAGTCCTCTGATCGGTTAGGGTGGTATAGACCACTGGAAGGGGATCAGCGATGAGCCGCCGGGCAAAGATTGTCTGCACACTCGGGCCTGCCACATCAAGCCAGGAGCAGATCACCGCGCTGATCAGCGCTGGCATGGACGTCGCCAGGCTCAACATGAGCCACGGCAGCCAGGCTGACCATTTGACGTCGTACCAGCGGGTACGGGCCGGAAGCGACATAACCGGCCGGGCGGTCGGCATCCTGGCCGACCTGCAGGGGCCGAAGATCCGCCTCGGCGACTTCCCCGACGGGCCGTTCCGGCTCGCGGCGGGCGACGAGTTCACCATCACCACCGAGCACGTGCCCGGCGACCGGAACCTGGGGTCGACCACCTATCAGGGACTGGCCGACGACGTGCGGATCGGCGACCGCGTCCTCATCGACGACGGCAACGTCCAGCTCGAGGTCATCGGCGTGGCCGGCAACCGGGTGCGGACCAGGACCATCGTCGGCGGCAAGATCTCCGACCACAAGGGCATCAACCTGCCGGGCGTCAAGGTCAGCACGCCCGCCCTGACCGAGAAGGACGAGGCCGACCTGCGCTGGGCGCTGGCGACCGGCGCCGACATGGTCGCGATGTCCTTCGTCCGCAGCCCGGACGACGCCCAGCTCGCGCGGAAGATCATGAACGACTCCGGCCGGGCCGGGGTGCCGCTGATCGCCAAGATCGAGAAGCCCGAGGCGGTCGAGTTCCTGGCCGACATCGTGGACGCGTTCGACGGCATCATGGTCGCCCGCGGTGACCTCGGCGTCGAGCTGCCGCTCGAGCAGGTGCCGACCGTGCAGACCCTGGCGATCAAGCTCGCCAGGGAGCGGGCCCGCCCGGTCATCGTGGCCACCCAGATGCTCGAGTCGATGATCAACGCGCCGCGGCCGACCCGGGCCGAGGTCTCCGACGTGGCAGGCGCGGTCGCGGCCGGCGCGGACGCGGTGATGCTCTCGGCCGAGACCAGCGTCGGCACCTACCCGATCGAGACCGTCGCCACCATGAGCCGGATCATCGTCGAGGCGGAGACGTCGCTGCGGGCGGAACACCACCTGTCCCGGATGCCGACCACCACCGGCGGCGCGATCGCCCGCGCCGCCGCTGAGGTCGGCGCGATCGTCGGCGCCAAGGCGCTGGTCGCGTTCACGATTACGGGCGAGTCCGCGCGCCGCCTGGCCAGGTATCGGTCGCCGATCCCGCTGCTCGCGTTCACCACCGACCCGGCCACCCGCAGCCAGCTCGCCCTTTCCTGGGGCGTGGAGACCTTCATCTCCCCGTCGGTGTACCACACCGACGAGATGGTCCACGAGGTCGACTCGGCCCTGGTGGGCCTCGACCGGTGCGCGATCGGCGACAAGATCGTCATCGTGGCGGGCAGCCCGCCCGGGAGCCCGGGCAAGACCAACGCGCTGCGCGTGCACCGCATCGGGGACGCCATCAACCTGCCCTATCCCTGATCGGGGGGCGGGTTTCACTCTGGTTTTTGCCTGCCAACCGAAAAAGCCTTTGCAATAGGCAAAAAATGGCGTCCCGACCCTCGTGGACATAGGCTAATGTCCTGGCGAGCGGGACACGCAGCCGGCGGACAGGAGCGGGGATATGAGCACGTCGCGAGATGATTCGCCTGGCGCGAGGCAGTGCCCGGCGTGTTCGGCCGACTCTGGTGAGCCGGTCCTCGCCGGCCCCGATGGCCGCTGCACGTCATGCGGCCAGCCGCTGGTGATCAACGCCGACCACGTCGAGAAGAATCTCGGCCAGGTGGTCGGCGTGAGCGACCGCGGCCTGCGCCACCACCGGAACGAGGACGCGTTCCACATCGCGGTCGTGCCGACCGCCACC
>DATCGA010000718.1:0-6721 GCA_036509215.1 Trebonia sp.
CTGCCGTTCCTGCTCAAGGTGCTCGCGGCCGGGACCGCCCTGTCCATCCAGGTGCATCCGTCCCGGCGGCAGGCCGAGGCCGGGTTCCCGGCCGAGAACGAGCGCGGCCTCGCCCCCGGCGACAAGTCCCGCAACTACGCCGACGACTGGCCCAAGCCCGAGATCCTGTGCGCGCTGACGCCGTTCGAGGCGCTCGCGGGGATGCGCTCCCCGCAGGACGCGGCCGCGCTGCTGAAGGAGCTCGGGGTCGGCCAGCTCGACCCGGTCACCGCGATCCTGGCCGCCGCCAGCGGGCCGGAGGCGCTGACGGAGGCGCTCGCCGCCATCCTGGCCTGGCCCCCGGAGCGCCGGGCGGGGCTGGTGGCGGAGGTGGTGCGCGGCTGCGCGGCGGTGGCGGCGGGCGGCGGCCCGTACGCGGCCGCCTGCGCCGCGGCGGTCCGGCTGAGCGGGGAGCACCCGGGCGACCTCGGCGTGGTCGCGTCGCTGCTGCTTCGGCACGTCGTGCTGCAGCCGGGCGAGGCGGTCTTCATGCCTGCGGGCGGCCTCCACGCCTACCTGCACGGCACCGGGATCGAGCTCCTCGCCAACTCCGACAACGTGGTCCGGGCGGGACTGACCCCCAAGCACATCGACGTGCCCGAGCTGCTCAAGCTGACCGACCCGGCGGTCGCGGTGCCGGTGCTCGAGCCGCGCCCGCTCGGCGGCGGCCTGTTCGTCTACGACTCGCCCGCTCCCGAGTTCCGGCTGTACCGGGCCGAGCTCGGCGACGCCGAGATCGCCCTGCCCGGCGCGGACGGCGCCAGGATCGTGCTCTGCACCGAGGGCTCGGCGCTGCTGCGGGCCGGCGGCGGCGCGGCCGGGGCGGGGGGCCTCACGGTCGGCCGGGGCGAGTCGTGCTTCATCGCCGCCGCCGACGGCGCGGTCACCGCGTCCGGGCCCGGCACGGTGTTCGTCGCCGCGAGCGGGCTCGCGCCGATGCCGCGCGCCTGACGAAGACGCCGGCCCCGGTAGGGAAGGGGTCGGCTTGGAAGGGGACGACGGGACCGTTCAGAATGGATGCCTGTGGCTTTTGAACAGGAAATGGCGACTTCGTTTGGGAACGTGGCGGAAAGCTACGATCGGGTGCGGCCGGGCCCTGGCCCCGAGGCACTGGACTGGCTGGTGCCCGACGGGTGCGAGGTCGCGGTGGACCTCGCGGCCGGCACCGGCCTGTTCACCAGGGAACTGCCCGGCCGCGCGGCCCGCGTGATCGCGGTCGAGCCGGACCCGCGGATGCGGGCCGTGCTCGCCAACCGGTCGCCCGAGGTGGACGTCCGCGAGGGCTGGGGCGAGGCCCTGCCGCTCCCCGACGCCAGCGCCGACGCGGTGTTCGTGTCGACCGCCTGGCACTGGCTCGACCCGGCCCGGGCGGTGCCCGAGATCGCGCGGGTGCTCCGCCCCGGCGGACGGCTCGGCGTCATCTGGACGAGCAGGAACCGCGACCAGGACTGGGTGGCCGAACTCGACCTGCTCCGGCTCCCCGGGATCAACGACCGGGAGGACGGCGGACCGAGCACGGCCGGGGAGGTCAGGGCGATGCTTGACCGCCACCACACGGTCGCCCTGCCCGACGGGGCGCAGTTCGCGGACCCGGAGACCGCGTCGTTCCGCTACGACCGGACGGTCTCGCTCGACGACGCGGTCGCGTGGCTGGCGTCCAACAGCGCCTTCATCACCGCCTCAGCCGCCGACCGGGCGGCCGGGCTCGCCCGCTGCCGGGAGGCGCTCGGGCGGCGGGCCGGAGACCGGTCGATGATCGAGATGCCGATGCGGTCGTGGTGCTGGCGCGCGCGGCGCTCGTTATCGGAGTCAGTTACCGTGAGGTCTTAGTAATAACAAAACCGGCCGGAGGCGGGTTAGCGGTCACCGCAAGCCCTACCATTTACATGTGGCTACGGAGTACGGCGCATACGGCGATCCGCCGTGGCGCGATGCGGAGCCGCAGTACCCCGGCCAGCCGTACCGCGGCGGCGGGCCCTCGCGGTACGAGCCGCCGCCGCCCAGCCGCCCGCGGCGCCGCTCGCCTGCCCGCACCGCCGTCGCCGCCAGCGCGCTCGCGCTCGGCCTGATCGGCCTGGTCATCTCGCTGATCGGGGTGGCGTCGGAAGTGATGCCGCGGACCTTCACGGCCGGGCAGCTGCGGCAGATCACCGACTGGGAGTACGGCCGGAGCTGGCGGACGCTGCCGGCCGCCCGGATCTTCCCCGCCTCGGTCAGCTACCAGCCGCCCGCCGTGCTCGACACCTCCTCGCCGGCGCTGACCGCCCGGCGGATCGGCATCGCCGCCCAGTCCGGCTGCCAGGCGGCCACCGACGCCGACGCGGCCCGGGTACTCGCCCGCGACGGCTGCTCGGCCGTGCTGCGGGCGACCTACGCCGACGGCACCGACAGCTACGTGGTGACGGTGGGGGTGGCGGTCCTGCCGTCCGCCACGCAGGCGGAGTCGGCCGACACGGCGCTGTCCGCGGCCGCCCCGGTCGGCGGGATCCAGCCCGGCGTGGACGCGCTGGCGTTCAAGAACACCGCCGCGGCCTGGTTCACCGACCCGCGCCGGCAGCTGTCGGGGTCCGTCCAGTCCGGCACCTACGTGGCCCTCTGGACCGTCGGCTACGCCGACAGCAGGCCGAGGGAGCCGGTCTCCGGCGACAGCTACGGCGCCGGGGAGATGACGAGCGCGGGCACCGGCGTGGCCCAGGCGGTGCTGGCCGAGGTCGGCGCGCCGGTGCCGCCGCCGCGCTGCCCGGGGACGCCCGGATGCTGAGCCGCCTGAGACAGGCCGGCCGCCCCGGCAGCCGGGTGCTCGCGGGCGCGGTGCTGGCCGCGGCGCTCGGCGTCGCGACGTCGGTCCCCGCCGCCGCCGCGCCGGCCGACTCGGTCCGGGACCAGCAGCAGTGGGTGCTCGGCATGCTCAGCGTGCCGGCCGCCTGGTCGCTCAGCGAGGGCGCCAACGTCACCGTCGCGGTCATCGACAGCGGCGTGAACCCGGACGTCAGCGACCTCGACGGCGGGGTGCTGACCGGAAGCAACTTCACCGACCTGAGCACCCCGAGCAGCGACCCGCACTGGGGGCAGCACGGGACCTGGATGGCGTCGATCATCGCGGGCCGCGGTAACGGCTTTGACGACGGGATCATCGGGGTCGCCCCGCAGGCGAAAATACTCTCTATCCGGGTGATACCGGACATGAACGACCCGGGCTACAAGAAGTACGACGGAGAGCCCGAGCGGCAGATCCAGGACGAGCTGGCCGACGGGATCAATCAGGCGGTCCGTGATCACGTCCAGGTGATCAGCATGTCGATCGGCTACTCGGCGCCGAGCGGCGCGGTCCGGGCCGCCCTGCAGGACGCCTCCGACCACGGCATCGTCCTGGTGGCGTCGGCGGGCAACTCGGGCGACAACGACGAGAAACACACCCGCAGCGGCGACCACGGCTGGGCCCCGGTGTCGTTCCCGGCCGAGTACCCGGGGGTGCTGAGCGTGGGCGCGGTCAACATGCAGCAGCAGCCGACCTCGTTCTCAAGCGGCAACCTCTCGGTCAAGGTGGCGGCGCCGGGGGAGGGGGTGCCCGCCCAGGGCAGGAACGGCCTGTACTACACCGTCAACGGCACCAGCCCGGCCTGCGCGCTGGTGGCGGGGGTGGCCGCGCTGATCAAGTCGAAGTACCCGTCGATCTCGCCCGCCCAGGTGACCGAGGCGCTGACGACCACCGCCCATCAGCCGATGTCGGGCGGCGGCTACAACGTGCTCACCGGCTTCGGCATCGTGAACGCGGACGCGGCGCTGATCGAGGCGGGCAGGCTGACCGGGGAGCGCCCGGCGAGCTCGCAGGTCTCGGTGTCGAGCCACTTCGGCGGCGGTGTGGCGGCCATCCCGGCCCCGCCGGTGACGCCGCGCGGCCCGGGCCCGATGGTCCTGTTCGCGCTGCTGGCCGTCGTGTCGCTGGCGGCGGCGGCGGGCGGGCTGATGGCGCTGCGGCGGCGGCCGCCCCGGCATGGATGACCAGCTCGACGACTACTCCTCGCGGGTGCTCGACGTGGTCGACGCGATCCCGCCCGGTCAGGTGATGTCCTACGGCGACATCGCCGAGTACCTCGAGGCGGGCGGCCCCCGCCAGGTCGGCCGGGTGCTGTCCGGCTACGGCGGCGCCGTCGCCTGGTGGCGGGTGACCCACGCCGACGGCACCCCGGCCCCCGGGCACGACGCCTCGGCGCTGGAGAACTACCTGGCCGAGGGGACGCCGCTGCGCGCGGCGCCGCACATCCCCCCGGGCCGGCCGGTCCGGGTCGACATGCGCCGCGCCCGCTGGTCCGGGCAGCGCTGAACCTGCGCGTTCTCGCTCGAATGTCAGTGGGCCGTGGTGGAATGCGATTCTGATGAACGGTTACCGACTCGTCCGCGCGCCGTCCCCGGATCCCCCCGCGCGGCCGGCCCTCGACGAGACGCAGCAGCGGGTGGTCGACCACAAGGGCGGCCCGCTGCTGGTGCTGGCCGGGCCGGGCACCGGCAAGACCACGACGATCGTGGCGGCAGTGGCCGAGCGGATCGAGCGCCGCGGCGTCGACCCGGGCCGCATCCTGGTGCTGACCTTCAGCCGGAAGGCCGCGGGCGAGCTGCGCGACCGCATCACCGCCAGGCTCGGCCGCACCACCTCGGCGCCGCTCGCGCTCACCTTCCACAGCTACGCCTACGCCCTCGTCCGCCGGGAGTTCGTGCTGGCGGGCGAGCCGCCCCCGCGGCTGCTTTCGGCACCCGAGCAGCTGCTTGAGATCCGCCGGCTGCTGCGCGGCGAGCTCGCCGACGGGGCCCCGCAGTGGCCCGAGCGGCTGCTGCCCGCGCTCGCCACCAGGGGCTTCGCCGAGGAACTGCGCGACGTCCTGATGCGCGCGGCCGAACGCGGGCTCGACGGCAAGGCGCTGCGCCAGCTCGGCAGGCGGTGCAAGCGGGACGACTGGGTGGCGGCGGGCGCGTTCCTCGACCGCTACTCCGCGCGATTCGACCTCGCCCCGGTGCCCGCCTACGACTACGCCGAGATCGTTCGGATCGCCGCCGGGCTGCTCGGCGCCTCGGCCACCAGGCAGCGGGAGCGGGACGCGTACGACGCGGTGTTCGTCGACGAGTACCAGGACTGCGACCCGGCCCAGGAGGCGCTGCTGCAGGCGCTGGCCGGGGATGGCAGGGACCTGGTGGCGGTGGGCGACCCCGACCAGTCGATCTACGCCTTCCGCGGCGCGGACGTGCGGGTGCTGACCAGCTTCCCCGACCGGTTCCGAGGACCTGACGGAACGCCGGCCCCGGTGGTCGCGCTCCGAACCTGCCGCCGCAGCGGCCCGCTGCTGCTCGCGGCCTCGCGCCGGATCGCCCGCCGGCTGCCGGCCGCCCCGGCCCCCGGCGGTGACACCGCCTCGCACCGCGCGCTGTCGCCGGCCCGCGGCGGCCCGGCCGGGGAGGTGCGGATCTGCGTCGCCGAGACCCAGGCGCAGGAGGCGGCCGTGGTCGCCGACACCCTGCGCCGGGCGCACCTGGTCGACGGGGTGCCGTGGGGAAGGATGGCGGTCCTCGTCCGGTCCGCCCAGCGCCAGCTGCCCGCGCTGCGGCGGGCGCTGGCGGCGGCCGGGGTCCCGGTGACGGTGGCGGGGGACGAGCTGCCGCTGCCGGACGAGCCCGGCGTCCGCCCGCTGCTGACGCTGCTGCGCTGCGCGCTGCGCCCCGACCGGCTCGACGAGGAGACCGCGGTCGAGCTGCTGACCGGCCCGCTCGGCCAGACCGACGCCCTCGGCCTGCGCAAGCTGCGGCGCGCGCTCGAGGGCATGCCGCTGCGCGAGGCGCTGGCCGATCCCCGCTGCCTGCACGCGGTCAGCGACCGGATCGCCGCGCCCGCCCGCCGGATCGCCGCCCTGCTGGCGGTGGCGGCGGAGCGGATCGCCGCCGGCGGCGGCGCCGAGGAGGTGCTGTGGGCGATCTGGGAGGCCTCCGGCCTGGCGGCCGCGTGGGAGCAGCAGGCCGAGCACGACCCGGCCGCCGACCGGGACCTGGACGCGGTGCTGGCGCTGTTCGAGGCGGCGGCGCGGTTCGGCGACGACCTGCCGCCCGGCCGCCCGCAGCTGTTCCTCGACAGCCTGGCCGGCCAGGAGATCGCCGGGGACACGATCGCCGAGCAGGCGGTGCGCGACGACAGCGTGCGGGTGCTGACCGCGCACCGGTCCAAGGGGCTGGAATGGGACGTGGTCGTCGTCGCCGGGGTGCAGGAAGAGGTCTGGCCGGACCTGCGGCTGCGGGGCTCGCTGCTCGGGGCCGACGAGATCGCGGACGCGACCGGCGCGACCGGCGTCACCGGATCGACCGGGGCGGCCGGACAGGTCAGCGATGTGGCCGTCGCCGCCCGGGCGGCCCGGCTGCTGGCCGAGGAGCGGCGGCTGTTCTACGTCGCGGCCACCCGCGCCAGGCGACTGCTGGTGGTGACCGCCTCCGGCGGCGACGAGCAGGACAAGCGGCCGTCCCGGTTCCTGGCCGAGCTCGCAGGAGACGACGTCGAGATCGGGCGGGCCGGGGCGGCCACTCGCTGGCTGGCGCTGCCCGCGCTCGTCGCCGACCTGCGCAGGACCGTCGCCGACCCGGGGCGGCCGGGTCCGCTCAGGCAGGCGGCGGCGGCCCAGCTCGCCCGGCTCGCGGCGGCGGGTGT
>DATCGA010000719.1:0-6041 GCA_036509215.1 Trebonia sp.
TTGCGCCGGGCACCTTCCTCACGCCCGCCTTCCGCGACGCCGACCCGGACCAGCTCGACGCCTACTGGGGGGCGGCGGTACCGTTCCCCAAGCGCATGGGCCGGGCCGACGAGTACGCCAAGCTGGCCCTGCACATCGCCGACAACGTCTACCTCAACGGCGAGACCATCCGCCTCGATGGCGCGTTGCGCTTCACCCCGAAGGGGGCCAGGTAAAGAAGCCAGGTAGGCGCCCACGCGTCAACGCAATTAATCTAATGGGTTCGTTATTTTAAAGTAGTGACAGATATGATTAACGGTATGACTACGGTAAGCAGTCCGGGGGCCCAGATCGGGACCGTTATGCGGGCCCCCAAGACCGGCGAGCTCATCGCCACCCACCTGCGGCGCCAGATCGTGCGCGGCGAGCTCCTGCCGGGCGAGACGCTGCCCGCGGAAAGCCAGCTCATGCAGCAGTACGGGGTGTCGCGGCCGACCCTGCGGGAGGCGTTCCGCATCCTGGAATCGGAGACCCTGATCAGCGTCCGCCGCGGCAGCCGGGGCGGCGCGCGGGTCGTCGCTCCCGAAGCCTCGGTCGCCGCGCGCTATGTCGGCCTGCTGCTCCAGATTCAGGGCGCCACCATCAACGACGTCTACGAGGCGCGGATGATCTCCGAGCCCCCGTGCGCGCGGCTGCTCGCGCTGCGCCGCACCGACGAGGACATCGACAAGCTGACCGCGGTGGTGGACGAGCTCAAGGCCGAGGTCGCGGCGCGCAAGCCGTTCATTCCCGACCCGTACGTCTGGTCCAGGCTGACCTACCGCTTCCACGAGCTGATCCTCGAGGGCTGCGGCAACAAGACCATGGCCGTCCAGGGCGCCGTGCTGCAGGACATCGTCGCCACCCACCTGCGCACCAAGATCGCCCGGCGGGACGACTCCGACACCGACGAGCGGTTCCAGCTTGTCATCCGCTCCTACATGAAGCTCATCAGCCTGGTCAAGGCGGGGAACGCGGCCGGCGCCGAGAAGCACTGGCGCTCGCACATGGAGGGCGCCGCCACCTACCTGCTCAAGGACGACCTCAAGACCAAGCCGGTCGTCGACCTGTTCGACTGATGGCGTCGGACATTTCCACCGTCCGGCGCGAGCGACGGGGCCGGGTGCTGGTCGTCCGCATCGACCGCGAGGCCAAGCGCAACGCCATCGACCGCATCACCGCGCACGGCATCGACGAGGCGCTCAACCTGCTCGATGACGACGACGAGCTGTGGGCGGGCGTCATCACGGGAACGACGGCGGTGTTCTCGGCCGGCACCGACCTGCGGGACGGTACCGGCGGCCCGACCGAGCGCGGCGGCGAGTACGGGCTGATCAGGCGGCGCAGGAACAAGCCGCTGATCGCCGCGGTCGAGGGCCCGGCGTTCGGCGGCGGCTTCGAGATCGCGCTCGCCTGCGATCTGGTCGTCGCGTCGCGCACGGCGCGCTTCGCGCTCCCGGAGAGCCGACGCGGGGTGATCGCCTCGTCCGGGGCCCTCTTCCGCGCGATGCGCGCGCTGCCCCTCAACGTGGCCAAGGAGATGCTCATCACCGGGGCCGTGCTTGACGCGGACCGCGGCCATCAGCTCGGCTTCGTCAACCGGGTGACCGACCCGGGCGGCGCGCTCGCGGCGGCGCTCGAGCTGGCCGAGGACATCTGCGCCTCCTCCCCCGTCTCGGTTGCCGCCAGCCTGGCGGCGATCACCGCGCAGCACGACGCCGCGGACGCGACCGGCTGGGACCTCACCGCCGAGGCGGTCGAGCGGGTGACGGCCAGCGACGACATCGGGGAAGGGGTCGCGGCCTTCTTCGAGAAGCGCCAGCCACGCTGGACCGGCCACTGACCGCGGTGGTCACCGCGGCTATCTGATCGCCGGGGCCTCGATGATCACCTGCGGTCGACATTAACATTTTTAATGATCTATTCTCAATAAGTAAGCTATATGGCTGGGAGTCGTGCCTGCTGGCGGGATATATTGGTTCCGCCCACATCACCGTGAGCGAGAAGAGGAGACATCACGTCGATGGCAGAGCCGACGCCTTTCCGCCGGTCCGAGGAGAACGGCGTGCTCACTGTCACCTTCACCAGGGACGAGAAGCTGAACGCGGTCTCCCCGGCGATGATCGACGGCCTGCGGGCCGCGGTCGATGACCTCGGTGACCGCGACGACCTCAAGGTGCTGGTGATCGCGGCCGAGGGCCGGTACTTCACGGCCGGCATCGATCTGAACGACAGCGGCGCGGGCGGCAGGCGCGGTTACGCCCCCGACGGGAGCTTCAGCCCGCGACGCCTGCGGCGCGGCTACCGCGGCTTCCATCTGCTGATGGACGAGCTTGAGGCGATCGAGAAGCCCTCGGTGCTCGCCGCGCACGCGCGCTGCCTGGGGGTCGGCCTGGAGATCGGCGCCTCCTGCGATTTCCGGCTCGCCGCCGACGCGGCCAGCTTCGCGCTACCGGAACTGCCCACCCTCGGCGTGATACCGGGCTCCGGCGGCATCAGCCGGGTCACCCGGCTGGTCGGACCGCACTGGGGCAAATGGCTGGCGTTCGGCGAAGAGGTTTCCGCCGAGCTGGCGCTCACGATGGGGCTCGTGCACGCCGTGTACCCGGCCGAATCGTTCCGCGAGCGGGTCACCGCGTTCGCGCGGAAGCTGGCCGCCCTGCCGACCGAGGCGGCCGGGGTCGCCAAGATCGCGGTTGACATCGCCGCCAGCGTGGACCGCGGTACCGCCCGAGACTTCGATCGGTACGCGAACACCGCGCTGCTCGCCTCCGACGAGCACAAGTCCATGCTCGAAGCGTTCAAGAACCGCAAGCGCACGCCGCGGGCGGCCGACCAGGAGCAGACGGACTAGCGGTGGACCAGCCGACGCTGGCCGCCCACATCCAGGCGGGGGCCGCCGCTCACGACGGCTGCCAGCTGGTCTTCGTGAACTCCGGCGGCGAGCACGCGACGACGCTCGGCGGGCTGGTGAGCGACGCCGAGAAGGTCGCCGGGGCGCTGCAGGCCCGCGGCGTCGGCCGCGGCGACGTGGTCGCGGTCCAACTGCCCGGCTCCTACCCGGGAGCGGTTGTCCAGGTGGCGGTGGGCCTGTGCGGGGCGGTGCTGCTGCCGGTAGTGATGATCTACGGCCCGCGGGAAATGGCCTTCGTGCTGCGGAGCTCGGGCGCCAGCGCGGTCATCCTCGCCCGCGAGCACCGCGGCCGCCCGCAGGCGGACGCCGTCCTGTCCGGGCTGCCCCCGCTGCCCGGGCTGAAGCTCGCCGTCGTCGTCGGGGACGACGCGCCCGGCCACGGGGCGGTCGGCTACGCCGGGCTGCTCCGTCAGCCGGGCGGCGCCTACCGTCGGCCCCGCCCTGACCCCGATGACCGGGCGGTGCTCATGTACACCTCGGGCACCACGGCCGATCCCAAGGGCGTTCAGCACTCGCACCGGACCCTGCTGGCCGAGGCAACGTCCCGGGTCTACACCCTGAACGGCCCTAACGCCCGGCATCTCGGGCTCTTCCCGCCTGGTCACATGGCGGGGCTGCTCAGCCTGCTGCGGATCCTGCTGCTCGGCACGCCCACGGTGATCATGCAGGCGTGGGACGCCGCCCTGGCGGCCACCCTGATCGACCGCCATGCGGTCACCTCCTGCGGCGGCGCGCCGGTGCAGCTGTCCGGCCTGCTCGACCAGCAGGCGGCGGGGACCGCGACCCTGGGCACCCTGCGCGAGTGCCTCACCGGCGCCGCCCCGGTCCCGCCGAGCCTGATCGAGCGGGCCGACGCGGCCGGGATCACCGCGTTCCGGTCCTACGGCAGCAGCGAGCACCCGACGGTGAGCGCCGGCACCATCGCCGACCCGCTCGGCCGCCGGTCGGGCACCGACGGCCGGCTGCTCGCGGGCAACCAGATCCGCCTGGTGGACGCCGACGGCCGCGACGTGCCGGCCGGCCACGACGGCGAGATCCTGACCCGGGGCCCGGAGTTGTTCACCGGCTACACCGACCCGGCCCTGAACGCGGCCGCGTTCCTGCCCGGCGGGTGGTTCAGGACCGGGGACGTCGGGCGGACCGACGCGGACGGCTACCTGACGGTCACCGACCGGCTCAAGGACATCATCATCCGCGGCGGGGAGAACATCTCCGCCAAGGAGGTCGAGGACCTGCTGGTGACGCACCCCGCGGTCGCGGACGTCGCGGTCATCCCGGTGCCCGACCCGGTGCTCGGCGAGCGGGTCTGCGGGGTCGTGGTCGCCCGCCCGGGCTGCACGTTCGACGTCGAGCAGGCCCGGGAGCACTTCGCCGCCGCGGGAGCCGCGCGGCAGAAGACGCCGGAGTTGGTGGTCATGGTGGAGGAACTGCCGCGAACTCCCTCGGGCAAGGTCCGCAAGGACGTACTTCGGGCGGCGCGGAGGGCGGAAGCGGGCGGCTGAGCGCTTCGCCCCGCCACCGACATGTGCCCCACCGGCCTTCGTGAAGGACGAAACCGGACGTGACCACATCCCCCTCACCGCCGCCGAGGCGCGCCGCCTGTTCAACCTGCACACCCGCGTCATCCGCCCCAGGGCTTTCCACGAGCGATGGTCAGGCTGGAGACGGCGCCGCCAGGTCAGCGCCCACAGATCAGATTACGCCCGCCGGGCGGGCCGCCCGGGGGTACCGGTAACCGGGGGCCGTTGCAGCCCGGTTCTGCCAGGTCGATGAGGCGGTCGATGCAGGATGCGAAGATGTCGTCCTGGCTGCGCGGCGGGCCGCCGGCCATGAGGGCCGCGGCGAGGTTGGGGTAGCGCCCGCTGGCCGCTGCCCGGGCGAGCGCCTGGACCTGCTCGACGTTGTGCTGCACGGTGCTGGCCGTGCCTGCCTGCTCAGCGGGGAGGATTGCTTGCAGGGCGCCGTACCTGGTGGCGAAGCCGCTGATCATGGCGATGACTTCCATCTTGGCTCCGGTATCGAGCCTGGAGCCTGCCAGCAGCCCGAGGAAGTAGTCCAGGTAGCGGAGCGCGTTGGGACCCGGCGGCATCGGGCGCTGCATCAGCCCTGCCAGCCACGGGTGCCGCTCCGCGATGTTCCGGGCTTGCCCGGCCAGGCCCGCGATGGCCGCGCGCGGGTCCGGGGTGGGCGTGGCGGGGAAGGTGTACTCCCCGGCCAACTGGTCGGTCATCAGCTGGGCCAGGTGGTCCCTGGAGGGAACGTAGTTATACAGGGACATGTTGGCGATCCCCAGCTCGGCGGCGACCCTGCGCATGGAGACTGCGTCCAGGCCCTCGGCATCAGCGATCCGCAGCCCGCACCGCTGGGCCGCCCAGACGACCGGGAAGAACTCGAGCCGGTTCTCCATGAGGACGGCGATGTGGTCACCGGGGCGCAGGCCCCGGGCACGGAACAGCTGCGCGACCTTATTGGACTGCCGTTCCAGCTCGGCGTAGGACAGGCTGGCGCCGGAGTCCGCCATGATGACGGCCGGCTTGTCGCCGTGCTCCCGGGCCAGCTCGGTCAGGTGCATCACGCGCTCCCCTCGGCGCGCGGTTGCGCCTGGGCGAGCTGCTCGATCAGCCGGTGCTTCATCATCTTGCCGGCCACCGAACGCGGCAGCGAGTCGACGAAGGTAACCGACCGAGGGCACTTGTAGTGCGCGAGGCGCGCCCGGGTCCAGTCGATGATGTCCCGCTCGAGCGCGGCCCCGCTGGCGTAGCCGTCTCGGACGGTGACGACGGCCATACCCGACTCGCCGTACTCGTCGTCGGGCACCCCGATCACCGCGACGTCGTCGACGGCGGGGTGCGCGATGAGCAGGTCCTCGATCTCTCGCGGGTAGATGTTGACGCCCCCGGAGATGATCGTGTGGTCGGAGCGGCCGGTGATGAACAGGTACCCGTCGCCGTCGAGGTGGCCGAGGTCGCCCATCCGCGCCCAGCCCCGGTCGTTGAACATCGAGGCGGATTTCTCCGGGTCGTTGTGGTAGGAGAACTTGTTGGCCGGGCGGGTGAACCAGATGATGCCGTCCTGGCCGGCCGGCAGTTCCCGCCCTGAGTCGTCGGTG
>DATCGA010000720.1:0-3749 GCA_036509215.1 Trebonia sp.
CCACCGCCCGCCGCAAGGCCCTCGACCGGCTCCGCCGGGACAAGGTCGGCGAGCAGAAGCTGGCCCTGCTCGCGGTGACCGACGCCGCGGCCTGCCCGGACGGGCCGGCCACGGCGGCCGGCCACGGACGCGGCCACGCAGCGGGCGACGCGCCCGACGTCGGGGGAGCGGATCGGCAGGCCGACGATGAGCTGCTGAGCCTGGTCTTCGCCTGCTGCCATCCCGCCCTCGCCAGGGACGCGCAGGTGGCGCTCACGCTGCGGGCGGTCTGCGGCCTGACCGCGGAGCAGATCGCCCGGGCCTTCCTCGTCTCCGAGGCCACGATGTCGCAGCGGCTGCTGCGCGCCCGCAAGGCCCTGGCCGAACAGGACGCCCCGGTCCGCGTCCCCGACCCGGACGAGCTGGCCGACCGCCTGGCCCAGGTCCTGGCGGTCGTCTACCTGTTCTTCAACGAGGGCTACCTGGCGTCCTCCGGCCGCCAGCCGGCCCGCCGCGACCTCGCCGCGCAGGCGGTCGCGCTGACCAGGACCCTGCACCGCCTGATGCCGACCGAGCCCGAGGCGCTCGGCCTGCTGGCGCTGCTGCTGCTGCACGAGTCGCGCGCGGCGGCCAGGTTCGACGGCTGGGGCCGCCTCATCCGGCTGAAGGACCAGGACCGTTCACGCTGGAACGGCGAGCTGGCGACCGAGGCCACGCACCTGCTCGACCGGGCGATGGCAATGCGCCGGCCAGGGCCGTACCAGGTCCAGGCCGCGATCGCCGCGCTGCACGCCGGGGCGGCCGACTACGAGCAGACCGACTGGCGGCAGATCCGCCTGCTCTACAACAGCCTCCAGTCGCTCGCCCCGTCCCCGGTGGTACTGCTCAACCGGGCCGTCGCCACCCGCTACGCGATCGGCCCGGACGAGGCGCTAGCCGAGATCGAGCCCCTGCGTGCCGATCTCGACGGCTACCACCTGTTCCACGCCCTCCGGGCCGCCCTGCTGACCGCGCTCGGCCGGGCCGAAGAGGCGGCGGCCGCGAACGCCCGGGCGCTATCCCTCGTCGCCAACCCGGCCGAACGCGACCTCCTCAGCCGCGGCCTAACGCTCTGAGGCGAGCGGTCAGCCCATTTCCAGGACCGGACGGACCTCGACCGTGATCCAGCCCCGGTCCACGCCCGGCCAGGTCTTCGCGATGTCGGCGGCCTCGTCGATCGAGTCCGCCTCGATGATCGAGAACCCGCCGAGCACCTCCTTGGTCTCGATGTACGGCCCGTCGGTCACCCCGGTCGACCGCACGGTCTTAGCCGTCGCCGGTCCCTGGAGCTGGTGCCCGGCTTCCAGCTTGCCGGTGGCGCCGAACTTCTCATACCAGGCGCCGACTTCCGCGTACCAGGAGCCGTACTCGGCGCTGTCCGGCTTCGGCTCGTTCGGCGTGTCCACGATCAGCATCACGTACTTCACGAGAATCTCCCTCCGCGCCGCGCCCCCAGCGGGCGCCCGCACCCACTCCACGAACCCCTGCCCCGCGAATCCGACAACCCCGCCGAAGAATTTTCCTGGCCGGAAGAAAACGCCTAGTCTCGCGCGCTGAGCACGCAGAACTCGTTGCCCTCGGGATCGGCCATCACCACGAACCGCGCGTCCGCCCCCTGCCCGACGTCGACCCGCCGGGCGCCCAGCGCCTCCAGGCGGCGCACCTCGGCCGCCTGGTCGTCGTCGGGTCCCGGCGCGAGGTCGATGTGCAGCCTGTTCTTGACCGCCTTGGACTCGGGCACCGGGACGAAGATCAGCCCCGGGCTGCGCTCTCCGAGCGGGATCACCCGGCTCTCGTCCGCCATGTGCGGCGCCTCGATGACGAACTCGTCATCGGCCTCGTAGGTGACCTCCCAGCCGAGAACGGTGGCCCACCAGTACGCCTGGGCCTTCACGTCATGGCTGTCGATCACGACCGTGTAGAAACGCAGGCTCATGCGATCACGGCACCGGGATGTCGTGGTGCGCAAGAGCGGACTCGCGCTCGGACTCCGACAGGCCGGCCGGCTTGACCAGCCGGACCAGATCGACGTGGCGGCCGACCGGGCACCACTGGATCCGCCACAGGCCGAGCCTGATCGCCTTGAGCGACCCGCCCGGGATCCACGTCGTGGTGAACAGGTGGCCCTGGCGGCAGCGGACGAAGGAGTCGCGGCCGACCCGGTACCCGGCCCTGGTGGCGACGATCGTGCCGACGACGTAGCCGCCGACGACCACGGCGGCCACACCCAGCCGGCGCTTGCGCTTTGACGTTGACATGCGGCCAGGCTACGCCGATCCGCGCCGGGCGACGTGCCGTCCCCGGTCGTCCCAGGGCGGCGCCGCGTCCTCGAGGAACAAGGTGAAGTCGCTCTGGCTGCGCGGCCCCCGGTAGGTGAACGTGAACGCGCGCAGGATGTCGAGGCCGAGGATCACGTCGGCCCCGAGCGTGCTCGGCTTGATCCCGGCCGCGCCCAGGTCGAACGGCGCGAACATCCCCATCGTCGCCTGCAGCTCGATCCGGACCGGGTACATGTAGATGACCGCCCCGTTGACCCCGACCCGGTTGACCTCGGCCGCGCCCATCGGCTCGAGGCCGAGCGACCGGACCACGTCCGGCGAGACCGCCGAGTGATTCGCGCCGGTGTCGATCACGGCGACGACCTGCACGGCCGGCATCGGGACGGGGTGGCCGACGACGTGCGCGTGCGGGGCGGGCCTGACGGTGACGCTGGTGACCGGATAGCCGTGCGGATCAAGCTGCCCAACCAGGTAAGACATGCCGTCCCCCTCCGTCCGGTGAACCCCGCCAGCAAGAGGTTATTGCCTCCGGGCGACGTTCAGCACCGCGCCCCAGTGCCGCCGCAGCAGCCCGTCCGGCCGCTCCGCCAGACGACGCCGGATCTCCCCGTACAGCCGGTCCCGCTGCCACGGCGCCATCGACAGGCTGCTCGAGAACGTGCCGATCAGAGCGATGTACTCCTCGGCGGTGTACCTGATCTCCCAGTCGAACCGCCGCACGGTCACGTCGGTGAACAGCCCGCTCGCCTCGATCTCGGCCCGGCTGTCGGGCAGCGTCGCGGGCGTGGGGGACACCCACCCGGCCGGCATCCCCGAGCCGATCTCGTCGTACACGTCCTGGATCTGCGCGAAGAACGGGTCGCCGCCGGCCTCGGGCACCACGTGCGTCGCCTCCCAGAACGCCAGGTGCCCGCCCGGCCGCAGCACCGACCAGGCCTTGCGGTACTTCACCGCCGGGTCGATCCAGTGCCACGCAGTCGCCGCGAACACAAGCCCAAACCCGCCAAACCCGTCATCTCGAACGGGCCCGGGCGACTCTACAGCCGTCCACGACTCGAGTTCGGCGTGCTCGACCCGTCCGGCCGTCCACGACTCGAAGTCGGCGTGCTCGACCCGTCCGGCCGTCCACGACTCGAAGTCGGCGTGGTCCACCCGCACCCGCCCGAACCCGGCCAGATTCCGCCGCGCCTCGGCCGCCAGCGCCCCGCCCAGCTCCACGCACCTGATCGCGAACCCCCGCCGCGCCAGCGGCAGCGTCGCCTTCCCCGAGGCGCACCCGACCTCGCACAGCTCATCCGCCCCGGCCACCACCCCAGTCAGCGAGATAAGCGCCTCATACAGCGCCTCCGGATACTCCGGCCGCGCATCCTGGTACTCCTCCGCCACCGCGTCAAACGTCCGCCGCAGCCGCTCCCGCTCAGAAATCCCATCCACGCCACCAAACCCTAACCC
>DATCGA010000721.1:0-3377 GCA_036509215.1 Trebonia sp.
GACCGCGGTCCGGGGGGCCGGCTGCGGTCCCGCAGCATGAACGCGGCCAGGACGACGAGCTGAGCGAGGTTGAGCAGCACGAACACGATGCTGTCGGCCAGGTCGGAGGCACTGCGCGGCCCCGAGCCCGCGAACCGGTCGAACACCGTGGCCAGGACATGGGTGGCGGCCGGGATGACGCCGGCGATGAGGATGGCGATCGACGCCGTCCAGCCCACCAGGAGCAGCCACGAGTACCAGCGGGCGACGGCGAGGTCGCGCGGATGCGCGCTGGCGAGGTCATCGCGCGGCACCGGGCGTCGCAGCGCCCGGCCCAGCCGGTCGCGCAGTACCCGGCGCGCGGTGCCTTGCAGGTCGACGCATCCGAGCACGGTCACGATCACGTAGTACAGATCGGTCTGCAGGTAGAAGAAGAACTGCCAGGCCAGGCGGAGCAGGGTCAGGTAGGCGAAGGCCAGCGCGACGCTGCCGGCCAGCGACAGGGCGCCGTCCGGCCGCCGGGTGACGTCGGCCGCGAGGACGAGGACGGCCAGCACCAGCAGGTCGGTCAGCATCCCGGCCAGCATCGGCACGTAGCGCTTCCGCCGCGGCACGGTGACCAGTCCGTCCATCTCGGTGACGAACACGACGTAGTACATCCGCCGGTCGACGGAGAGCCTGGTGCGCAGTCCCAGCCGGCGGCCGGCCAGGGCGTGCGCGGTCTCGTGCAGCAGGATGAGCGGGAACTGGCCGAGGAACGTGACCAGTTCGAGGACCGTCATGGAGCGCGTGAAGAAAAGATCGTGATAGCTGGGCACGAGCGATGGCGATCGGAGCATGACGATGACGCACGCGATCAGCGCCGCCGCCAGGCAGCCGGCCCCGGCGTGCGAGAAGACCATCCGCGCGAGCCGTTCCCAGCGCACCGGAGCCGGCGAGTGCGCCGCCTCGCCCGGATCGCGCAGGAAGCCCAGCTCATCGAGGTCGTCGAGAAAACCGTCGATGTCGACGCGCTCCCCGTACGTGCTTTCATACCAGTCGGCCGCCTCGCCGGGGGTAAGGCCCGCTTCCAGCCGTCGGAGCAGGCCGGCGCCCTCGGCCGGCAGCACCGCGTACCCGTCGACGTCGGCCCGCCCGACCGTCACCTCCTCGCCCTCGTCGAGGAAGACCAGAGAGTGCAGGAGAACCGGCCGGTCGTGCGCCCGCTGACCGGGATCGCTCGCGCGGGTGGTGCTGCTGGACATTGCGTGCCTCGCTCACAGTTGGGGGCTCGGGGAAATCGGCGTCCGCATGGCGGGCGCTGCCCCGCCTGACAGGCAGGCGGGGCAGCGCCGACGTGGACTAGGCCACGCGGATGCCGCAGACGCCGCCGTAGAGGGGGTGCGCCGCGCTGGTGAGGCGAACCGGGCCGGTCTTGCGGATCTCGATCTTCTTCATGGTGTTTCCCCTCATGAGTGACAGGTGGGTTCCTGTTCGTTAGCTAGCGCCCCTGGGCGCTGCCGTTCATGAGTCTCCGAAAGATTTCGATTACAGAACAGGTAAGACAGGGCAGTCGGCGGGGCAGCGGAAACCGCCCGTAAGGGCAGGTCGCGGCCGGGCCGGCCGCCGGATACGATGCTCGCGGCCGCCGGCCGCCTAAAGTTAGTAAGATCTTTACGTTTGCTTTGTTAATTAGTTCTGAGTTATCTGTGGGAACCTGCATAATTGTGACTTCCTGAATGACCGTAATGTTGGGAGAAGTCACTTTGCGTGCCGGACTTGGAGCCACGCTTGCCGTTCTCGGCGCCCTCGGGGCGGTAGCGGCGGGATCACATGCGGCGAATGCCGCCACCCCTGACACCTTCACCGTTGTCTCGGCCGGGGCGACGGCCGGCAACCCGGACCAGCTGACGGTGGTGGTGGATTCGCCCTCCACGCTCGACAGCCTCATGGCGCCGTTGTCGGATGGGTCGTCGTCCAGCCCGTACCCCCAGGATCTGGCGCTGGGCTCCACGGAGACCGACCCGGCCGACCCGTCGCAGTTTCAGACCACCTGGACCGCCAATATCGCCGCGGGGTCAGCGTCCGGCCTGCCGCTCGGCAGCTACACCGTGTCGCTGACTGGCACCTTCGCCGATTCGGCCCAGTACACCCAGTCCGACGTCGGCTCGTTTAACTTCTTCGCCACGTCCATGGTTGGCCTGCAGGCGTCCCCCACCATCCTGACCTCCCCCGGTGGCTCGACGGCACTGACCGGCCAGCTCGTTCTGAGCAACCCCGACGGGTCCCTGGACACGGACTACCCCGTTGGGGCGTCGGTGACCATCCAGTCGGGCGGTACCACCGTCGCGACCCTGCCGCTCGGCAGCGACGGGTCCTACTCCGACCCGGACTTCACCGCCTCTGCCAGCGAGTCCATCGAGGCCGTGTTCGCCGGCACGGCGACGATCGGGAGCTCGGTGTCCCCGCCCGTGGCCCTCACCGTCGACAGCCCGACGACGAGCGGGTCGCTGAAGGTGAACCCGGTCACCGAGACCTACGGCAAGGCCGTCGCGGTGACCGGGACTCTGACCTCCGGCTCGACGCCGCTGGCGGGCCAGAGCATCTGGGTCAACACGACCGGCTTCTCGAACAACCCGATTGTCACGGGAACCACCCACGCCGACGGCAGCTTCACTATCACGCTGCCGGAACGGGCGGCCGGCGGCACGCTCTACGTCGGAGCGACCAGCGCGACGGACGCGCCCGAGGCGACGACCGTGCAGGTGGCGCTGAAGGTCGTGCACCCGACGGCGATGAGCGGCTTCAAGACCACCCTCAGTCAGTACTGGGGGCTGAGTGTCAGCGGCTGCCTCGGCTTCCCGGCCAGCGACAAGACTGAGAAGATCACCCACACCTCCGGGCTCACCGTCGAGTACGCGTCGCCCGGCGGGTCGTGGAAGAAGCTCGGGGCCATCAACGGGAACGAGGCCGATCACGCCTGCGGCACCGGCGGCATCGAGTTCACCGGCTCCTTCACCGCGCCGGAGAACTACGCCTACTACCGGGTCGTCTACGCCGGGACCACCGGCGCCACCAGCTTCGCCGCCAACAACGGCTACTCCGTCCTGGCCTGGCGGTACGCCGACCGGATCACCGACTACAAGATCTCTCCGACCACGGTGAACGCCGGCGGCAAGCTGACCATCTCGGGGGTCCTGCAGTACTACTACAGCGGCTGGCACAACTACAGCGGCCAGACCATCGTGATCTACCTGCACCCCAAGGGCAGCAACCCCACCTGGTACTGGCTGGTCAAGATCAAGACGAACGCCAAGGGCCAGTTCAGCACCACCTTCAAGGACCCGGTCAGCGCGACCTGGCAGGCGGTGTTCGAGGGCAACAACAGCGGCGTCGGGCACCTGTCCTACGGCTCGCCC
>DATCGA010000722.1:0-3162 GCA_036509215.1 Trebonia sp.
CGCTCGCGTCGCCGATGATCTGGCCGCGCGCGTTGTCGCGGTAGCGTGCGCGCGCGACCTCGAAGTCGAGGCCCTTCTTCGTCGCCGACTCCTCGCTCTCGCCGACCATCGATACCTCGGGGATCGTGTAGAGCCCGTAGGGAAAGCTGGCCGCGACCTTTTCCTTGAAGTGCAGCTCGAACGCCTGACACATCGCCACGCGGCCCTGCTCCATCGCGACGGACGCGAGCGCAGGGAAGCCGATGACGTCGCCGACCGCGTAGATGTTCTCCACCTTGGTCCGGTAGAACTCGTCGACCGTGATCCGGCCGCGCTCGTCCGCCGTCAGCCCGGCGGCCGGCAGGTTGAGGCCGTCGGTCATGCCCTGGCGGCCCGCCGAGTACAGGACGGTGTCGGCCGGGATCTTCTTGCCGCTGCCCAGCACCGTGATCGCGCCGTCGGCGTGCGCCTCGACCGAGGCGACGGTCTCGCCGAAGCGGAACGTGACCGCGAGGTCCCGCAGGTGGTACTTGAGCGCCTCGACGACCTCCTCGTCGCAGAAGTCGAGCATCCGATCGCGCTTCTCGACCACGGTGACCTTGGTGCCGAGGGCGGCGAACATGCTCGCGTACTCGATGCCGATCACGCCCGCGCCGACCACCACCATCGAGCGCGGCACCTGGTCGAGGTTGATGATGCCGTCGGAGTCGATGATCGTCCGGTCGTCGAAGGCGACGCTGGACGGCCGGGCCGGGGTGGTGCCGGTGGCGATGACGATCTTGTCGGCGGTGATCTTGCGGCTGCGCCCGCCGCCGTCGTCGACCTCGACCGCGTTCGGGCCGATGAAGTACGCGAGCCCGGGGATGATGGTGACCCGGTTGCGGGCGAGCTGGCTGCGGACGACGTCGCCCTCCCGGCTGACCACGTGGGTGGTCCTGCGGGTGAGGTCGGCCATCGTGATCTCGTCCTTGACCCGGTACGACTGCCCGTAGATCTCCCGCTGGTCGATGCCGGCCAGATAGAGAATGGCCTCCCTGAGGGTCTTGGACGGGATCGTTCCGGTCTGGACGCAGACGCCGCCCATCATGGCCGGGCGCTCGACCACCGCCACCCGCCGGTCTAGTTTCGCGGCCGCGATGGCCGCCTTCTGCCCGCCGGGGCCTGAGCCGATAACGAGAAGGTCATAGTCGTACACGGGTCAAGTGTGGCGGGTGCCGGGGACAAACTGAAGCTTCGTAACGCACCGTTCACACCATTGGGGCGAATGAGTCGGCTTAGGCTGAGAAAACCTTGCTTCGAAAACTTTGGCTTCGGTGGAAACCGCTGACGGCTCTGCATCCGTCTAAGGGGGGTCCGCGTTAGAAACGAGGCACCGATGATTACTTCTCTGGCACGGCGCGCCCGGCAGGCGCGCGCCTACTCCTTCCCGCTGCTGGTGGCGGGCGCCCTCGCGGCCGGGTGCGGGACTCCTGCCGCCAACCCGGGCGGGCCCGACCAGGCGGCGGCGGGCGCTCCGGCGTCGGCTTCCGGTTCCGCGTCGGCTTCCGGTTCCGCGTCGGGGTCGGCCTCGGGTTCCGCGCCGCCCGCCAGCGCCAAGCCGGTGCCGACGGTGAGCGGCGGCCCCATGATCCCGGCGGGCGGGGCGGCCTGCGCGGGCTGGCCCGCGAACGCATCCCACGGGACGCTGACGGCGCTGTTCACGCCGGTGGCGGTGGAGCGGTGCGTGTCCGGCGTCCAGCAGATCGCGGGCAAGGGCGAGTGGCTGACCGCGACCCTGGAGCGGTCGACCGACAAGCTGTCCACCCTGACCGCGGTGCTGATGCGGCCGTCCGTGCGTCAGCCGGACGTCATGTGCCCCGAGTTCGTCGTCATCCCGCCGCAGATCGTGCTGTTCAGCTCGACCGGCAAGGAGCTCATCCCCCGGCTCCCGGTCGGCGCCTGCGGCAACGTGGACGCCCAAGTGTTGGGCACGCTGGCGTCGATGACCTGGCAGAAGATCTCGGTCCGGCTGGTCGTCAAGGTCGAGCCGGTGATCTCCCCCACGACCTTGCCCGGCGCCTCCCTCGGGCCTGGCTCGCCTAAGGTCCTGCGGACCGGCGCCGCCACCGGCGTCATGAACGGCACTCCTGTGCACTGACTCGCGCTTGCCTGCCTTCGGCCTGCGCGATCGTTATGCTGGGGCTCGTGGCGGTGCGGGCGGTTATCTTCGACTGGGGCGGGACGCTGACGCCGTGGGACGGCGTTGACCGCGGGGAGCTGTGGCGGCAGGCGTGCGCGTCGCACTACCCGGCCGACCAGGCCGCCGCGATCGCGGCGGCGCTGCTGGCGGCCGAGGACGGGTGCTGGGCGCAGTGCGAGACCGCGCACAGCAGCGCCACCCTGGCGCACATTCTCTCCTTGGCCGGCGTCACGGCGGGCGAGGAGTTCATCGAGACGTACTTCGGGCTGTGGGCGCCGCACACGTACACCGACCCGGACGTCGCCCCGCTGCTGCGCGTTCTTCGCGAGCGGTCGATCAGGGTCGGCGTGCTTTCCAACACGGTGTGGCCGCGGGCGCTGCACGAGCGGGTGTTCCGCCGCGATGGGGTGCTCGAGCTGATCGACGGGGCGGTCTACAGCAGCGAGATCCCGTGGACCAAGCCGCACCCGGAGGCGTTTCTGGCGGCGATGGCGGCGGTCGGCGTCTGCGACCCTTCCTCGTGCGTGTTCGTGGGCGACCGGCCGTTCGATGACATCTACGGCGCGGGCCGGGTGGGCATGCGGACGGTCTTCGTCCCGCACAGCGGGCTGCCGCCGTTCGAGGGCTCGGCGCCGGACGCGGTCATCTCCCGGCTGGCCGAGCTGCCCGCGTTGCTCGATCAGTGGTGACCTCGTCCGGGACCTCGTCTGGGCTCCCGGCCGTCAGCCCGCTGGCGCCCGGCATCCTTCGCGCGGCCGGCCTTGGGGTGCGCTGTCCGGTTGTCTCGGTGACACGGCTGGCGGGCGGGAGCAAGAAGGGCGTCTACCGGCTCGCCTGCGCCGACGGGTTCTCGGCCGTGCTGTACGTGTGGAGCGCGGCGGAGGACTACTGGGTTACGTCTGGTGGGGTTGGTTCGTCTGACGAAGGCGCTGGAGTGTTCGGGCACGCGTCCGGGCTCGGGCTCTTCTCGGCTTGCCACCGGCGGCTGGCCGAGGCCGGGGTGC
>DATCGA010000723.1:0-19258 GCA_036509215.1 Trebonia sp.
CGTCGGCCGGGTCGTAGGCCGCCGTCCCCTCCAGCACCTGCAGCAGCGACTCCGACGGCGGGCTGATCGCCGGCCCGACGACGTCCGCGCTGGTCGGGATCGACGACGGCCGCACCGCGAAGCGGTCGGGCACCGGCGACGGCAGCAGGATCTCCGCGAGGTTCCGCGCGTGCTTGTCGCGCGCGGTGAGCGGCGAAAGCCCGAACGTGGACTCGATCAGCGCCAGGCTGGAGTCGTGCTCGAACGGCCCCTCGTGCACGACCTGATGCGGCCGCACCAGGTTGGACACCACGATCGCGGGGACCCGGAAGCCGAGCTGCCGGTAGTCGGGGATGAGCTGCCCGTCGGTCGGGGTGGTGCTGTCGCCCGCGTGCATGACGGTGGCGGGGTTGGTGTCGTCGATCACCCGCGGCGGGGGCACGTGGTCGTAGAAGCCGCCCCACTCGTCGAACGTCACGATGAAGACGGTGTCGTCGAGGTAGCCGTTGTCGGCCAGCGCGTGATACGCGTCGGCGATGAACCGCTCCCCGAGCCGGACGTCGCCCAGCGGGTGGTCGTCCCCGGATGTCCCGGTCGCCTCGTTGTCGAAGGCCGGGTCGATGTAGCAGACGTTCGGCAGCGTGCCGTTCTGGCAGGCGGCGACGAACGACGTGCCGGCCGAGAGCGCCGCCGTGGACGCGTCGGCGTCGCTGAACGGGTGGAAGAACGCCTGGTACTTGAACGTCGCCCCGGGCTCGATCCCGGGGCTGGCCCACAGCGCCAGGATCGGGGAGTCCCGGTAGTAGTAGCCCCCGGTCGGGATCCCGTCGGTGTTCGGGATCGGGGACAGCTGGTCCCAGATCGTCGGCAGCGTCGACGGCACCTCGGAGTTGTGGTCCCGGTCGGTCTGGCCCGCGTGCTGGTAGAACCGGTTGGGGAACGTCTCCCCGGCGAACGCGCAGAAGTAGCGGTCCAGCGTCGTGTACCGCTCGGCCAGCGCGCCGATGACCGGCAGGTCCGGCAGCGCCTTGCGACGGCCGAAGCGATCCACATTGCTGTAGTAGCCGATCGGGAACGTGTTCGCCGCGGCCAGCGTGACCCCCGGGTTGTCCTCCGGGGTGGTCGGCCGCTGCAGGAAGCCGTCCATCTTCCCGTCGTTGTGCTGGACGAGCCAGCCCTCCCAGCTGTGGTCCGGGTCGCTGTACCCGCAGCCCTGGAAGTCGGGCGCGAGCGGGTAGTTCGGGTAGGTGTTGCCGTCGACCGCGGACGTGAACCGCAGGTCGTGCCGCCCGTCGGCGCCGGGCAGCCAGCCGAGGAAGTGGTCGAACGACCGGTTTTCCATCATCAGGATGACGATGTGCTTGATGCCCCGCGAGCCGTCGGCGCGAACCGTGGTCGAGGCGTTGGCGACGGCCTGGCTGAGCAGGTCGGCGCCGGTGATGGCAAGGCCGGAGGAAACGGCCGCGATCTGGAGGAACTTGCGGCGATTCAGCATCACCCGACGCTACGCCTCGAAGGCAGACAGCAGGTGAAAATCAAGAGCACAACCACTCATATCGAACGGGCCCGCCTGACTCTCCCACCCCAATTACTACAAGTCAGCCGCGCAGACCTGCCCCGCCGCCATTAACCTCGGCTAGCCGCAAGGCCGGTTAGTGCCATTCGAGACGGCCCACGTCAAGGTCTGCTAGAGACGTAGTCGCTTCGGCAGCACGCGTCGCTTAGACCACTTTGGTTGGGGCTGGCCGGCGTTCGGGCGTCATCGTGTGCCGTTCGGGTCGTATAGCGCCCCTTTTGGAACACAATGACGTCCAGCAAGCTGGAATGTCAACCAGAATGGAACACAATAATGACAGTCTCCGCTCCCCGAAGTCGCCGACCGGGTGAGGCAGCCGGCCAGGCCGCAGTCGGGAGCATCCCGGCAGAGGCGGGGCGAACGATTTCTTTCAGCTGCGCAATACCCGTCCCGCCGCGACCCCCGGCAGATCCGCTCCCGCCTCCCGCGCTGCCACCCCGTTGACCCACAGGTACTCGACCCCGGAAGACCGCGCGATCAGCCGGTCCGCCCCGCCGGGCTGGTCGTACACCCGCTCAAGCGCACCCGCCCCGATCGTCGCCGGGTCGAACGCCACCAGGTCGGCGAAGTACCCCTCGCGCACCAGGCCCCGATCCCGAATACGGAACGCAGAAGCCGGGTGCCCGGACAGCCGCCAGACCCCCTCCTCCAGAGAAATCGCCTTCCGCTCGCGCACCCAATGCCCCAGCAGGTCCGTCGAATAGCAGGCATCGCAGAGCTGTGACGCGTGCGCTCCCGCATCGGACAGCCCCAGCAGCGTCCGCTTGTCGGCCAGCAGCGCCCCGATCTCATCGTCGGCGTCGTTCTCGAGCACCACCCGAAACCGCGTCGCCATGTCGTCAGCCAGAGCAAGGTCAAGCATCAAGTCGAACGGCGTCGTCCCGCGCGCAGCCGCGAGCTCGGACAGCGGAACGCCGACCGCGTCACCATGCGCAATCGTCTCCTGAACCGACACCTTCGGCCACCGCGTAGCCCACGCGGAAAGCGTGGCCGGCCGCGCCCGATCCCGCCACGTCGGATCCCCGTACAAAGAAGCACGCGACGACCGAGGCAGCGCCAGCGCCTCCTTCCACTCGTCGATCGCGGCCAGCGGCGTCGGGTCGGTCATCGTCATCTGCATGACGATCGGCCGGCACGCGATCTGCGGGTACACCTCGCCCGGCAGCGCCCCCGCCCGCTCCACCGTGCGCATCGCCGCCCCCGGCTTGTCCGTCCGCGTCACCAGCGCCGTCCAGGTCACCGGAACGCCATACCGAACCGCCAGCGCCGAGAACTCGTTGACGAACATCCCCGGCCCGATCGAGATCTGTATGACCCCCTTGCCCGCCGCCCCGAGCACGGCCGCCATCGCCGACACCTCGTCGACCTCCGCGAACCGGCTCGGCACCGGCCGCCCGTACGCGCCCGAATGGGCCGGCTGCCGCGACGTCGAGAACCCGATCGCGCCGGCCTCAAGCGCCTCGCGAAGCAATGACGCCATCAACGTCACCTCGGCCCCGGAAGCCGCCCGCTCCTGTCCGCCGAGCACGAACAGCCGCAGCGGCGTGTGCCCCAGGAATGCGCCCACGTTCAGCCGCTTCGCGCGCGCCTCGAGCGCGGCCAGGTACTGCGGGAACGTCTCGAAGCACCAGTCGATGCCGGCGTTGAGCGCCTCCATCGACATGCCCTCGACGTTCTCCAGCGTCCGCACGATGATGTCCCGGTGCTCCGGCCGCGTCGGCGCGACCCCGAACCCGCAGTTCCCCATCACCACGCTGGTCACCCCGTGCCAGGACGAAGGCGTGAGGTCGGAGTCCCACAGGATCTGCGCATCGTAGTGCGTGTGGATGTCGATGAACCCCGGCGCCAGCACCAGCCCGTCCAGGTCGACCACCCGCGTCCCGGCCTCCGGCGCCAACGACCCAGGCGCAGCGACCGTAGTGATCCGGTCGCCCGTCACCGCCACGTCCGCCGCCCGCCCCGGCGAACCGGTGCCGTCAACCAGCCACGCCCCGCGCAACAGCAGATCCATCAGCCCTCGCTCTACTCGTGAGTCGCGTCGGAAGTCATGTCGGCGGCAGCGCCATCGACGGCAGCGCCATCGGCGGCCGCGGCAAGCGCGGCGGCGAACCCGTGGTGCAGGTGCTGCGGGGCCGGCTCGTTCCGCCCGAACACCACCGTCTCCAGCAGCCCCGTCCGCACCCCGGGCTCGGTCCGCCCGGCCACCCAGAAGTCCTCCCCGTCGACCACCGTCTCGCAGATCCACGGCGCCATGTCGAGGACCTTCGAGCGCTCCGCGTCGCTCAGCCCCGGCCGCAGGTACGAGGAGTGGATCACGACCGACTGGTCCGGCGCGACCGGCAGGATCTGCCAGACCTCGATGTGCCGGGCGTCGAACGTCAGCGACGTGTTCGGGAACAGCTGGTACTGATAGCTGAAGTGCTGCGACGCGTCCCTCCACTCCGTCTCAGGAAGGTCCTTGAGCGCGTCGATCGACCGCAGCGCCGAGGCGTTCCGCAGGTGCGGGCCGAACGCGTCGAACGTCAGCACCCCGCCGTAGGCGTACTTGGCGAGGGTCTTACGGTGCAGGAAGTTGAAGTGGTAGTTCTCCCGGAATGTGTCCAGCGTGACCTTCCAGTTCGCGCCGACCGGGTGCAGGTGCGAGTCCCCGTAAGGCGCCCAGGAGGCGAAGTCGAGCATGGCCAGCTCATCCGCCAGCCCCGGCCCGAGGTAGTCGTCCATGTCAACCGGCGCGCCCGGCCGCAGCCGTCCCACGATCAGCCCGTACCCCTCGGTCACCGGCAGCTCGATGAGGCCCTTGCGCTCAAAGCACATACCAGAGAAGGCGTCGGCGATCGGGATCCGGAACAGGCTGCCGTCCAGGTCGTAGGTCCACGCGTGGAAGGGGCAGGTGAACTTCTTGACCGGCCCGGCCCCGTCGGCCACCCGCACGCCCCGGTGTCGGCACGCGTTCGCGAATGACCGCACCGTCCCCTCGGCGTCCCGCACCAGCAGCACCGGCGTCCCGCAGAGGTCGACGGTCCGGTACGTCTCCGGCCCCGGCAGCGCCCCCGACAGGCACAACACCAGCGGTCGGTCGCGGAACAGCACCTCGACCTCCCGGTCGTGGTGCCCCCCCAGGTACACGTCGGTCGAGACCTCGAGCACCGCGTCGGCGAGGTCGGTGGTGCGGTGCTCGATGTGGTCGAGCAGCCGCCTCGCCAGGCTCCGCTCGAGCGCTTCCCTGTCCATACCTGGCCTCCTTGACCCTGCTCACGGGCAGCTTAATTCAGTAATCGCTCACTCCGCAATGAAGAGGCCCACGGCCTTCATGCGGTGTCAATCCAGACCGACTTCACCGTGAGGTACTCCGCTAGCCCGTCCTGCCCCATCTCCTGGCCCCAGCCGCTCATCTTGTAGCCGCCGAATGGGACGGCCGGATCGAACAGCAGCATGCTGTTCACCCACACCGTCCCGGCCCGCAGCGCGGCCGCCATCCGGTGCGCCTTGCCCACGTCCCGGGTCCAGACGCCGCCGGCCAGCCCGTAGCCGCTGTCGTTGGACCGGGCGGCCGCCTCCTCGAGCGAGTCGAACGGCAGCACGCACGCCACCGGCCCGAAGATCTCCTCGCGCGCCACCCGCATCTCGTCGCGCACGTCGGCCAGCACGGTCGGCGCCACGAAGTACCCTTTGGCCAGCTCGCCGGCGTCCAGCCGCCCGCCGCCCGCGGTGGTGCGCGCCCTCCGCCCGCCCGATGTCGAGGTAGCCGGTCACCCGGTCGAGCTGCTCGGCCGACACGACCGGCCCGATCACCGTCTCCGGGTCGAGGCTGTCGCCGACCCGCAGCCCATCCGCGAACTCGGAGATCCCCGCGACGAACTCTTCGTAGACCGGCCGCTCGACGTAGATCCGGGTGCCAGCGCAGCAGATCTGCCCGGTGTTGGCGAACACGCCCATCGCCGCTCCCGGTATCGCGCGAGATAGGTCGGCGTCGGCGAACACGACGTCGGGCGACTTGCCGCCCAGCTCCAGCGTGACCCGCTTGAGGTTGCCCGCGGCGGCCCTGATGATGTGCTGCCCGACCGCGGTCGACCCGGTGAACGCGACCTTGTCCACCCCCGAGTGCTCGGTCAGCGCCGAGCCGGCCGGCTCGTCGTAGTGCTCGTTCACCAGGTCCGCCAGCGCCCACAGCAGCGCCTGCCGCTGCCGCGGCTTGAGCCGACCCCACGGTCCCTCGAACGCGCCCGCGCGGCCGCGACCGCCCGGTCGGCGTCGGCCGCGCCCGCCTCGGCTAGCTGCGCGATCACCGCCCCGGTGGACGGGTTGACGCTCGGAAACGTCTTCCCCGACGCCGCCGGGACCCACTGCCCGCCAATCAGCAGCCTCTTCGGCGCCACGGCCTCACTCCCGCTCACCACGCCACCTCAGTCCCGCTCACCACGTCACCTCAGTCCCGCTCACCGCACGACCCCACCTCTCGCCTCCCTCTAGAAAGTAATCGCTCACATTGTTAGAGTCCACTGTATGGAGCCGACCACACCGGACCGCGCGCTGCCCGACGACTGGTGCCGGAGTCACTTCGACCACCTCTCGGTCGAGCTCGCGCAGCATCTCCCGGACACGATGGCGCGGATGCGCGCGCTCTGCCCGGTCGCCCGCAGCGACCAGCACGGCGGCTTCTTGGTCGTCTCCTCGTACGCCGAGGCCCTGGCAGTCGCCCAGGACTGGGGGACGTTCAGCTCCGCCCACGGCCTGTCGGTGGCGAAGTCGCCGACCGTCGTCCGCAACCTGCCGGTCGAGGCCGACCCGCCCGAGCAGCGGGTCTACAAGCGGCTGATCAACCCCTACCTCACGCCCAACGCGGTGGCCCAGTGGGAGACCGCGACCCGCCTGCTGGTGACCCGGCTGATCGACGACTTCATCGACGACGGCCGGTGCGAGTTCATGGACGCGTTCGCCCGGCCGCTGCCCAGCCTGGCCTTCTTCCAGCTCGCGATCAACGCGCCCGCCGAGGATGTGGAGAAGGTCGCCTACCTGGCGTCGAAGTCGTCCACGCCCAACGACCCGGCCGCCAAGGAGTGCTGGCTCGGCCTCTACGCCTGGATCAAGGAGTTCATCGAGCGACGGCGCGGCCAGCCGCCGCTGGGCGACGTGGTCGACGGCGTGATCGCCGCGCGGATCGACGGCCGGGCGCTGACCGAGGACGAGATCATCGGCGCCATCCAGCTGCTGATCCTCGGCGGCCTGGAGACGACCGCGAGCGCGCTCGGGCTGATGCTGGTCCGGTTCAGCGCCCAGCCCGAGATCCCGGCCCTGCTGGGGGCGCACCCGGAGCGGATACCGGACGCGATCGGTGAGCTGCTCCGGCTCGACCCGTCGTTCGTCTCCGTCGCCAGGACCGCGGTCCGGGACGGCGAGCTCGGCGGTCACCAGGTCAAGACCGGCGACAAGGTGCTGATCCACTGGGCGTCGGCCAACCGTGACGAGGCCGAGTTCGCCGACCCGGACGTGTTCGACCCTGACCGCGAGCGGAACCGGCACCTGTCGTTCGGGGCCGGCCCGCACCGCTGCGCCGGCTCCAACCTGGCCCGGATGAACCTGCGGATCGCGCTCGAGGAACTGCTCGGCCGGCTCGGCGACATCAGGCTCGAGCCGGACGCCGACGTCCGCTATCACGCCGGCCTCACCCGCTCCCCGCTGAGCGTCCCGATCAGGTTCACGGCACTACGGTAGTGAAATTCGCCTGAAATGAGAATATCGTTTCCGCTAGCCTTTCCGAGGAGGACGCAGATGGCTGAGCGGATGCTGCTGGCCAACGCGCGCGTGCTGACCTGCTCCGGCGACGTCAACGAGCGGCCGTTCGACGGCGACATCCTGATTTCCGGCGGCCGGATCGCCAAGGTCGCGGTCGGCCGGCTGGACGTCGACCCGGCCGCCGTCCGGGTCGTCGACGTGCGCGGCGCGACCGTGCTGCCCGGCCTCGGCGACGCCCACGTGCACACCAGCTGGCCGCTTGACTTCGTGTTCGACCACGCCGGCATCGCCGCCGCGCCGCCCGCCAAGCACATGCTCGACGTCGCCGCGGTCGCGCGGACCTTCCTCGAGAGCGGCTACACGCTGATCATCGGGGCGGGCACGACCCAGCCGCTGGACGACATCTACGTCAAGGACGCGATCGACCGGGGGCTGGTCTCCGGCCCCCGCATCGTGCCCAGCGGCCCGATGATCGCCGAGATCGGCGGCCTCGGCGCCGACGGCGAGCTGATGGAGGTCGCGGCCGACGCTAGGCAGCTCCGCGACATCGTCGCCCGCCAGTGCGACCTCGGAGCGCGGGCGCTCAAGCTCTTCATCTCCGGCGACGGGGTCGTCCCCGAGTACCCGTCCCAGGACGTCTACATGAACGACGAGATGCTGCTCGCGGCCGTTGAGGAGGCGGACTCCCGCGGCGCGTTCCTCACCGCCCACGCGCGCGGCTCGGCGTCGGTCGCGATGGCGGCAAGGACCGGGGTCCGGATCATCCACCACGCCTGCTTCCTCGACGACGAGGCGGTCCGGGAGCTCGAGGCCAGGCGGGACGACGTCTGGGTCTGCCCGGGGTTCCACTACCTGTACCAGATGACGCACGGCAAGGCCGAGCCGTACGGCATCACCGAGGAGAAGATCGACCGATCCGGCTACCGCGACGAGTACCGCGCCCAGATCGAAGGGATGGAGCGGCTCCGCGCGTCCGGCATCAAGATCCTCTCCGGCGGCGACTTCGGCCACCAGTGGACGCACCACGGCACCTACGCGGCGGAACTGCAGCGCTACGTCGACCAGCTGGGCATGACCCCGGTCGAGGCGATCCACACCGCGACCAGGAACATGGGCCCGGCGGCAGGCCTCGACAGCGGCCAGATCGCCGAGGGCTACCTGGCCGACCTGGTCGCCGTCGACGGTGACCCCACCGCCGACGTGACCGTGCTCCAGCGCCACGACCTGCGCCGGTTCGTGATCAAGGACGGCCGCTTCGGGTACGTCAACCCGGAGCTCTATCCGTGACCGCTGACGTGGAACACCGGCCCGTTCGGAAAATCCTGTCTGGCACCGACACCCTGGCGCAGCTCCTGCTGCTGCGGCACCGGCTGGACGAGCGGGACGGCCTGACCACCGCCACCATGGTCTCCGGGTACCCGGGGTCGCCCCTCGGCGGCTTCGACCTCACTCTGGACGCGCTCGGCAGCGACGTCCTGGCCGGGCACCGGATCGTCCACCGCCCCGGCCTCAACGAGGAGCTCGCGGCCGCGATCGTCTGGGGCAGCCAGATGGGCGCCGTGATCCCCTACGACGGCGTCGACGGGGTGGCCGGCGCCTGGTACGGCAAGGGCCCCGGCCTCGACCGCTGCGGCGACGCGCTCAAGCACGCGAACGCGATGGGCGCGGGCCCGAACGGCGGCGCGGTCATGTTCTGCGGCGACGACCCGGGATCGAAGTCCTCGACGCTCGCCTGCGACAGCCAGTACACCTTCGAGGACGCCTGCGTCCCGGTGCTGTTCCCCGGCGACCAGCAGGACGTGCTCGACCTCGGCGCGCACGCCTTCCGGCTCTCCCGCTACTGCGGCGCCTGGGCCGGCCTCAAGATCGTCACCTCGGTCGCCGACGGCATCGGCACCGTCGACCTGGACCTCGCCCGCCACGCCTTCGCCGAACCCGCCGACCTGGTCATCGACGGACGCCGGTGGCGCCACCGCCCGCTCGCCACCGTCGGCCCGCACGCCGTCCCCGACCAGGAAGCCCTGGTCATGGTCGGCCGGCTCCGCGCCGCGAAGGCCTACGCCCGCGCCAACGGCCTCGACCGGGTGATCGGCGGGCCGTCTGGCCAAGTCGGCGTGATCTGCGCAGGCAAGACCTACTTCGACGTGCTCGAGGCGTTCGCGACGCTCGGAGTCGGCGTCGACGACCTGGCCGACGCCGGCGTCCGCGTGCTCAAGCTCGGCCTGACCTACCCCCTGGTCGAGGAGACCGTCACCGAGTTCGCCGCCTCCGTCGACGAGCTGATCGTGATCGAGGAGAAGCGCCCGTTCATCGAGACGCAGCTCCGCGCGATCCTGCACGAGGCAGGCAGCCGCGTCCCCGTCGTCGGCAAGCGCGACCGGACCGGCGACCACCTAACGCCCTCGGTCGGCGAACTCGACTCCGACACCGTGGCTCGCATCCTCACCAGAACCGTCCCCGCGCTCGCCCGCCGGCCTCAGACCCGCATGACCCACCACCTCCAGGCCCACCACTCCCAGGCCCACCACTCCCAGGCCCAGCACCCCCAGACCCGGCAGTCACTCCCACCACACGCCCCGATTCCGTCTCTCCCGCTTCTCCCGCTGGTCGAGCCGCCCGCCCGCGCGCCGGGATTCTGCAGCGGGTGCCCGCACAACCGGTCAACCGTCGTCCCCGATGGCGCGCTCGTCGGCGGCGGCGTCGGCTGCCACGGGATCATGTACTTCGAGGCCAGGCACGCAGGCATGAAGAGCCTCCCGCCGCCGCCGATGGGGGCCGAGGGCGTGCCGTGGCTGGGCCTGTCGCCGTTCGTGGCCGAGCCGCACGTCATCCAGAACCTCGGCGACGGCACCTTCAGCCACTCGGGAACGCTGGCGATCAGGGCCAGCGTCGCGGCCGGGGCCGACATCACGTTCAAGATCCTCTACAACGCGACCGTGGCGATGACCGGCGGCCAGGACGTGACCGGCCTGATGGATGTCCCCGCGATGACCCGGGCGCTCGAAGCCGAGGGCGTCAGGAAGATCGTCGTGTGCGCCGAGGAACCGGACCGCTACGGCCGCCGCGCCCGCTGGGCGGCCGGGACGCGGGTGCTCGGCCGCGATCGCCTTCCGGAGGTGCAGGAGTCACTGCGGCGGGTGCCCGGCGTCACTGTGATCATCTACGACCAGCGCTGCGCGGCCCAGTCCCGCCGCCTCCGCAAGCGCGGCCAGCTGGCCGACCCGCCCCGCCGGGTGTTCATCAACGAGGCGGTCTGCGAAGGCTGCGGCGACTGCGGCGCCAAGAGCAACTGCCTCTCGGTCCTGCCGGTGGCGACCGAGTTCGGCGAGAAACGCCAGATCCACGACCCCTCCTGCAACCGCGACTACACCTGCCTCGACGGCGACTGCCCCTCCTTCGTCACCATCACCCCCAAGCCCACCCGCAGCCGCCAACCCGCCAAACCCCAGCCACCCCACTCCACGTTGCCAGGTGGATCGCTGCCCATTCCGGAGCCCGCAGCGTCCGGCCGCCGGTACGGCATCTACTTCACCGGCATCGGCGGCACCGGCGTGGTCACCGCCAACCGCATCCTCGCCGCCGCCGCCGAACGCGCCGGCTTCGCTATCGGCGGACTCGACCAGACCGGCCTGTCGCAGAAGGCCGGCGCGGTCGTCTCGCACCTGCACCTGGCCAGGTCCAGAGACGACCTCGGTGCGGCGACCGTCGGCGCCGACGGCGCCGACCTCTACCTGTCGGGCGACATCCTGCAGGCCGCCGCCGCCCGGCACCTGGCCAAGATCCGCACCGGAGCCACGATCGCGGTCGTCGACCCGGACGTGACCCCCACCTCCGCCATGCTCCAAACGGACCAGTCCGCGCAGGGCCACTCGGCGCCGCCGCAGGCGAGCCTCAGGCAGGCGATCGAAGCTCGCGCCGGGGCCGACCGGGTCGTGTTCGTCGAGGCCAAGCGGATCGCCGAGGCCGTCTTCAGCGACCACCTGCTCGCCAACGTGATCCTCCTCGGGGCGGCGTTCCAGTCCGGCGGGCTGCCGCTGACGCTGGACGACGTGGCCGCCGCGCTGGGGCGGCAGGGCAGGGCCGCCGCGCGCAACCGCGCGGCCTTCGAGTGGGGCCGCTGGGCAGCGCACGACCCGTCGGCCGTATCGGCCGCGGTGGTCGGCCCGGACGCCGACAGGTCACCCGGGGGAGCGTTCGCCCCGACCGCCCCGGCCCTGGCGACGGCCGCCGGGCTCGTCGAGGCCCTGGTCAAGGAGCGGACCCTGCCGCCCGTGCTGCAGGACCTAGTCACCCGGCGCGCCGCGCAGATCATCGACTACCAGGACCCGCGACTGGCCCGGCGCTTCCTCGACCTGGTCGGCCGGGCGGCGGCCGATGACGACGAGGACCGAGGCTGGGCGCTCACCGAGGCGGTCGCCGAATCCTGGTTCAAGCTGCTGACCTACAAGGACGAGTACGAGGTGGCCCGGCTCCACCTGGCCGCCGACTACGCCCAGGCAGCCCGTGGCCTGGGCATCGAGGGCCCCTACACGGTGACGTACCACCTGCACCCGCCGATCCTGCGCCGCCTCGGCATGGCCAGCAAGCTCGCGCTCGGCAAGCCCTACGAGCTGGCATTCCGCCTGCTGCGTCCGATGAAGCGCCTGCGCGGCACCCCGCTCGACGTCTTCGGCTGGGACCGCGACCGCCGCACCGAGCGGGCCGTCATCGCCGAGTACGAGGTCCTCCTCGCCGACGCCCTGGCCAGCGGCCTGCCCTACGACGACCTCGTCCGCCTCGCCGCGTCCGCCCAGTCCGTCAAGGGCTACGGCCCCGTCAAGGAGGCAGCCGTCACCGCCTGGCGAGCCCGGACGGCCGAGCTACGTCATCCATCCATCTCCTTATCGAAAGACGATCCACCGCACCGAGATAACAGCAAGAAATGGGCAGCCGTCGCACGAGAGGGCGCGGCGCCGCCTCGGCGCAGGCGCGTTCAGCCCGACGTCGTGATCGAATCGTCGGTGATGCCGGCCGCCCGGCGGGCGGCGAGCCGCCGCTTCTGCGGTTCGATCGTGTAACGCGGATCCTTGGCCGAGCGGATGCCCGCCCCGAGCACCCCGAAGCGGGTCAGCGCCGACGCGGCCACCAGCGCCAGTCCGGCCGCGGCCGCGACGGGGCGGCGGCGGCCGCCGAGCAGCGTCCCGATCCCGCCCGCGACCGCGAGCGCCTCGCTCAGCCGCAGCAGCGTGCCCGGCCGGCCCTCGTGCAGCGTCTCCGCCACCACCGGGTCCATCCGGCGGCGCATCACCTGGGTGGCGACTAGATCGCCGACGACGCCGAGCAAGGCCAGCCGGCGGGCCGGAGCGGTCTCGGCGACCGGCGTCGTGATCATCGCCAGGCCGGCCGAGGCCAGGCTGGCCGAGCTGACGAACACGAACGGCAGCTCGTCGTGCGCGTGGTTCCAGGTCGGAGTGGCGGTGTCGGCCAGCAGGACCGCCGTGTACACGGCCAGCAACGGCCCGAACGCCGCGGCCTCGAGCCCGGCCGGGCCCTCGACAGCGCGCAGCACCCGGCGCAGCGGGCCGAGCGGCAGCCGCTCGCCGGTCATCCGGTCCACCTCGGCCACGGCCGCCACCGAGGCGCCGGCGCTGAAGACGCTCAGGATCCACGAGCCGAGGCTCATTGGGGAGGTCAGCTTGATCACGCGCAGCATGTTCAGGAAGCGCTCCGGCCGTCCGAGGTCGTGCACCAGGGCCACCGCCCCCAGGCTGACCGAGGTCAGCGCGGCCAGCCGGCAGTTGCGGCAGAGCGTAGGGCGCCCGGTGAGCTGCGCGCCGGCGCCGAGCGCGGCCGAGCCGCCGGCGACGCCGCCGAGGAAGAGGTAGGCCGCGATCTCGGCTCCCCACGGCACCGCCTTGACCACCGGCCGGCCGTAGTAGGAGGTGAACTCCGCCTCGGGAACCATCGGCGCCTCGCGCCCGCCGTCCGCCCCGACCGGTCGCGGCCGATCGCGGCGCCTGCCGCCTCGGCGGCCGCGCCCCGGCAGCTCCGGCGGCCGCTCGCTGTCGTACTCCGAGGCGGTCACCGACGTGCTCCGATGAACGAAATCGCGGCCGCGGCGGCCATCCCGGCGGCGGCGAGCCCGGCCCGCTTGAACATCCTCGGCAGGTCGGCCGTGGGAACCCGCGGGTCCGGCGGGAGCCCGTACACCTCGGGCTCGTCGAGGAGCAGGAAGACCGATCCGGTGCCGCCGACGCCGTCCAGTTCGTTCGCCCCGTACAGGCGCGCCTCGGTCCGTCCCTGCGCGTGCAGCTCGGCCACCCGCTCCTTGGCCAGCGCGACCATGTCCTCCCGGTCACCGAACTTGATCGACTCGGTCGGGCACGTCTTCGCGCAGGCCGGGGTCTGGTCGTCGACCAGACGGTCGTAGCACAGCGTGCACTTCTGCGCGACGCCCAGGTTCGGGACCTCGGGCTGCTCGCCCTTGCGCTCGCCGCGCTTGGTCTTCGGGGCGGCGGTGCCGTCGGTGCGGCGCTCGATGACGCCGAACGGGCAGCCCGCGACGCACGTCCCGCACCCGTTGCAGACGTCATCCTGCACCACCACGGTGCCGAACTCGGTCCGGAACAGCGCGCCCGTCGGGCACACGTCGAGGCAGCCCGCGTGCGTGCAGTGCTTGCACACGTCGGACGACATCAGCCAGCGGAATTCGGGCGTGTCAGGCGGCATTTCAGGCGTGCCGGAGAGCATCGTCTCCGCCGCCGGGCCAGCCGCGGCCGGACCAATCGCCGAAGAGGCAGCAGCCGAAGAAGAGCCAGCCGCCGCCGGACTGGCCCCCGCCGCCGGCGGCCCGAGGCCCGGCATGCCCAGATCGACCAGGGCGCGTCCGGTCGCCCGCGCCTCCTCGATCTGCTCGCGGCCCTGCTCGATGAACGCGACGTGCCGCCAGGTGCTGGCGCCGAGCGCGCCGGTGTTGTCGTAGGACGAGCCGAGCAGCTCGAGGTCGCCGTTGCGGGGGTTGTGGTTCCACTCCTTGCACGCGACCTCGCACGCCTTGCAGCCGATGCAGATCGAGGTATCGGTGAAGAAGCCCTTGCGCGGCTGAACGTTGGTCCATCGGGCGTCGGCCGCAGGGTCAGTTGGTCCGGCCAGCTGAGGCATTAACTCCCCTTCCTCGGCGGCGGATCGACGATCTCGCGACCGGGATCGGTCATCCGGGCGTTGTCGGTGGCGGTGGTGACCCCGGAGCGGGCCTGGTAGTCCGCGACCAGCCGGAGCCGCTGCTCGCCGTGCGGCCGGCGGCCCGGGCGGATGTCGCAGGAGCCGACCTTGGACTCCTGGATCTGCACGTTGGGATCGAGGGTGACGCCGAGCAGGTCGTTGGCCCCGTCACCGGAGATGACGGCGTCGTTCCCCACCCCCCAGTGATAAGGCAGCCCGATCTGGTGCACCGTGCGGCCGGCGATGAGCAGCGGCGTCATCCGCTCGGTGACCAGCACCCGCGCCTCGATCGCCGAGCGAGGGGAGATCAGGGTGGCCCAGCCGTAGGGCTCAAGGCCGCGTTCGGCCGCCAGCTCGGGCGAGACCTCGCAGAACATCTCCGGCTGCAGCTCCGAGAGGTACGGCAGCCAGCGGCTCATCCCGCCCGCGGTGTGGTGCTCGGTCAGCCGGTAGGTGGTGAACACAAACGGGTACACCTCGGAGCCGGGCGCGCCCGCGCTCGGCGCGCTGAGGTTGTCGGCCCGCGGGAACGTCACCCGGGCCGGGTTCTGCTGCTGCGGGTAGAGCGCGTTGGCGACCGGGGACTCCTGCGGCTCGTAGTGCGTCGGCATTGGGCCGTCGACCATGCCCTTGGGCGCGAACAGCCAGCCCTTGCCGTCGGACTGCATGATGAACGGGTCGTCGCCCGCGAGCGCGGCCGGGCCGCCGAGATCCGGGTCCGGCCGGCTGCCCGGGGCGCGGTCGAGTACGAAGTCGGGCACGTCGTTCCCGACCCAGCGTCCCTTCGCCTCGTCCCACCAGATGTACCGCTTCCGCTCGCTCCAGGGTTTGCCGTCCGGGTCGGCCGAGGCCCGGTTGTAGAGGATCCGCCGGTTGGCCGGCCAGGCCCAGCCCCATTCCGACTGGGCCGGACCGTGCCCGCCGTGCGGCACCCGGTCGGCCGCGTGGTTCACACCACCCGCGTACACCCCGGCATAGATCCAGCAGCCGCCGGTGGTCGACCCGTCGGCGCGCAGCTCGGTATAGGAGGAGAGCAGCTGGCCAGCCTGCGGGCCGGTGCGGTGGTAGCCGTTGATCTCACGCAGCACCGCCGCCGGATTGGCGTCGCCCGGATTGGCCTCGTCGTGCTCGCCCGCCGGGTAGTCCCAGGTCAGGTCCAACAGCGGCCGGTCCCGCTCGTCGGTCGAGTCCGCCAGCTTCGCCCTGATCCGCTGGCCGAGCTTGTAGAAGAAGTCCAGGTCGCTCTGGCACTCGCCGGGCGCGTCGAGCGCCTTATGCCGCCACTGCAGCATCCGCTGGGTCTGGGTGAACGTCCCGGCCTTCTCGGCGTGGCTCGCGGCGGGCAGGAAGAACACCTCGGTCGCGATGTCCTCCGTCCGCCGCTCGCCGGAGACGACCTCCGGGCTGTCCTTCCACCAGGTGGCCGACTCGATGAGGTTGAGGTCCCGCACCACCAGCCATTTCAGGTGGGACAGGGCCAGTCGCTGCTGCCGGCCGTTGGCCGAGCCGACGGCGGGGTTCTGGCCGAGCAGGAAGTAGCCCTCCACCTTGTCGTCGAGCATGGCGGTCACGGTCTGGTAGGTGCCGTGCGGTCCGGTCAGCCGGGGCAGGAAGTCGTAGGCCCAGTCGTTGTCGGCCCGGGCGGCGTCGCCCCACCACGCCTTGAGCAGGCTGACCAGGTAGTGGTCGGTATCGGCGTAGAACCCCTTCTGCCTTTTCGATCCGGCCTTCTCCAGGTAGTCGGCGAAGCTGTCGTGGATGCCCGCGCTCGGCATCGGCAGGTAGCCGGGGAGCAGGTTGAACAGCGTGGGGATGTCGGTCGAGCCCTGGATGCTGGCGTGCCCGCGCAGCGCCATGATGCCGCCGCCCGGGCGGCCCATGTTGCCCAGCAGCAACTGCAGCATCGCGCAGGCGCGGATGAACTGCGCCCCCAGGGTGTGCTGCGTCCAGCCGAGAGCGTAGGCGAAGCAGGTGGTGCGCTCGCGGCCCGAGTTCTCGGTGACCGCCCGGGCGAGGTAGTCGAAGTCATCCCCGCTTATGCCGCAGGCCTCGCGGACCATCTCGGGGGTGTAGCGGGCGTAGTGCCGCTTGAGGATCTGGAACACCGTGCGCGGGTCCTGCAGGGTCTCGTCCCGCAGCACGCGGGCGTGCGGCAGCACCGGGCCGCCGCTGCCGTGCTCGTCGCCGGCCGCCCGGGCCGAGGCGCTGGCGCCGTGCTCATGCCTGCGCTCGGGCGGATTGGTCCCTTCCTCGGCGTAAGCCCAGGTGGCCGGGTCATAATGGCCGGTTGACGGCTCGAAGCCGGAGAACAGCCCGCCGAGTTCCTCGGTGTCCTCGAAGTCCGCGTTCACCAGCGTGGCGGCGTTGGTGTAGGCGACCACGTACTCCTTGAACCACAGGTCCTTGGCCAGCACGTGGTTGATCAGGGCGCCGAGGAGCACCACGTCCGAGCCGGCCCGGATCGCGATGTGCTTGTCCGCGACGGCCGAGGTGCGGGTGAACCGGGGGTCGACGTGGATGACCGTGGCGCCGCGGGCCCTGGCCTCCTCCACCCACTGGAAGCCAACTGGGTGGCACTCGGCCATGTTGGATCCCTGGATGACGATGCAGTCGGCGTTGGCCATGTCCTGCAGGCTCTGGGTGGCGCCGCCGCGCCCGAACGAGGTTCCCAGACCGGGAACGGTGGCGGAGTGTCAAATACGGGCCTGGTTCTCGATCTGGACCGCCCCGGCGGCGGTGAAGAGCTTCTTGATCAGGTAATTCTCTTCGTTGTCGAGGGTCGCGCCGCCGAGGGCGGCGATGCCCATCGTGCGCCGCAGCAGGCGCCCCTGGCCATCGCGCTGCTGCCAGGTGCGGCGGCGTGACTCGATGAACCGGTCGGCCACCATGTCAATGGCGGTGTCCGGGTCCAGTCGCTGCCAGTCGCGGGCGTGCGGCGCCCGGTACAGCACCATGGTCTGGCGGCCGGGGGAGTTCACCAGCTGCTCGCTGGCCGAACCCTTCGGGCACAGCCGGCCCCGGGAGACGGGGGAGTCCGGGTCGCCCTCGATCTGGACGACCCGCTCGTCCTTGACGTAGATCCGCTGGCCGCAGCCGACCGCGCAGTACGGGCAGACGCTCTGCACGACGCGATCAGCCGTGGACGTGCGCGGCCTCTCAGTGCGGGTGCGCTCGGACGTCACCGCCGGCCCGCGCCCGAGCACGTCTCCGGTGCGCACCTGCCGGATGACCGGCCACTGCAGAGGACTCCATCGCGTCATCACTCAATTTTAGTTTGTCCCTACTTTCAGTGACATTCGGGGGCCGTCAGGGGCGCGCGGCCGTTTCCCCCGCAGCGTCGAGGGGCAGAAATCATCGCGACGAGCCGCAGTGACGTCGGACATCTTTTGAGGACAGCGTGTCACGTGTGCCGTGCCTCAGGAAAACGACAGCTCGAGGGGACGGTGGGCGAGTGATGGCCAGCGATCCTGCCGACCCGGCGCCAGATCCGGCTCCCGCCTCGCAGAACCCCATGGCCATGCTCAGAAGCCGCAGCTATCTGGTGCTGCTGGTATTCGGGGCGATCGTCGGGGTTCCGGTCGCGGTCATCGCCTACTACTTCCTGAAGCTGGTCGCCCTCGCCCAGAAGTACCTCTTCACCACGCTCCCCGGCGAGCTGGGGTTCCACGGGCAGCCGCCGTGGTGGCCGGTGCCGGTAGTGGCGCTGGGCGGCGTGCTCGTCGCCCTCACCCTGCGCTACCTGCCCGGGACCGGGGGCCATCATCCGGCCGAGGGATTCAAGGCAGGCGGGAAGGTGGCGGTCCGTGACCTGCCTGCCATCGTCTTCGCCGCGCTCGCCACCTTGATCTCCGGCGCCGTCCTGGGGCCGGAGGCGCCGCTGATCCTGGTCGGCGCCGGCGTCGCCACGTTGATCGTGCACCTGGTCAAGAAGGACGCCCCGGCTCAGGCCGTGCTGGTCATCGGGGCGGCCGGCAGCTTCGCCGCCCTCTCCACGCTGCTGGTCAATCCGCTGGTGGGAGCGTTCCTGCTGCTGGAGGCGGCCGGCATCGGCGGCGGCATGATCAGCGTGATGCTGGCGCCGGGGCTGCTGGCGGCCGGGGTCGGCGCGCTCATCTTCGTCGGCCTCGACAAGCTGACCGGCTTCGGGACGTTCTCCCTCGCCATCCCGCATATCCCGGCCGCCACCACCCCGACCGGCGGCGAGTTCCTGTGGGCGGTCGGGATCGGCCTGGCCGCGGCGGTCGTCGGCACCGCTATCCGCCGCGTGGGCCTGCAGTTGCAGCCGATCATCGGCCGCCGCAAGGCGCTGACCCCGGTCCTCGGCCTCGCCATCGGCGGCCTCGCCGCCATCTTCGCCGCGGTGACCGGGAAGGGCACCAACGAGGTCCTGTTCTCCGGGCAGAACGAGCTGCCCGCGCTCATCCAGCACGCCGGCACCTGGTCGGTCGGTGCCCTGCTCCTGGTCGTCGCGTGCAAGAGCCTGGCCTACGGCTTCTCGCTGAGCGGCTTCCGCGGCGGCCCGACCTTCCCCGGCATGTTCATCGGCGCGGCCGGCGGGATCGCCCTGTCCCACCTCCCCGGCCTGCCCCTCATCGACGGCGTCGGCATCGGGATCGGCGCGATGCTCGTCGTCATGCTGGGCGGGCTGCCGCTGACGGCGGTGCTGCTCACGATCGTGTTCCTGGCCTCCGACACCACCGACCTGATCTCGGTGGTGATCGTCGCCGTGGTGGTCGCCTGGGTCGCCTCGGCTCACCTCTCCCGGTGGCT
>DATCGA010000724.1:0-7300 GCA_036509215.1 Trebonia sp.
GATCCGCGTCCGCGTGCACGCCGGGATCGGCCAGGGCACGCTCAAGCTCGGCATGCTCGCTGGCCAGCTCACCCAACCGGTCGAACAAAGGGAAAACCTTCTCTCTCGCGCAGGGCAGGCGCTGCCATAACCCTAGCGTCAACCGCAACCTCGCCGGACAAACACAGCGCCCGCGTGTCCGTCGTCATCACGGACACGCGGGCGCTGGCGAGGTCGCTACTTCTTCTTGGCGGCCGCCCCGGTGACCGGGCCCTTGCCGAAGCGCTTCTCGAACCGGGCGACACGGCCGCCGGTGTCGAGGATCTTCTGCTTGCCGGTGTAGAACGGGTGGCACTGCGAGCACACGTCGGTGTGGATCACGCCGTTGGGCGCGGTGGACCGGGTGGTGAACTCGGCCCCGCAGCCACAGGTCACGGTCGTGACCTCGTAGTTCGGGTGAATGTCGGACTTCATCGGGTTGGCTCCTTGCCTCAAGCGGCCGCCGGGTCGCCCGCCTGCCCGTTTCAACGGGCAGGCGCGGCGTGAACCGGAACCGCGTCCTAGCGGCTTCCTAGTTTGCCACACCTGGTAACCAGGTCTGACGGGTGCGAATTCCCGGTCGTTACCGGTCTCGGTCCATGCCCAGGGTGGTCTTCTGGACCTGGAGCAGGAACTCGGCGTTGCTGCGGGTCTTGCGCATCTGCTCCATCAGCAGTTCCAGGGCCTGCTCCGGCTGGAGTGCGTGCAGTACGCGGCGCAGCTGCCAGATGACCTTGAGCTCGTCCGGCGCCAGCAAGATCTCTTCCTTGCGGGTGCTCGACGCGATGACATCGACCGCCGGGAAGAGCCGCTTGTCGGCGAGTTCGCGGCGCAGCCGGATTTCCATGTTGCCGGTGCCCTTGAACTCCTCGAAGATGACCTCGTCCATCCGGGACCCGGTCTCGATGAGAGCCGTCGCCAGGATCGTCAGCGAGCCGCCGTTCTCGATGTTGCGCGCCGCGCCGAAGAACCGCTTCGGCGGGTAGAGCGCGGTCGAGTCGACACCACCGGACAGGATCCGGCCGCTGGCCGGCGCCGCCTGGTTGTAGGCGCGGCCGAGCCGGGTGATCGAGTCGAGCAGCACGACCACGTCGTGCCCCATCTCGACCAGCCGCTTGGCCCGCTCGATGGCCAGCTCGGCGACCGTGGTGTGGGCCTCCGCCGGGTTGTCGAAGGTCGAGTGGATCACCTCGCCCTTGACCGTGCGCTGCATGTCGGTGACCTCCTCAGGACGCTCGTCCACGAGGACGACCATGAGGTGGCATTCCGGGTTGTTCTTGGTGATCGCGTTGGCGATGGCCTGCAGGATCATCGTCTTGCCGGCCTTCGGCGGCGACACGATCAGGCCGCGCTGGCCCTTGCCAATCGGGGAGATCAGGTCGATGATCCTGGTCACCATGTTGGTCGGGTCGGTCTCAAGCCGCAGCCGGTCCTGCGGGTAGAGCGGGACCAGCTTGGAGAACTCCGGCCGGCGGATCGACTCCTCGGGGTCGAGGCCGTTGACCTTGTCCAGGCGGACCAGCGCGTTGAACTTCTCCCTGCGCTCGCCGTCCTTCGGCTGGCGGACCGCGCCCTCGACGACGTCGCCCTTGCGCAGCCCGTGCTTGCGCACCTGGGAAAGCGAGACGTAGACGTCGTTGGTCCCCGGCAGGTAGCCGGTGGTCCGCACGAACGCGTAGTTCTCGAGCACGTCCAGGATGCCCGCGATCGGGACCAGCACGTCGTCGTCGGCGATCACCGTCTCCGGCTCGGTGCCGGGGCGCTCGCCGCGACGCCGGTTGCGGTTGCGGAACCGGTCGCGCCCGCGCCGACCGTTCCTGTCGTCATCGTCGTCCATGGCGCGGTTCTGGCTGTCGCCGCGGTTCTGGTTCTCGCCCCGGTTCTGGCCGTCGACGCGGTTGGCGCTGTCGCGGTTGGCGCTGTCGCCCCGGTTCTGGCCGCCGTTGCCGCCGGCCTGAGCGTTCTGGCCACTCCTGCCGTTGCTGGCGGCAGCGGGCTCGCGGCCCTCACGGTTGTCGCGACCCTCTCGACCCCCGTCACCGCGGGTGTCGCGACGCTGGTCGCGGCCGTTCCCGCCCTGGTCATCGCGGCGTCCGTTGCGGCGACGGTCCCGGCGGCCATCCTGGCCGCCGCCCTGGCCCTGGGCCTCGGCGCCGGCCTCGGCCGACTGCTCGGCGGACAGGCCCGCGTGCTGCGCGGCAGCCGAGATGCCGGTCCGGTCGGAAGTGGCGGCCCGGTCGGCGACGGCGATGCGGTCGGTCTCACCAACGCCGGACGGGCGGGCGCTGACCGGCGCGTCGCCGCTGCCGCCGCTCGCGGCGGGTGCGGCTGCAGGCGCTGACCGGACGGATGTGTCTGCTTCCATAGCATCCTGATTCAGGGGGCGAGCGGTGTCGGCTCCCGCAGACGCAGCTCGCGTAGCTGATTGTTTGGGGGCCGAGCGCACGCCGCCGGTCCGCTCCGTAATCGCGGCGACGAGATCCCCCTTCCGCATCCGTCCCGTCCCGGGAATACCGAGTTCCTGGGCGAGCCGCTGCAGATCGGAGACGAGCAACTTAGAAAGGTCGCCGCCGTTGCGGCCCGATGACCGTGGGGATGCGGCGGCCGGGTGCCCAATGGGGGGATCCTCGGACGCGGGGGCCGCGCCGCTGAGGAGTTCGGTGGTGTCGCTCACTAATGGTCCTTCCATTATGATCCTCGGCCGCCTAGGTGTCTTCTCGACCCGGGTTCCGTGGCGTCAGGCCCGACCGCATTGCTCGCAAGACCCTCATTTGCTCATGATGAAGGTTGCGGCTGCGCTCGGCATCTACTCCCGCACGTCGCGTATGTCCGTGTGCGCGACCCGTCTGGCGAGCCGCCGGCGTGAAGATGTGCTGTGGAGTAGCGCTCAGGGGAACGTATCGCTCTCCTGGGGTGACGCTAAGAGCCCGATCCCTGGGCAGGTATACGTTACCCCCCAGGCGACGTCTGGATGACCAGCACCCGCCCCACACAGAGGCAACCGATGCTGCACCCAGCCTAACACCAACAGCGCCCACGGCATTCCTTTGCAGCCATCCATGTCGCGGAAAAGGGGTTTTAGCAGCCAGGCGAGGGGTTCCCGGGGGGGAAAGAGCATCGATCCCCGGGAGACGACGGCCGCGTCTCACCGGATGCTCCGACCATCCGGTACTGCGCTGGCGCCGCGTCTCTCGACGGCTAGCGGGGTTATGCGCCAGTGAATACCCGTTTCCCGCGCGATTGAATCCAGCTTCTCCAAGTCCGCCTCCTCGGCCCCGTCACCGGTCAGGAACGCGAGCGCGGACGGGCCCGCGCCCGACACGACCGCGGGCACCCCGGCCGCGCGCAGCCTGCTGACGAGCTCGTGCGTGGCCGGCATGACGGGCGCCCGGTAGCTCTGGTGCAGCAGGTCCTCGGAGGCGTCGAAGAGGGCGTCCGGGCGGGCGGTGAGGGCGGCGACCAGCAGCGCCGCGCGGCCCGCGTTCCTGGCCGCGTGGGCATGCGGCACGCTCGCGGGCAGCAGCCCCCGCGCGACCTTGGTGGCGACAGGCTCCGGGGCGATGAACGCGACCGGCCGGATCTCCTCCAGCGGCTCGAGCCGGACCGCGTGCGCGGTCGCGGTCGAGTCGGCCAGCCAGGCGATCGTGAGGCCGCCGTACAGGCACGGGGCGACGTTGTCGGGATGCCCCTCGAGGGCGCTGGCAAGCGGCAGCGCGTCGCTCGGTGCCACGCTCGCGCCCGCCAGCGCCCGCGCGGCCAGGATGCCGGCCACGATCGCGGCCGCCGACGAGCCGAGGCCGCGCCCGTGCGGTATCCGGTTGACGCAGCGCACCGCGAGCCCCGGCGGCTGGTCGACGCCCAGGTCGTCGAAGGCGACCCGCATCGCGCGCACCACCAGGTGCTTCTCATCAGCGTCAGCGAGCTCGGCCGCGCCCTCGCCCGACACCTCGATCGACAGACCCGACGCGGTCACCGCGGCCTCGACCTCGTCGTGCAGCCCGAGCGCGAGCCCGAGCGCGTCGAAGCCCGGTCCCAGGTTCGCGCTGGTGGCAGGCACGCGCACCAGGACCGGATCCTCACTCCACGTCATGCGCTCTCATTCCACTTCAGTCACGTCGGCGCCGGCCACGGCGTCGCGCGGCCAGCCGTTCAGGCCAGTCCGAGGGCGGCCGCGGCGGTGGCGGCGTCCACCGGGACCGTGGTCGGGGCGGGCGCGCCCGACAGCGCCCAGTCAGGGTCTTTGAGGCCGTTGCCGGTGATCGTGCAGACCACCCGGGATCCGGCCGGGATCCGGCCGTCGGCGGCCGCCGCGAGCAGGCCGGCCACGCTCGCCGACGAGCCCAGCTCGCCCCAGACCGCCTCGTCGCGGGCGAGTATCCGGTACGCGGCGAGGATCTCGCGGTCGGTGACCTTGTCGATCAGGCCGCCGGACTCGTCTCGCGCCGCCTCGGCCAGCTGCCAGGAGGCCGGGTTGCCGATCCGGATGGCGGTCGCGATCGTCTGCGGGTGCGTCACCGGCGCCCCGTCCACGATCGGGGCCGCGCCGCTGGCCTGGAAGCCGTACATCCGCGGCCGCCTGGTGGCCAGCCCGAGGTCGGCGTACTCCTGGTACCCCATCCAGTAGGCGGTGATGTTGCCGGCGTTGCCGACCGGCAGGCAGTGGATGTCGGGGGCGTCGCCGAGCGCGTCCACGATCTCGAACGCGGCCGTCTTCTGGCCCTGGATGCGGTCCGGGTTCACCGAGTTGACCAGCGCCACCGGGTAGTCGACGGCGAGCTTGCGGGCAAGTTCGAGGCAGTCGTCGAACGACCCGTCGACCTGGAGCAGCTTCGCGCCGTGCACCAGCGCCTGCGCCAGCTTGCCGATCGCGATCTTGCCCTTGGGCACGAGGACGGCGCAGGTGAGGCCGGCCCGCGCGGCGTAGGCGGCCGCGGACGCCGACGTGTTGCCGGTCGAGGCGCAGATCACCGCCTTCGCGCCCTGGGCGGCGGCCACGGTGATCGCGACCGTCATGCCGCGGTCCTTGAACGACCCGGTCGGGTTGAGGCCCTCGACCTTCAGGTACACGTCGCACCCGGTCCTGGCGGACAGCACCGGGGCCGGCAGCAGCGGCGTCCCGCCCTCCTGGAGAGTGATGGCGGGCATCCCGGCGGTGACCGGGAGTCGGTCCCGGTACTCGGTGATGACGCCGCGCCAGGCCGCACGCGCCCCGGTGGCGGCCGGGGCCTGCGAACCGGTCACTGGTCTTCCTCCCCTTCGACCCGCATCACGCTCGCCACGGCCCGCACGACGGGCAGCGCCTGCAGCTCGGAGACCGTCGTGGCGAGCGCGGCGTCCTGCGCCACGTGGGTGACGATGATGAGCTGCGCCTCGTTGCCTTTGCTGTTCTGGCGTACGGCCTGAATGGAGACGCCGTGCCGGGCGAACGCCTCCGCCACCGGCGCGAGCACGCCCGGGCGGTCCGCCACGTCGAGCGATACGTGGTACCGGGTGAGCGTATCGCCCATCGGCAGCACCGGCAGCTCCGCGTAGGTCGAGGGCTCCGGCCCGCGGGTGCCGGCCACCTGGTTGCGCGCCACCGCGACGAGGTCGCCGAGGACCGCGCTCGCGGTCGGAGTGCCGCCCGCCCCCGCCCCGTAGAACATGAGCTGGCCGGCCGATTTCGCCTCGACGAAGACCGCGTTGTAGGCGCCGCCCACCGCCGCCAGCGGGTGCGACCGGGGGATCATGGCCGGGTGCACCCGCACCGCGACCCCGTCCCCGGACCGCTCGCAGATCGCGAGCAGCTTGACCGTCCGGCCGAGCAGCTTGGCGGAGGCGATGTCGGCCGCGCTGACCTCGGTGATCCCCTCGCGGTAGACGTCAGCCGCGGTGACCCGGGTGTGGAACGCGAGCGAGGCCAGGATCGCCGCCTTGGCGGCGGCGTCGAAGCCCTCGATGTCCACGGTCGGGTCGGGCTCGGCGTAGCCGAGCGCCTGCGCCTCCTCCAGCGCGTCGGCGAAGCCAGCCCCCGAGGTATCCATCCGGTCGAGGATGAAGTTGGTGGTGCCGTTGACGATGCCGAGCACCCGGTGCACGGTGTCGCCCGCCAGCGACTCGCGCAGCGGACGCAGCAGCGGTATCGCCCCCGCCACGGCCGCCTCGTAGTAGAGGTCGGCGCCGAAGGCGCGGGAGGCGGCGTGGATCTCCTCGCCGTACTCCGCCAGCAGCGCCTTGTTGGCGGTCACGACCGACTTGCCGTTCTTCATCGCGGCCAGCAGCACCGAGCGGGCGGGCTCGATGCCGCCGACCACCTCGATCACGATGTCGATGTCCGGCCGGGTGGCGAGCTCCATCGGATCGGTCGTCAGCAGCGCCGGGTCGACGCCGGGCCGGGGGTGGGCGAGCCGCCGCACCGCGATGCCCGCGAGCTCGAGGCGCGCGCCGATCCGCGCCGCGAGCTCGTCGCCCTCCTCGCGCAGCAGCCGTGCCACCTGCGACCCGACGTTCCCGCAGCCGAGCAGGGCGACCTTGAGGGTTTTCTCCGTGCTCATCCGACGTCCAATCGCAGCAGGTCATCAAGCGTTTCCCGGCGCACGATCTCGCGGGCCGCACCGTCGCGCACCGCCACCACGCCGGGGCGCGGCAGATGGTTGTAATTAGAGGCCAGGGACCGGCAATACGCGCCGGTGGCCGCCACCGCCAGCAGGTCGCCGGGCGCGAGGTCGGCCGGCAGGTGGCAGTCCTTGACGACGATGTCGCCGCTCTCGCAGTGCCGTCCCACCACCCGGGCGAGCATCGGCGGCGCATCCGACGACCGCGACGCGAGCGCGCAGGTGTACGACGCGTCGTACAGCGCGGTGCGGATGTTGTCGCTCATCCCGCCGTCCACGCTCACGTAGGTGCGGATGCCGTCCACGTTCTTGATCGTGCCGACCTCGTACAGCGTGACGGTAGACGGCCCGATGATGCCGCGGCCGGGCTCGATCGTCAGCCGAGGCTCGGGCAGACCGAAGGCCGCGCACTGCGCGGTGACGATCGCGCGCAGCCCGGCGGTGAGGTTCTTCACCTCGGGCGCGTCGTCCTCGGGGGTGTAGGCGATGCCGAACCCGCCGCCCAGGTCGAGTTCCTCGATCGCGACGCCGTGCTCGGAGTGGATCCGCGCCGCCAGCTCGAGCACCCGCCTGGCCGCCACCTCGAAGCCGCCGGTGTCGAAGATCTGCGACCCGATGTGCGAGTGCAGCCCGCGCAGCTCCAGCTCGGGGCGGGCCAGCACGCGCCGGACCGCATCGGCCGCCGCGCC
>DATCGA010000725.1:0-2969 GCA_036509215.1 Trebonia sp.
GGGCGAGCCGCTGCCCGCCGCCGTTTTCGTCAACGCCGGCGACTGGGCGCTCGCCCAGGTCACGATCGACGACCGGTCCCTCGCCGCGCTGGCCGAGGCCGCCTTCGACGTGGGCGACCCGCTGACCGAGGCCGCGTGCTGGAACGCGGCCTGGCACATGGTCCTGACCGGGCAGCTCGCCGCAGCCGACTACGCCGCCCTCGTCGCCCGCCGCCTGACCAACGGAATCCGCGGCCTTCCCGGCGACGACTCGACCCCCACCCCGCTGACCCCGACCGCCGCCCAGGCGCTGCTCGGCCGCGCGCTGACCTGCGCCGACCGCTACGTCCCGCGCCGGGACCGCGCGGCCGTCCGAGCCCTCGTCGCCGACGCCGCGCTAACCGCCGCCAGGGCTCCCTCGGTACCCCGCCCGATCCGCCGCGCGCTGCTGGCAGGCTTCGCCTCCAGCGCGCAGACCGACGCCCACCTCGCGATCGTCCGGTCCCTAGTTGACGGCGGCGCCTCGACCGCCGCCGTCGGCCCGCTCGACCTCACACTCCGCGCCGAGCTGGTCAAGACGCTGGCGATCGTCGGCCTGGCCAGCCCGGCCGACCTCGCTTCGCTAACGGAGCCCGACCCGGTGGCCGGGCGGCCGCTGCGGGTCACCTGCGAGGCGGCCCGACCGGACCCGGCCGCGAAAGAGGCGGCGTGGGTGGCGGCGCTGGATGAGCGGAACCCGCAGTGGCTGGCCCGCGCGCACGCCGAGGGCATCTGGGTCGCGGGCCAGGAGTCCCTGCTCACCCGGTACCGAGAGCGCTACTTCACCGAGGCGCTGCCCGCGCTGAGCGCCAGGGACGCACGCGGCGAACGACTCGCGCGCCGCCTGGCGGACCTCCTCTTCCCGGTCACCCTCGACGAGGAGACGACGATCAAGGCCGTCCGCGCGGCGCTCGAAGGCGACGGCCTGACCGACCGGCTCCGCACCATCCTGCGAACCCAGGAAGCGGAGCTGCGCACGGCCGCCGAGGTCAGGGGAGCGTAAGTCGACGGGCCCGTCCGCCATGTCGGGGAGGGTGGGCGCGTCGGTCGGGTAGAGGCCGGCCGCGAAGCCGTAGACCTGATCCCCGGCCCGCGGGATCTGCGCGAACTGGCGGGACAGCTCCAGCACCGCAGCCCAGAAGTTCCGCACTTCCTCCCTCGGGATCCGCGCGTGCACAAGCGAGCAGCGCAGGTCGTCGATGGCGTGGGCCGGGGCGGCCTCGGCCGCCGCCTGCGCGAGGCCGTTGATCGAGGACACGATCTGCTTGTCCTCGTCGCTGTGGAGCGCGCCGATGTAGATCGTCCGGGCGACCCGCCCGTAGTACCGCTCCTCGATCGCCCGCACCCGGCGGGTGCGCACGACCCGCAGCAGCCCGGCCTCGACGAGCAGGTTCACGTGATAGGCGACGGTGCTCTTGGGCCGGTCAACCGCCAGCGCCATCTCGGTGACGGTGGCCGCCCGCTCGAGCAGCAGGTCAAGCAGCGTGCCGCGCAGCGGGTCGGCCAGCGCCCGAAGCTGCCCGGGCGCGGTGACCACGATCATCTCTTCGAGGTCGTAGTCCGGGATCTGCTTGACCGTCATAACCCAACCATACTAAGGTCGTGAAACATACCAAGTTTATGGATCATTCGACGATTACCGTTCAATGATCATTCAAGAACTCCCGAGAGGCAAGGAGACCATCCGTGGCCGAGCTCGTGCTGTTTCATCATGTGCAAGGGCTGACCGACGGAGTCCGCGCGTTCGCCGAGGAGTTGCGGGGCGGCGGTCACACCGTGCACACCCCCGACCTGTTCGACGGCGAGCGCGCGGCCACCCTCGAGGACGGGATCGCGCTGGCCGGCCGGATCGGCGACGAGACGATCGACGCGCGCGCCAACGCGGCCGTCGCCGGCCTGCCGCAGGGCTTGGTCTACGGCGGCTTCTCCCTCGGCGGCGCCAGCGCCCAGCGGCTCGCGCAGACCAGGCCGGGGGCGCGCGGCGCGCTGATGTACGAGGCGTTCATCTCGCTCACCGCCGAGTGGGCCTTCGGCCCGTGGCCCGACGGGCTTCCGGTTCAGGTCCACGGCATGGACAAGGACCCGTACTTCGCGCTCGAGGGCGACCTTGACGCCGCCCGCGAGCTGGCCGAGCTGATCGGGCCCGCACTGGCCGAGGTGTTTACCTATCCGGGCGACAAGCACCTGTTCACCGACAGCTCGCTGCCGTCCTACGACCCCGCCGCCACCGCCCTGGTGCTCCGCCGCTCTCGCGAGTTCCTCGACCGCCTCGGTTAATCGTGCCCGGACAAGTCGGGCAGGGCCGAAGGCGGCCGCGGACTCGCGCGGAAACGCGCGACGGCCTAGGTTCGGTTCCATGAGCGAGAAGAGCGGCGCGTTCAAGCGCGACACCACGTACCTCGACGGGCGAATCACCGTCGACGGCAGCGACGGCTGGCCAGTCGAATCGGGCCGGTACCGGCTGGTGGTGGCGCGCGGCTGCCCGTGGGCCAACCGGACCATGATCGTCCGCCGCCTCCTCGGCCTCGAGGACGCCCTGTCGATGGGCATCTGCGGCCCGACCCATGACTGGCGGTCGTGGAATTTCAGTCTCGACCCGGGGGAGTTGGACCCCGTCCTGGGCGCGCACGAGCTCCGCGAGTCGTACGAGAAGGCGGTGCCCGGCTACGACCGGGGCGTCACCGTCCCCGCGATCGTGGACATCCCGAGCGGCGGGGTGGTCACCGCGGACTTCCGGCACATCACGCTCGACCTGGAGAGCGAGTGGGCCGGCTACCACCGGGCCGGCGCCCCCGACCTGTACCCGGACCAGCTGCGGGAAGAGATCGAGGAGGTCAGCGCGCTCGTCTACGAGGACGTGAACAATGGCGTCTATCGCTGTGGTTTCGCCTCCTCCCAGGAGGCCTACGAGGATGCGTACGCGAAGCTCTTCAGCCGGCTCGACTGGCTTT
>DATCGA010000726.1:0-11531 GCA_036509215.1 Trebonia sp.
CCGCCGTGCCGACGAGGTCCGCCACGCCGACGGGATCGTCCGCTGCGACGAGCAGCTGCCAACGCTGGTGCTGCTGGCCGACGCCGAGCTCGCCCGGGTTCTCAGCGGCCAGGCGCTAGCGCCGCTGCGCGGGCTTCGCCCGGACCAGGCCGACCGGCTGGCCGAGACGCTGCTCGCGTGGCTGGAGAGCGCGGACAACGCCGGGGTCGCGGCGAGCCGCCTGCACGTCCACCCGCAGACCGTGCGCTACCGGCTGCGGCAGCTCACCGAGCTGTTCGGCGACGGGCTCAGCGACCCCGACGCCCGGTTCGCCCTCCAGGTCGCCCTCCGGGTCCGCCGCCTAGTTACATGAACTGAAACACGTTCTAGTCTGGTGCCATGCGCCACGGCATCGTGCTGTTCACCTCCGATCGCGGGGTCACGCCCGCGCAGGCGGCCACGGCGGCCGAAGACCGCGGGTTCGACGCGTTCTACGTGCCCGAGCACACCCACATCCCGGTCAAGCGGGAGGCCGCCCATCCGGGCACCGGCGACGCGACGCTGCCCGACGACCGCTATCTGCGCACCCTCGATCCGTGGGTCTCGCTGGCAACCGCGGCGGCCGTCACGTCGCGGATCAGGCTCTGCACGGCGGTCGCGTTGCCGGTCGAATCCGACCCGCTCACGCTGGCGAAAACCATCGCCACGCTCGATCACCTGTCCGGCGGCCGGGTCACGGTCGGCGCGGGGTTCGGCTGGAACACCGACGAGCTGGCCGACCACGGCGTCCCGGCCGGGCGGCGGCGGACCGTGCTGCGCGAGTACATCGAGGCGATGCGCGCGCTGTGGACGCAGGAGGAGGCGGCCTACGACGGGGAGTTCGTGAAGTTCGGCCCGTGCTGGGCCTTCCCCAAGCCGGCCCAGCCGCACGTGCCGCTGATCGTCGGCGCAGGCGGCGGCCCGAAGACGTTCTCCTGGATCGCCCGGCACGCCGACGGCTGGATGACCACCCCCGGCGAGCAGGACATCAGCGGCAAGGCAGCCGCCCTGCGCCGAGCCTGGGCGGCGGAGAGCCGGCCGGGCGCCCCCGACATCCGGGTGCTGATCGCGGCCAGGCCGTCACCCGACGACCTCGCCACCTGGGCCGAGGCCGGCGCGACCGAGCTGGTCTGGGGGCTCCCGGACGCCCCGGCGGACAAGATAGAGGCCTACCTAGACCGCCTCGCCGACCGCCTCGCCCTCTGACGACAGCAGACGTGCGGCCGGCCTGCACACCGCAGGCCGGCCGCACGCGGGTTACCCGCGACGATTACTTCGGCGGCGCGACCTGCTTGAACCCGGCCGGGATGTGCACCTGGTTCACCTCGTTGAGCAGTGACTGGCTGCGCGGCAGGTAGGTCTCGTTGTCGATCACCATGTCGTTCTGGAGCGGCCCCTTCTGGTCGGCGAAGTCGGCCATGATGAGCCGCACCGGCAGGAAGGTCGTCGAGTCGACCCACAGCTCCCGGTACCCGCGGGCCCACGGCTGGCGCAGTCCGATGGTCTGGTGCCCGTCGATGACCTTGTGGCCGACGATCTTGAGCAGGCCCGAGTGGAGCCACGCCTTGATCTCGGCCGGAGTCATCACGGTGCTGGTCGCGCCTGCGGTCGATCCCTGGATCGGGCCGGCCGCGTGGAAGACGAGATCGAACCAGGTGTGAGTGGAGTAGTCGGCCTCGATGTCTTTCCAGGTCAGGACCCGGTTCACCAGGTAGGTGCTCAGCCAGGCGAGCGACGTGCCGTTGCTGTCGTGCAGGACCTCGTAGGCGTTGCTGGTGCGCGGGTCGGTCAAGATCACGGACGAGTCCCCGCCCGGCCCGGTCTGCAGCTGGTTGTCGCGGACGATGTAGTTGTCTACGTTGCCCAGCGCCGTCTGCACCCGCGCGGTCACGTAGGCCACCGTCATCACCGACGGGGTGCTCGAGGCGCCGGACTGGCTAGCCGACGCGCCGACCCGAGGGCCACCCGTCTTGCCAGCCGCCGTCGCGCCGGCGGCGCCGCCGTTGCCGTGCAGGCCGACGAACACGCCGCCGGCCGCCAGCACCGCGACCCCGGCCGCGGCCGTGCCGCGCAGCGCGAGGCCGCGGCGGTGCCGCTGCCGGGCGCGCTGCCTGATCCCCGCGAGGTCGGGCGTGAATACCTCGCCCGCGGCGAGCTGCCGCAGGTCATGGCTGAGCTGCGTCTCCTCGGAAGAGGGAGAGGGAAAGTTCATAGCGTTGACTCCGTTCGGTCGAGAAAGGTCCTCAGGTTGCCGAGCGCCCGGGCGCTCTGGCTCTTCACCGTGCCCTCGCTGCAGCCGAGGGCGGCGGCGGTCTCGCGCTCGCTCATCCCCTCCAGGTAGCGGAGGATGATCGTGGCGCGCTGCCGTAGCGGCAGGGCCAGCAGCGCCTGCAGCAGACCGTCCCGGCGAGTGATCTCGTCGGTCTGGTCGGGCGCGACCGGCTCGCGTCCCTCGGGGAAGCGAGCGACGGGCACCGTCCGCTCCCGTCGCCGCCACCGGCTGCGCGCCTCGTTGATCAGGATGGCCCGGACGTAGGCGTTCGGGCTGTCCGCCCGCCGGACCCGCGGCCAGTGCTGGTACGCCTTGACCAGGGTGTCCTGCACGAGATCGTGGGCAAGGTGCCAGTCACCGCAGAGCAGGTAGGCGGTTTGATGCAGCGGCGTCGCACAGTTGCGAGTGAACGCGCCGAACTCTTCGTCCCGGCCGCTCATCGCGTTCTCTGTCCGTCTCATGACCGACTAGATGCTCCCGTCCCAGGAAAAGTTGTCATGCTCCCGCAAAGACTTCAGCACGCAGTAGCACCGGCCGCATATCGTGTGCGGCGTGACGCAGACATGGCAAGTCGAACCGTCAGGGCCGCTTCGCGGCGACATCACCGTCCGCGGATCCAAGAACGCGGTGACGAAGCACATGGTCGCGGCCATGCTCGGCCACGGGCCGAGCGTGATCCGCAACGCCCCCGAGGTCGGGGACGTCGACATCACCGCCGCGATGCTGGAGTCGGTCGGCTTTCACGTCGACCGGGACGGGGGCGAGATCACGATCACCCCCGGTGACGAGGTCAGACCCAAGGTCCCCGAGGCGTTCACGGGGCTGAACCGGATCCCGATCCTGATGCTCGGGCCGCTGCTGCACCGGGCCGGGGAGGCGTTCGTTCCGCTGGTCGGGGGCGATCCGATCGGGCGGCGGCCGGTTGACTTCCATGTGGAGGCGCTGAAGGCGCTCGGGGCCGAGATCGAGCACGGGCCGACCGGGATCACCGCCCGGGCCTCCCGCCTGCGCGGCGCGCGCATCACCCTGCCGTACCCGAGCGTCGGGGCGACCGAGACCGTGCTGCTGTCGGCCGTGCTCGCCGACGGCAAGACGGTGCTCCGCAACGCCGCGACCGAGCCCGAGGTCGTCGAGCTCGCGCTGTTCCTGCAGCGGATGGGCGCCAACATCGAGCTCAGCCCCGACCGCCGGATAGTCATCGAAGGCGTAGAGAAGCTGAGGGGCGCGTCCACCAGACTGGCCGGGGACCGCCTCGAGGCATTTTCCTACCTGGTCGCGGGCCTGATCACCCGGGGCGAGGTGCGGGTGCACGGCTGCCCGCAGGACCGGCTGGTCACTGCGATCACCACGCTGTCGCGGATGGGCGCCCGGTTCGACATCACCGACGAGTGGATCACCGCGTCGGCCCCGGACGGGTTGCGGTCCGCCGCCGTGCACACCGATACCCACCCGGGCTTCATGACCGACTGGCAGCAGCCCCTGATGGTGCTGTTCACCCAGGCCGACGGGATGTCGGTGCTGCACGAGACGGTCTTCGAGAACCGTCTGGTGTACGTGCCCGCGCTGCAGAAGATGGGCTGCGAGATCGAGGTGTTCTCGGCCTGCCTGGGCGGGCCGGCCTGCCGCTTCCACGACGGGAACTCGGCCCATTCGGCCGTGATCCGCGGCGTGTCCAAGCTGCAGGGGGCCGAGGTCACGTTGCCGGACGTCCGGGCCGGGTTCTCCGCCGTGCTGGCGGCCGCGGTCGCCGACAATCCGTCCACCCTGCACGGGGTGCACCACATCGAGCGCGGCTACCACCGCCCGTACGAGCAGTTCGCCTCGCTCGGCCTGCGCCTCACCCGTGACGAGACCGGAGCAGACACCGAGTCCTAGGGAGAAAGCCAGGGTCCGTTCGGAAAATTCAAGATCTTTTATCCCGAACGGACCCTTGGCTCCCACACCAACGGCCAGCCCCCGCTGTTGCCGGGGCTGACCGCTGCGCGCGTGCTCTGCTGTTGCCTACCGGCGCGCGTACCGGCGGCGGCGGGAACCGCTGCCGCTGGACTGCCTGCTGGACTGCCTGCTGAACAGGTGGAAGATGAGCAGCAGGATCGCCGCCCCGACGATGGCGGTGATCCAGGTCGACAGGTTGAAGAACCCGTTGAGGGTGTGCACGTGGAACAGGTGGATGGCCGCCCAGCCGCCGCCGAGCGCTCCGATAATGCCGATGATGCAGGTCAGAATGAGGCCCTGGGACCTCCGGCCGGCGACGAACATGTTGGCGATCAGGCCTGCGCCCAGGCCGAGGATGATCCAAGCGATAACGCCCATGATGGGCTCCTTGTTCAGTTTTTCGCGCGGTGAAGTGCGGGGGGACGTGCGGTAGGCGGTGTTACGGCTTAGGCAGTAGGGGTCTTGCGCCGGTCGCGCCGCATGACCTGGCGGAGCTGAGTGATGCGGGCGGTTCCGGCGGCCGTCATCACCAGGGCGCCGGCGATAGCGGCGATGAGGATCGCCACGGCCAGCGACACGCGCAGATGAGCGCCGAGGAAGCTGATGTTCACCGCGGCCGCGTTCTGAATGACGAAGATGACCACCAGGATCAGGACGATAAAGCCTGCGATCAGCGCCGTTCGGACGCCGCTGATCCGGGTGCGCAGCTGCCGCCGCTGAGGTGCCTGCGGTGGGGACGCCTGCGGGGCGGACGTCGGCTGCACGGGCTCGGGCCGGGTTCCGTTGGCGGACGGGGGCTGCACGGTGGGTGCGCCTTGCGGTGTGGTCATGGCTTTGCTTCCCTCTTGGCTGACCCGGGCGCCTGGCGGCCTTCGGCTGCCTGCCTCCGCGTCTGTTCTCAGTCTACGTTGGCAATCTAAAACTAGCAATGAATTTCTAGAATAAAAAGTAACAAATCATACTGCGGGGGACTGAAGCACGGCCGCGGTCACCGGCCGGGTGCCTGCGGGCGCCGCCGACCGCTGACGTCGGCCCTGGTTGCGGCGGGCGTCCAGTCGGTCGGGATCGGGCCAGTTCACGCCGGTCGCCCAGCCGAGTCGCTCCAAGCCGCGGATGACGCCCGCGGAGATGTCGACCTGCCGGGGATCGACGCCGTGCCTGGCGCAGGTCGGGTCGGAATGATGCATGTTGTGCCAGCTCTCGCCGAGCGAGACCAGCGCGAGCGGCCACAGGTTGGTGGCGCGGTCGTGGCGGCGGGTGCTGAACGGCCGGTTCCCGACCAGATGGCACAGCGAGTTGACGCTCCATGTGACGTGCTGCAGCGCGGTGACGCGGACCAGCCCGCCCCAGACCAGGGCGGTCAGCGCGGCGGGCCAGCCGCCAAGCCACCAGCCGACCGCGAACGGCAGCCCGAGCGACAGGGCGCACCAGGCGGGGAACGCCGCCGAGACCATCCGCATGGGGCGGTCGGCCACTAGGTCGGGGGCGTAGCGTTCGGCCGGGGTGGGGTCGTCGCGCAGCAGCCAGCCCACGTGCGCGTGGGCGAGGCCGCGCAGCTGCCCGGTCAGGTGCGTCCCGTACCGGTAGGGCGAATGCGGGTCGCCCGGCCGGTCGGTGAAGGCGTGATGACGGCGGTGGGTCGCGACCCAGCCGATGACCGCGCCCTCGAAGCTCATCGACCCCGCGACCGCCAGCGCCACCCGCAGCGCCGGCGCTGCCGTGAAGCTGCGGTGGGTCAGCAGCCGGTGGAACCCGACGGTCACCCCGAGCGCCGTGACCAGGTAGAAGACCGCCGCGAGGACGATGTCCGCGAGGTCAAGGCCGTGACCCCAGGCGAGCCGGCCCGCCACCCCGAGCCCGCAGAAGGGCACTGCCACGATCGCGGCCGTGACCGCCGCCCCGACCCTGCTCGCCGCGGTGCGCGGCCGGCCGCCGCCTGGGAACGGCTCCGTGCCGCCGTATTCTGCGGCTCGCTGGTTAACCATGGCAATGTCCCTCTCCGGATCCCTCGGCACGCCCAGAATCTTCTCGGGAGTAACCGCTGCCGGGGTCCGGAGCAGCCTTTTCCCCACCCTACCCTGCCAAACCAGGATTTCCCATACCAGCGGAAATGGCGTACAATCAAAAATGAAGCTCCGGACCCAGGCAGGCGTGTCCACGATATTTGCGGATGACGCCGGAGGCTCGGAGTTCTTTTTATGCGCGGAACGGCGCCTAAAAAGCTAACAAAATAGAGGACGCGTAAAGCCACCATGAAACGCAGAATCTTCGACCTACTCATCGGCATCGCCGGCCTGTTCCTTGCCCTCACCCTGATCATGGCCGGCGGCCTGCTCACCTGGGCCCACAACTTCATCGGCAACGAAGTGCACACCCAGCTCGCCGCCCAGCAGATCTACTTCCCCCCGGCCAACAGCGCGGCGGTCGCCGCCCCCCAGTTCGCCGCCATGCGCCCGTACGGCGGCCAGCAGCTGACCACCGGCGCCCAGGCCGAGGTCTACGCCGACCACTTCATCGCCAACCACCTCTTGGTGATCGGCGGCGGCAAGACCTACGCCCAGCTATCGGCCGAGGCGATCGCCCAGCCCAAGAACGCCGCGCTGGCCGCACAGGTGGAGACCGTCTTCAAGGGTGAGACCCTGCGCGGGCTGCTCCTGAACGCGTACGCCTTCGGCACCATGGGCACCATCGCCGGCATCGCCGCCGTCGCCGCGTTCATCGCCGCCGCGGTCATGCTCATCCTCAGCGGCCTCGGCCTCATGCACGCCCGCCGCACCTCCCCGGCCGCTGAACTCCTCCCCGGCCCGCACGAGGCAGCCCCAGTCTCAGCTCAGTGAATACAAATGCCTGGAGAAGGAAATGCGCGTCGGAACGATAGTGCTCATCGTGTGGCTGGTCATCGGCGCCATCGCCGGCGGCCAGCGGAACTACTACAACTCGTCCAATACAAGCTGCGCCAAAGCGGGCACGATCGCGGTGACTATACTGGCCGGCCCGCTGAATTACATAGGCGTCAACCCGAAGATCGCCTGCCCGAAGCCCAGCTAGCAATGCGCGCGCAGTCCGGTAATTCGGATCCCCGGGACGAATGGTGATCCGAATTACCGGATTCGCCTGTGCGGCGCTACAGCGGCTCGCTAACCCACAGCCAGCCGCGTGTCTCGTCATATTCCGCTCGCACCAGGAAGGCGCCGGCCGAATCGGACAGCTCGGCGACAACGCGCACCAGTTGACGGTGAAAGTCGTCCGGCCGGTGCCCCTCGTGATGCGACCGGTGCCCGGCGACCGTGACGACGCCGCCGTCCCCGCTGGCCATTCGCACCGTCACGTTCCCGTCGTAATCCAGGCCGACGCCCGTGATCTCCCGTGCGCGAACGATCTCAGTGCCGTCATCGTTCGCGATCCATACGTCTGTCACGTCAGTACCTGCCCTCTGCCGCCTGCTGATTTCCTCGTGCGGGATGGCCGCCGGAGCCGACCGTCACGTGGTGACCGTGGTCGTGTCGGTTCCGGTGAGGAGAGCCAGGACCTCGCCGACGGTGCGTTCCCTGGCCACGGATTCAGGCAGCGGAAGGTGCGCCTGGATGCGGTAGCGGTTACGGCGCCCGTCCTTCTCCTTGACTACGTAGCCCGCCTGAACCAAGTCCGTGATGATGCCGAAGGCGCTGCGCTCGGTGATGTCCAGCCCGGCCGCGATGTCCCGCAGCCGAACCCCGGGATCACGGGCGACGCACAGGAGCACCTGCGCGTGGTTAGTAAGGAAAGTCCAACTCACCATGGTGACATGGTATCAAATTCCGGAAAAAGATTGCTAGTTATGGTCGGTGCATCGCGGTGCTGCTCCATCCACCCGGCGCGAGCGCCACGAAGAAACGAAGGCAACAAGAGTTGATATCGTTCATCTGGTCCCCGGGTAACCCGCTGCCGGCCGGCACCGGCGGTTCTGAGAACTACACCGTCGGCCAGGTCAGGGAGCTGACCAGCCGCGGCATACCAGCTCAGGTGGTCACGGTCGGCCTCGGCCTCAGTGACGGCAGGGCCGGCTTCGCCGGCGTCCCGTTTCTGTCACTGCCGACGCTGGCCGGGGTCAGCCAGCTCGACGGCACCGTCGTCTTCGTCAACGAGGCGCACACCGTGCCGACCAGGCGCCCGGCGTTCCTCATCCTGCACAACCCGCCGCCCATCCGGGAACGGGAGCGGGCGTTCGCGGTCGGGGGGACCAGGGAACTCACCCTGATCGCCACCAGCCGGTACGCCGCCGCGCTGTGGTCGGACTATCTGGACGTCGACGTCGCGACGATCAGCGTCGTGTACCCGTTCGCCGAGCCGGGCTTCGCCGCCCAGATCCGGCCCGGCCGCCCGGCGGGGCAGACCCGCGTCCTGTTCGCGGGCAGGCTGAGCCCCGAGAAGGGCATCTACACCCTGCTCGAGACGCTGCACATCGACATCATCGAGCAGGACCCCGGCCTCACGTTCACTGCGACGACCGCCGGCGCGGACAAGCCGCAGGGCGAGATCATCGAGCTGCTGCTCGGCGCGCACCCGGGGATCTCGGTGGTGGCCAGCTGTAAGACACCGGCCACGATGGCGGCCCTGATGGCCCGCCACGACATCGTGGTGATGCCCTCTAACAGTCAGTACTGGCATGAGACGTTCGGCATCGTCTCGATCGAGGCCCAGCACTCGGGCTGCCGGGTGGTCGCCTCCGACGACGGCGGCCTGCCCGAGACCGACTGCGGCGGGATGGTGCTCGTCAGCCCGGACAACGCCGAAGCGCTCGCCTGGGGCATCCGCAAGGCCATCGACAGCGGGCCGCTCAGCCCAGCTGACCGGCAGGACGCCGGGGTGAGGTTCACCGTCGGGCAGTCCGTCGACGCGCTGCTTGGCGTGCTCGCCGGGCCCTTGCCGATCCCGCCCGCGGCTGTTGTCCGGCAGCTCGAAGAGCTCATCGCGGCCCCGTCGGCGCCGGTCACGCACACCCCCGGCCTGGCTGGCGTGCTGGCCGAGGCAGCGCCGTAAGCCCTCTAGCGCGGGATCAGGCCCGAGCCGGCCGGGCTTACCGCCCGGACGCACATGCAGCTTCGGGTAAAGCCGCCCTCGGCGGTTGCCCGGCAGTAGCGGGCGGCGAGGGCATCATGCTCGTCGGCGCCGTGCCCGCACGGGCACGGCACCTCGGGCGGCGGCTTGCCACGCGATGTTGTCGTCATCTCAAGACCGTATAACGGAACCTTAAAACTAGCAAAATAGTTCCATTATGAGTGGTGATGCCGTGGTCCTCAGACCAGGATGGTGCCGACGTCGCTGGTGAGGATCGTGCCGGTGCGCCGCCAACTCAGCGCGACCACCACCGTGTCGACCAGCCGTGAGAACACCCTCATCCCCTCCTTCCGGATTCAGCGTCCCGCGCTGCGGTTCCGCTCTCAACCACCTGGCGGCGGGCAGCCCTTCTCCCACGGCTGAGGGGATGAGAGGATATGTCGCTGTGAAGAGTGACCGGGCCGACGGCTCGAGCCGGTGATAACAGCAAGAAGCGCTCGATGCGGCCGAAAGATCTTGGAAGAATCTTTCCTGGCGGAAGAAAAGCACGCTGGGCAGGTGCAGAACCTCCGCGGAAAAACAACCTTCCAAGATCCTTAAGGCCTTTCCGTCCGCCGGCGGGATAACAGCAAGAAGCGCAGGGCGCATTGCTTCGGCCTTCACGTTGGCGGTCATCCGTCATTCCTGATGCGCTTGGGCGGGAAGCCTAAACGCCGCGGATCGGTGCATCCGTGGCTAGGGTGGCATCCGTGGATGCACGCACCGAAGAACTAAGGGCCGCGCACGACGTTCTCTCCGAGTTCTACGCCGAGCGTCTGGCCGGCGCCCTCGACCGAATGCCGGAAGACCGGGCGGTGCTCGGCCTCTTCTGTGACCTGGTGCTCGATGCGGACATCGGCGCCAGCGTCGGGGACATCGGCTGCGGGACCGGGCGGCTCGATCCGTACTTGGCGGCGCGGGGGTTGTCCCCGCGCGGGGTCGATCTGTCTCCTGAGATGATCCGGGTGGCCCGGCGCGAGCAGCCCGGTTTCGAGTACGAGGTCGCCGATCTGCGCGAGCTTCCGTTCGCGGACGGCTCGCTGGCGGGCATCGTCTGCTGGTACTCGCTGATGTACCTGGCGCCGTCCGATCGGCCGGCCGCCTTCGCCGAGCTCGCGCGCGTGGTCAAGCCGGGCGGCTATCTGGTGACCGCATTCAAGGCTGGCGACAGCAGCCTCAGGCGCGGCGGGCGCACCACCGGCCTCGGCGTCGAGTTCGACATCTACTGGCTGTCACCGGTTGAGATGGAACGCCGGGTGAACGACGCCGGATTCGCCACCGTTTTCTGGGGCGGGATTCCCCCCGAGAAGGACGGGGCCTCCGCCCAGGGATACCTGATCGCCCGTAAAGCCTGATGCTGAGGAGGCAGTGATGGAAGCCAGGTACCTGGACCTGATCGAGCGGATCAGGAACGCCAAGTTCCGCACGACCAGGTTTTCGCCCGGGTACGACGACCAAGAAGTGGACAACCTGCACGACCGGCTCGTTGCGACCCTCCGCGAGTCCGAGCTGCCGGACCCGGAAGAGCTGCACAACGTCCAGTTCACTACGAGGCGGCTGCGCCCGGGCTACGCCATGCCGGACGTTGACACCCTCCTGCAGGAGATCGCGGAAGCCTCCACCCAGAGCTAGCGCGCCCTGGGCGGCCCCGACTGCCGCAGGCGCCCGGTCTTGGCGCACTTTGGCGCGCTGCGCTGTGCGTGTTGTGCCAGATAGAGCCATGACAAACAGAATTGGCGTCATCGTGGCTTGTAATGGTGCCATCGTGGTGCCATACTGGAGCCATGGACCTCGGAACGTATGTCAGCAACATCCGCCAAGAGCTGGCCTTGGCCGCCGACGCCGGCGGCGATGACGCCCGCGCTCTGGCCGAGCGGCTCGCCGCCCCGCTGGAGTCGGCCCTGCGCCTGGCCCTGCTCGACGCCCTGTCCGACGCGGCGGACGAGATCACCCGTGACCTGGCGCCGGGATCGGTGCACCTGCGGCTCCGCGGCCGCGAGCCCGGCTTCGTGGTGACCCCGCCGCCCGCCGAGCCGGCCGACCAGGTCGACGCCCCGCCCGCCGAGCTCCCGCCGGTCGCGCCGCAGGACGACGACGGCGCCATGGCGCGGGTCAACTTCCGCCTCAGCGAGAACCTCAAGGGCCAGATCGAGGAGGCAGCGGAGCGGGCCGGCCTGTCAGTCAACGGCTGGCTGGTCCGGGCGGCCGCCGCCGCCCTCGACGGCAGCGG
>DATCGA010000727.1:0-10488 GCA_036509215.1 Trebonia sp.
GCCGGGCCGCGTCGCCGGCCCGCCGGTCCATCCGCAGCGCCTCGGCCGCGCAGCCGACCGAGATGAGCGCGAGCAGGCAGAACGCGACCGTGAAGGCGCCCTGCCCGGCCCCGCCGGCACCAGCCCCGCTGGTGACGGCGCCGCCGATCCGCAAGCCCACCGTCGAGGCCGCGATCGCCAGCCCGGCCGCGACCTGCATCGACGTGGCGGCGAGGGTGTTGGCGTCGCGCATCAGCTCAGCCGGCATGTCCGCCAGGCCGACCGTGGTGTAGACGGTGAACCCGGTCGACCGGGTGACGCCGCTCGCCAGCGCCAGCAGCGCGATCACCGCGACCGGGGTCGAACCTGTGGTGAACCCGAGCGCGGCCACCAGCACGGCCGTGCCGAGGGTGGAGCCGACCAGCACCGACCGGAACCCGAACCGGTTGATCAGCGGCGTGGTGGCCGGCTTGATCCCCACGTTCCCGGCGAAGACGAACGCGGTGAGCGCACCGGACTTGATCGGCGACCAGCCGAACTCGGTCTGGAACAGCAGCGGCAGCAGGAACGGCATCGAGCCGACCACCAGCATGTACCCGGTGCCGCCGAGCTGGGTGACCCGGAACGTGGGGCTGCTCAGCGTGCGCAGGTTGAGCAGCGGGTGGGCCGCCCGGCGCAGGTGCCAGAAGGCGGCCGTGAGCAGCGCCACCGACCCGGCGAAGCACCCGATGGTCTCGGCCGCCGGCGGGGCGGGCAGCGAGACCAGGTGCGCGGCGTAGGTCAGCCCGCCCAGGCCGACCCCGGTCAGCAGCATTCCGGCCCAGTCGAGCGGCGGCGGGACGGCCTCGTCGCGCCCGTCGCCGATCAGCCGCCAGGCCAGCGCGAACGCGACCACGCCGAGCGGCGCGTTGATCAGGAAGATCCAGTGCCACGAGGAGTAGGTGGTGATCAGCCCGCCGGCCAGCGGGGCGATCACCGGGGCGATCAGGCCGGGCCAGACCACGTAGGAGGTCAGCCGCAGGATGTCGCCCTTGTCGGCCTTCGAAAGCACCATCATCCGGCCGACCGGCACCATCATCGCCCCGCCGGCGCCCTGCAGCACCCGGAACGCGACCAGTTCGCCCAGCGACCCGCTGGCGGCGCAGCCGATCGACGCGGCGGTGAACAGCGCGATCGCGGTCAGGAAGACCACCCGGTTGCCGAGTCGCCTGGTCAGCCAGCCCGACAGCGGGATCAGCACCGCCAGCGTCAGCAGGTAGGCGGTGACGACCAGGCCGATCTCGGTCGCCGGGGCGTGCAGCGCCGCCCCGATCCGCGGCGCGGCGGTGGTGACGATGGTCCCGTCGAGCATCTCCATGAAGTAGCACCCGGAGACGAGCAGAGCGATGTTGCGGTGCCGGGCGGTGATCACCTCACCGCCAACAACGCCGCCGGGCCCGTTATGTCCCCTGGCGCGGAGCAACGGTCCGTTCGATATGACCGCATTTAATAGCCCGGGTCATCGCGGCGCCTGCCGTACGATGGCGACCCGTGAAACTGCTGGCAGATCTGACCCCGCTGCGGGAGTCGCCGGCCTTCCGGCGGCTGTGGGCCGGGTCCACGCTGTCGTCGGTCGGCGGCTCGATGACCACGTTCGCCGTCACGCTGCAGGCGTGGGACATCACCAGATCGACGGCGGCGGTGGGCCTCATCGCGCTCTTCACGCTGGTGCCGCTGCTGGTCGTCGGGCTCCGCGGCGGGGCGCTGATCGACGCCACCGACACCCGGCGGGTGGTGCTCGGCTGCACGAGCGCCATGATGGCGATCTCCGCTGCGCTCACCGTCCAGGCCTGGCTCGGCCTGCGCCAGGTCAGCCTGCTCTACGCTCTGGTCGCGGTGGACTCGGCGGCCGGCGCGATCAACGCGCCGGCCCGCCGGGCGATCATCCCGGCGCTGCTGCCGGCGGACCAGATGGCTGCGGGCCAGGCGCTGAACCGCATCACCTTCCAGCTGATGCTGATCGTCGGCCCGACCCTGGCCGGCCTCGTGGCCGGCGCCCCGCATCTGGGGCTGCGCGGCTGCTACCTCATCGACACGGTCTCGTTCCTGTGCTCCATGTACGGGGTAGCCCGGCTCCCGTCTGATATCGGCGCAAAGTCCAAGGCCAAGGCCGATCATCCCGAACGGACCGGTGTCTGCGCAGTCGCCGTCGGCTTCTTGTTCATCGGGCGGACCCCGGCGCTGGCCGGGGCGTTCCTCGCGGATGTCAACGCGACGTTCTTCGGGCTGCCGACGTCGCTGTTCCCGGCGCTCAACGCGGAGCGGTTCGGCGGCAGCCCGCGGACGCTCGGCCTGTTTATGGCCGCGATCGGGGTGGGCGGCATGGTCACCGCCGTGTTCTCGGGCCCGCTCAAGCACGTCGCGCGGCAGGGCGCGGCGATGCTGGTGTCGGTGACGATCTGGGGCGCGGCGTTCGCTGTCTTCGCGGTCGCGCACTCGCTCTGGCTCACGCTGCTTTCGCTGGGCGTCGCGGGCGCGGCGGACACGATCACGGTGGTGATCAGGGGGACGCTCGTGTCGATCGTGACGCCGCCCGAGTTCCGCGGCCGGGTGATGGCGGCGGACTACGTCGTCGGCGCGGGCGGAGGCCAGCTCGGCTCGCTTGAGGCCGGCGCGGTCGGCTCGCTGACCACGCCGGTGATCAGCGCCCTCTCCGGCGGCCTGCTGGTGATCGCGGGAACGGCGGCGATCGCCCTGGCCCTCCCGGGGTTCAGGCGCTACCGGGCGGACCCGGATACCGCCAAGGAGCCCATCGGGGTGGCCGAGCCTGCCGAGCAGGCTCCGGCACCCGAAGATAACAGCAAGAAGCGCGAGGCGCAGATCCCGGCGGCGCTGACTCCACCAGCGCCAGCAGAAAACCTGTCGGCTACCCCAACGACACCAGTAGAGGCGGTCGATGGCGCAGCCGACAGCGCCGACCCCGCCGACTTGCGCGAATAACAGCAAGAAACGTCGCCCGGCCGATTGGTCAGGGACCGATCATCGGGGAGACGTTGAACGAGGACTTCAGCAGGCCGAACTGGTACATGACGTCGGCCACGCGCTGGATCCGGACCTTGTCGATCGCGGTCGGGTAGATGTTGATCGCCATCACCGAGGCGATGATCGGCGGGATCTGGCCGTTCTGCGGGCCCTTCAGCCCCTCCATCGCCTGCTCGATCGCGGACCGGGTGGTGTCGGCGATCTCCTGCCCCTGGGCGAGGGCGGCGACGAACGCCTTCAGCGTGTTGGGGTTCTGCTCCGCCCACGCCCTGGTCACCACGTAGCCCTGGATCGGGAACTCCTCGGTGGCGCCCTGGTTGAGGTCGGACAGGGTGACCGCGCCGTACTGCTGCTCGGCGGCGGTGGCGAACGGCTCAGGCATCGCCGCCGCGGCGACCTTCCCGGCGGCGAGCTCGGCCGCCATCATCGGGAAGGGGATCGGCTTGGTCGGGAAATCCACCGAGGACAGCCTGATCCCGTTCTCGGTCAGCACCGAGGCGGCCAGCAGGTAGTTGATGTTGAAGGGCGCGTTGATGCCGAGCACGTGGCCCTTGAGGCCGGCCAGCGTCTTGATCTTCGAGTTCGGCATCGTGTAGATCGCCTGGGTGCCCTCCTGCATCACCGAGCCCTCGGCGATAATCTCGAGCTTCTGGTGCTGGTCCACGTAGTGCTGGATGTAGGAGACGTAGTTGCCGCCGGTGATGTCGTACTGGCCGGCCACCTGCTGATCGATCACCTCGTCGCTGCTGACGGCGGGCGTGTAGTTGATCGTGAGGCCGCGGGCCTTGAACAGCCCCTCGTGCAGGGCGACGAAGAATCCGGCCGAATCGACCGCGGGCACGACGGCCACGTTGAGCGTGGTCTTTTCTAGTCCGTTCTGACTAGTACTCGCTTGGTTAATTGTCAGGCCGCCGCAGCCCGCCAGGGCTAGCAGGGCTATTGCCAGGGGTGGCGCGAGAATGCGCAGGCGCGAGCGGAACACGGATATTTCTCCTGAGTTGCGGCCTACAGGCGGTTATGCGGAATCGTAAAGCAGGAGGAATTGCTGATTTCCCGCTTTACGGTAAATAGTTGCATGCCGCCCATAAAGTGATTTATCGGCAATGAAGATGCGCGGCGACGACAGGTGGAGAGCCGAATGTCAGCGTTGCGCGAGTGACAGAAGCGTTGTGCGGGCCTGGTCCCGACGCCGCCCCTCAGTCCGATAACAGCAAGAAGCGGCCGCAGGCCGCGAGCGGGCGCCGGAAATGTGTTGCATGATCATGCAGTGATGTGCATATAATTTCATCCATGACCAAGGTGCTCGCCTCCCTGCCTGTCGGTGAACGTGTCGGTATCGCCTTCTCCGGCGGCCTTGACACGTCGGTTGCGGTCGCGTGGATGCGCGAGAAGGGGGCGGTGCCCTACACCTACACCGCCGACCTCGGTCAGTACGACGAGCCCGACATCGCGTCGGTGCCCGGCCGGGCCGGCGCCTACGGCGCCGAAGGCGCCCGTCTGGTCGACTGCAAGGCGGCCCTCGTCGAGGAGGGGCTGGCCGCGCTGACCTGCGGCGCGTTCCACATCAGGTCGGGCGGCCGCGGCTACTTCAACACCACACCGCTGGGCCGGGCGGTCACCGGCACGCTGCTGGTGCGCGCGATGCTGGCCGACCAGGTGCAGATCTGGGGCGACGGCTCCACCTACAAGGGCAACGACATCGAGCGGTTCTACCGGTACGGGCTGCTCGCCAACCCGGGCCTGCGGATCTACAAGCCGTGGCTGGACGCCACCTTCGTGGCCGAGCTGGGCGGCCGGGCGGAGATGTCGCAGTGGCTGCTCGACCGGAAGCTGCCCTACCGGTCGAGCAAGGAGAAGGCGTACTCGACCGACGCGAACATCTGGGGCGCCACCCACGAGGCCAAGTCGCTCGAGCACCTCGACGCCAACGTCGAGCTCGTCGACCCGATCATGGGCGTGCGGTTCTGGGACCCCGACGTCGAGATCGCGGCCGAGGACGTCACGATCACGTTCGAGCGCGGCCGCCCGGTCGCGATCAACGGCAAGGAGTTCGCCTCGGCGGTGGAGCTCGTGTTCGAGGCCAACGCGATCGGCGGCCGGCACGGCCTCGGCATGTCCGACCAGATCGAGAACCGGATCATCGAGGCCAAGTCGCGCGGCATCTACGAGGCGCCGGGGATGGCGCTGCTGCACGCGGCCTACGAGCGCCTGGTCTGCGCGATCCACAACGAGGACACGCTCGCCGCCTACCACAACGAGGGCCGCAAGCTGGGGCGGCTGCTGTACGAGGGCCGCTGGCTCGACCCGCAGGCGCTGATGATCCGCGAGTCGCTGCAGCGCTGGGTCGGCACCGCCGTGAGCGGGACGGTGACGCTCCGGCTGCGCCGCGGCGAGGACTACTCGATCCTCGACACCAGCGGGGCGGCGTTCAGCTACCACCCGGACAAGCTGTCGATGGAGCGGGTCGAGGACGCGGCGTTCGGCCCGTCGGACCGGATCGGCCAGCTGACCATGCGCAACCTCGACATCGCCGACTCCAGGGCCAAGCTCGAGCAGTACGCGGGGCTGGGCATGTTCGGCGGCGGCCAGGCGGCGCTGATCGGCGCGTCCGGCCAGACCACGCCGGACGAGCTCATCGGCTCGATGCCGGTCGGCGGGGCCGAGGCGATCGCCTCCGACGGCCGCGCCAACGACGACGAGCTCCTCGACCGGGCCGCGATGGAATCCGGCACCGACTAGATCCACCCGGCAACGTCTGGCCGATGAATCCGCGCCACCGGTACCGTCTGCACGTGTAGACACCGGCGGCGAGCAGAAGGGCACGACGATGGCAGATGGATTCGTTTCGGTCTCACGGCGGATCGAGGTACCGGCGGGACAGCTGTTCGCGGTGCTCGCCGACTCCGCCAACCATCCGCTGATCGACGGCTCCGGCATGGTGCGGCAACCGTCCCCGTCGGTCGTGGTGTCCGGGGTTGGCGACGCGTTCGTGATGAACATGCGCCACGAGCGGTTCGGCTACTACCAGATGCGCAGTGAGATCGTTGAGTACGAGCCCGGCCGTCGGCTGGTATGGGAGCCGGCGCGGGTGGCAGGTCCCGACGAGGAGGAGGACGCGCCGGAGTCGGGGCGGTACCGGTGGGGCTACGAGCTCGCACCCGATGGCGCCGACGCCACCATGGTCACAGAGAGCTTCGACTGCACCCGCTCCGACGGGGATCTGCGGGAGGCGGTCAACGAAGGCGAAGGGTGGCGCGACGCGATGACCGCGTCCTTGGTCAAGCTGGAACTCCTGGCCAAGGCCCTGGGCCCGGCCTAGCCGGCCAGCGGCGGCGCGTCAGCAGTCGAAGGACGGGCTGCCCAGATACATCCGCCTCTGTCGCGGCTAACTGATGGTGCCGTCGGCGGTGATCGTGTACACGGTCGCGGTCGCGCCCACCGTCACTCGCAACGTCCACGGGCCCGCGGTCGCGCCGCTGATCGAGTACGCCACCCGGGTGGACGGGGCGGTCGGGACCAGCAGCGTCACGATGGCGGCCGACGGCCCGGTCCTGCTCATGGTCACGACGTCGGCCGGAACGCGCTGCAGCATCTGGTGCGACACCCAGCCCTGGTCCGGGTTGGCCTGCCCGCGGGCCAGCTGCGTTGAGTCGGACGCGATCACCTGCCCAGGCAGCGCCACCTGGGCCAGCGTCAGCTCGGTCCCTGGCGCGGACGCGACCGCGTACGAGGACCCGATCTCGGTCACGTCCAGGCCCGGGTCCAGGTGCCACAGCTGGGAGTAGACCGACGCCGCCGACCCGCCCGTGGCCCGGTCGAAGACCAGCATCAGGTCCGGCCGCTGGCTGACGTAGACCGACCGGTACCGGGGGTCCCCGCCGAAGGCGGTGTCGTAGAGCTCGTAGAACTGCCCGTACCGGCCGATCCGGTCGGCGACCAGCGCGGTGGCGGCGCCGGGGGAGAATGGCACCCCGGGCAGCACCAGCGTGCTGGCCGCCTCCGGCGACTGCAGCCACGAACGGTACGGCGTGTCGGCGTAGCCGTCGTGCCCGGCGTCGACGATGAGGTCACGGCCCCGCGCGTAGTAGGTGACGCCCATGTGGTCGTTGTGCCCGTGGATCTCCCGCCCGGGCCCGAACCGCAGCGAGTAGAACGACGCGGCCGGCGTCCACCCCGATCGCCCGAACACGTACCCGGCCTGCGGGTAGACCGCGACGAGGGCATTGCCAGGGGGTGACGTCGCCGGGCGCTCGACGTAGCTGTCGCCGAGCTGCGCGAGGTCGCCGTCGGGCTCGGTCGCGGTGCCGAGGAACGCGGGCAGCTTCGCGATCCGCGCCGTGATCCAGCCGGGCAGTTGATACCCGCAGGCGGTCAGCTCGGGCAGCGCGGTCCGCCAGAGGCCGTAGATGAAGTTCGCGTACAGCGTCGCCTGCTCGTTGACCGCGCCCTGGGCGTCGATGGCGGGCCCGAGCGGGTTCGGCCCGAACGCCTCGGTCAGCTGGGCGACGGCGGTCTGCCGCCAGCGCAGCGCGTCACCGCCGAACGCGCCGGGCGGGTAGCCGCAGCCGATCCGGAGCAGCTTGATGTCCTGCATCAGGCCGTGGTTCCAGGCGCCCATCCAGTGCGCCGCGTAGTAGTCCACGGTCGGCGGGATCTGGTCGTTGATCCAGGACTGCCCGGGGAACGCCTGCGCGATGCAGACCAGCGTCTGCGGATCCCGGCCGGAGGCGGGCAGCGCCCCCAGCCAGCCGGCCGCGAGCTGCTCCGCCCGGGCCTGGTACGCGCCCGCCTGCGGGCCGCCCGCGAGGTAGGCGGCGACCAGGTCCTCGATCCAGCTGCCGGACCTGAAGTCCTGGCCCCAGGTCGGGTTGCCGAACGGGTTGAGCTCCCAGTTGACGTCGCCGTCCCGGTTCGGGTCGATGGTGACGGCGGCGAACGGCGCGATCGTCAGCCGCCCGGCCATGATCTCGTCCGCCGTGGCCGGGCTGAACCGCGGCAGCCCGCCGCACGCCCGCGCGGCACCGGACGGAGAAGGCAACGGGGCGGCGGACGGGGGAGAGGACGAGGCGGCGGATGAAACGGCCGACGCCGGGCGGGTCGGCGCGCTCGTCGACGCCGACGCGGTGAGCTGCGGCGGGGCGATTGAGGGCAGGGGGCGGGCCGGGGACGGCGCCGTGCGCGCGGGAGGGTCGCCCGCCTGTGGTGCCGGCCCCGGCGGATCGCCGATCGCGGCCACCGCCATGGCCGCGCAGCAGGCCGCGATCGCGGCCGCCACCGCCAGTCGCCGTCCGCGCATAGGGCGATTATCCGCCCGGGCCGGGCGCGCCGCGCCGGCTGGCGCGAATTAGGAGGTTCCGCTGACCGGCGGGAGCCGGCGGACGGTGCCGGGTGCCGCGGCAGCGGCGGAGGCGGACCTGGCGGGCCTGGCGCCGGTGATGAGCCGCTCGCGGTCGAACAGGCGCGCCACGACGAAGCAGGCGGCGCAGTCGATCACCAGCAGCCCACCCGCCAGCGCGGCCGCCAGGCCGAACGACGGCGTGATCACCTGGAACGACATCAGCGAGATGAGCGCCAGCGGCGGCAGGCTGCCCAGGACGCTGAGCTGCTGGGCGACCCGGGTCTCGGTGACCTTCGAGGAGATCGCCAGGCCGACCCAGATCGCCCACGCCGCCAGCAGCGGGATGAACAGGACCTCGGCCGGGAGCTGCGGCGCGTGCCACATCGCGCTGGCGACCGGCGCGTCGGCGAAGAGCGCGACGATCGCCAGGAAGACGCCGAACGTGATGTAGGAGACGGTGATCGCCGGCAGGAAGATCGCGGCCGCCTTGCCCAGCAGGAGCTCGACGCGGGTGATCGGCGTGGTCAGCACCGGCTCGAGCGTGCCCTGCTCCTTCTCGCCGACCACCGAGTACGCGCTCATCGTGGCGGGGACGAAGAGCGGGACCAGCAGCGGCAGGAACAGCGAGTAGTCGACCCGCTTGGACAGCACCGCGCTCGAGGCCGCAGCGTGGATCGCGAGAATGCTGGCGGTGGGGCTGATCAGAAACACGATCGGCAAGATGGTGGCGGTGACGACGATGAGCCGGTTACGGCGGAACTCCGCGAGCTCCTTGCGGATGACGGCGCCGGTGCGGGTCGTGCTGATCATGACCGGCTCTCCTTCTTCTCGATCATCTGGAGGTAGACGTCCTCGAGCGAGTGCCGCGTCTCGGTGATCGAGAGCACATCGGCCCCATTGCCCACCAGGGCCCTGGTCACCGCGGGAGCCGCCGCCACCGGATCGGTTACCCGCAACAAGTACCGCGCCGCGCCGCCGTTACCTTGGCCGGGCCGGCCGGCGGCCGGGTCGCCCGCCTTCCAGCCGGTCACGGCGGGCAGACCGCGAAAGACCTCGGCCGGGGAGTCGAGCGGCGCGACCGTGACGACGGCGAGCGACCGGGTGAACAGCGTCTGGCGCAGTTCGTCGGGGGTGCCGATGGTGCGCAGGCTGGTGTTCATGATCGCGACCCGGTCGCACAGCCGTTCCGCCTCGTCCAGCCGGTGGGTGGTCAGGAACACCGTCACCCCGCGCTCGCGCAGCCCGTTGACGAGGCCGAGCACCTCGTGCGCGGCGGCCGGGTCGAGGCCCGAGGTGGGCTCGTCGAGGAACATCACCTGCGGCTCGTTGAGCAGCGACCGGGCCAGCGAGGCGCGCTGCTTGAGGCCCTTCGACAGGTGCCCGCACAGGTCGCCGGCCCGGCTGGTGAGGCCGACCGCCGACAGCGCCTCGTAGACCCGGGCGTCCCGCCCCGGCAGGCCGTACAGCCGCGCGAAGAACTGCAGGTTCTCGGCCACGGTGAGCCGGTTGTACAGGCCGGGCGCCTCGGTCGTGATCGAGATGCGCTGCCGGATCTCCTCCTCGGTGGCCGAGCCGAGCGGGATGCCCGCCACCGAGGCGGATCCGGACGTCGGCGCGATCAGCGTGCCCAGGATCCGGACGGTCGTGGTCTTGCCCGCACCGTTCGGGCCGAGGAACCCGAAGACCTCGCCGCGCGCGACCGTGAACGACACGTCGCGCACGGCCGTCCGGGTACCGAAAACCTTGGTCAGATGGCTGACCTCGATCGCGGCCGCATCGCTCATCGCGGAACCTTCCAACGGGGGTGCCTCTAGGGTAGAGGTATATCTGGCCGCGGCCCATGATCGGGAAGGGAAGGCACCATGACCAGCCAGCCCGGTGAGGGTGCCCGGTCAGCCGAGCCGACCGGGCAGCAGGAGGCCAGGGCGCGGGCGGCGGTGCGTAGCGCCGAGGTCGCGCTGCGGTCGATGGGGCAGCCGAACGCGATCGCCCGCCAGTATGACTTCGCCGACGACAGCTACGAGTGGCGGCGGCTGTTCTCCGAGCTGCTCGGGACGTTCTTCCTGGTCCTCGTCGCGGTCGGCGGCGGGATGGTCAACGCCCGGTTCGGCGGCCACGCCGTGCCCGCCGCCGCCCGGGTGACCGCGCCG
>DATCGA010000728.1:0-5582 GCA_036509215.1 Trebonia sp.
CAAGATGACCGCGGCGGTACTGAGCGCCACGCCGATCCCCACGGTGACGGCGAAGTCGTGGCCGACGAACCGCTCCGCGACCGCCATGCCCGGGATCTCGGTCCTGGCCAGGGCCGGATCGGCCGCCAGCGGGGCCACCGCGGCGATGATGACGACGGCCGTCGCCAGGTAGGCGACGAGCACGCCGCGCCGGGTGGTGCGGAACGCCTGCTGGAGGCTACCGCCCAGCTCTCCGCCGAGGAAGAACGGCAGGCTGCCGCAGATGTACAGCAGCGCGGTCTGGCCGCCCGCGATCGCCAGCGACCCGGCCGGGGCGGACGCGCCGAAGCTGCTCGCGGGCGTGCTGACGTGGGCCAGGGTCACGCCCGAGAGCGTCGCCGCCAGCGCGAGCTGGCCCGCCGCCAGCACGCCGATGACCAGCAGGGCGACCCGGCGGCCGGAGATCATCACCCCCGCCAGCACGACCGGGATGGCGACCTCGAGGACCGTCTGATACCGCCGCTCGCCCGGCAGCACGACCGGCAGCAGGTCGTAGACGATCTGCGCCGTGGTGTAGACGACGTACAGCAGGTAGCTGAACGCCCACACGCAGGCCTGGACCAGCGCGACCCGGCGGCCCGCGGTCGCCTCGGTGAACGCGTACAGGCCGCCGGGGCTGCTGACGTGCCGGGCGTAGCCCAGCCAGATCGCCAGCGGGAATCCGAACGCCGCGGCCGCCAGCACCATCGAGAGCCCGGCCGAGGAGATGGCGCCGCCGGCGATCAACGGCGCGTTGAGCGCCGCCAGCGCCAGCGGCCCGCCGAACGACGCGACCGCCACCCCGGCGAAGGCCCACCGGTTGAGCGGCCTGGCCGGCCCGAGGAGCGGCGTCAAGGCGCCCCCCTCGGGCCGGGTCTGGTCAGCTCCGCTGCCCATCAGTCGGGCGAGGAACTCGGTCATCGCGGTGTCACCTAACCGCGGGTCAGGACCAGCTGCCGCCGGCGCTGGTTCCCGCGGGCGGCGCGGACGAGGCCGGGGCGGAGGCGGGAGCGGACGCTGCCGGTGCGGCCGGGGCGGCCGCGGAGGCGGCCGCGGTGAACGTGCTGACCGAGGCGGTGACGTCGCTGCCGGCCGGGGCGACCAGCCACCACTTGGCGCCGAAGCCGTCGCTGCCCTGCCCGGTGGCGGTGCCGGCGCCGGAGTCGCCGGAGAAGTAGTACAGCGGGTGCCCGTCGTAGGTGACCTGCTTGGTGCCGTCGGATCGGGTGATCGTGCCGATGTCGCTGGCCTTGGCGCTGCCCGATGCGGTGGCGGTGCTGGTGGTCGTGACCGGCGGCCACGCCCCGGCGCAGGCGCCGTTGCAGTTGGACATATCGCCCGTGTCCTTCACCCATAGGTAGACCGCCCGGCCGGAGCCGTTGGTCAAGACCGTGCCGGCCGAGGACTTCGCGGTCGTGATGACGGTGCCGCCCGAGGAGCTCGCCCCGGCGCTGGAGGATGACCCGCCGGCCGGCGAGGCCGACGCCGCGGGCGAGGCCGGCGCTGCGGGCGCCGCCGCGCTGCTGGTGGTGCTGGCCGCGCTGCTGCACGCCGCCACCACGACCGCCGCGCCGAGCGCGCCGCCCACGCCGGCCGCCAGTTTGGCGCGCTTGGACACCCGGCTGAACTTGGACTTTCCCATCGTGTTCATCTCCCGTCCGGCGCGGTCGCCGCGCCGGCTTCGCGTAATTCACTGTCGGTAGAACTACGGGCGGAGCGTCGGAAGGGATTGTTTGTTGATGACTCAACTAAGTATGAACTGGGTCACTATTTGGCTACGCATCGTGCTGATACGGTGAGCTTCTGTGACGACTGGGGGCGGGGGAGGGGGCTGATCCGCGCGCGTGGGAGCGATCGTGTTCGCGTTGCTGGCCGCACTGTGCAATGCGGTCAGCGTGCTGACGCGGCACGTCGCGAGCACGGCCGACCCGGACCGTCCGACCGGGCTTCGGCTCGCCGGCTACCTGCTCCGCAACCCTCGGTGGCTGGCCGGGTCGGGGGCGCAGGTGGGAGCGTTCGCGTTCCAGGCCCTGGCCCTGCAGTTCGGCCAGGTCTCGGTCGTCCAGCCGCTGCTCGTCACCGAGCTGGTGATGGCGCTGGTGCTGCGGCGGGTGTTCATCCACCAGGAGGTCGCCCGGGCCGCGTGGGCCGGGGCGGCGGCGGCCTGCGCGGGGCTGGCCGTCTTTATCGTCGCGGCGGAGCCGCGCGGCGGTCATGACGGCCCGACCAGCAGTCACTGGACGGCCGCGATCGTGGCCTCCCTGGCCATCGTCGCCGCGCTGATCACGCTGGCCAGGGGCGGTTCGCCCGCCCGCAGGGCGGCCCTGTACGGCGCGGCCGGTGGGATCACCTGGGCCCTGGAGGCGACGTTCATCAAGTCCGCCACCAACGACCTCGCCCAATCGGGCGTGAGCGGGCTGTTCACGAGCTGGCCGGTCTACGCGGTGGCCGTGGGGGGCGCGGCCGGCGTGATCATCGAGCAAGCCGCCCTGCAGAGCGGGCCGCTGCGCGTGTCGCAGCCGCTGCTGACGATCACCGACCCGATCGTCAGCATCGCCCTCAGCGTCTGGCTGTTCGGCGAGTACTTCGTGCTCAACCCGGCCGTGCTGGCCGCGGCGGCGGCCGGGTTCCTGGTCATGTGCGGCGGCGTGGTGCTGCTGTCGCTGACCGCGCCCGCCACGGTCGAGGGAGACGTCAGCCCGTCCGGGGACGCCGGGACCGTTCGGGATGAGATTTTATGGTTCCCATCTCTTTCAACAGCCTGCTGATCATCGCCGGGATCTCGGTGCTGGTCCCGGTCGTGCTCGGGCTGCTGCCGCGGCTGCCGGTGCCGGGCGCGGTGCTGATGGTGATCGGCGGCATCGTGGTGGGCCCGTCGGTCCTGAACTGGGCTCGGATCGACGCGCCGGTCGAGGTGCTGAGCGATCTCGGCCTGGGCATGCTGCTGTTCCTGGCCGGGCTTGAGATCGACGTCGAGCGGCTCCGCAGCCCGCTGTCGCGGCTGGCGGGCACCGCGTTCGGCCTCTCGGCCGGCCTGGGGCTGCTCGGCGGCTTCGTGTTCTGGCTGACCGGGGCGGCGACCCCGCCGATCCTGCTGGCCATCATCTTGATGTCGACCTCGGCCGGGCTGCTGCTGCCGCTGCTGAAGGACGCGGGGGAGGGGTCGACAGAGTTCGGCCAGCTGATCATGACCGCGGCCGCGGTCGCCGAGCTGGTCCCCATCCTGCTGCTGTCGCTGCTGTTCTCGGCCGCTTCGGAGACGCCGGCCGACAAGATCGTGTCGCTGGTGGTCTTCCTGGCGCTGCTCGTCCTGATCGGGCTGGCCGTGTCCCGGGTCCGGCGCCTGCACCGCCTTGACCGGATGCTCGACCGGCTGGAGCGGCGCAGCGGCCAGTTGCGGCTGCGGGCCGCGCTGACGCTGGCGCTGGCCTGCGGGCTGCTGGCCTACCGGTTCGGCTTCGCGTCGATTCTCGGCGCGTTCGCGGCCGGGCTGCTAGTCCGGATCATCGAGTCCTCCGGCGGCGAGCCGAACAAGGAGTTCCTGATCAAGCTGGACGGGATCGGGTTCGGCTTCCTGGTCCCGATCTTCTTCGTCAGCACCGGCGTCGCCTTCCAGCTCAAGGGCCTCGAGAACCAGCCGAGCGCCCTCGTCGAGGTGCCGCTGTTCCTGCTCGCGCTGCTGGTCGTGCGGGGGGTGCCCGCGCTGCTCTACCTGCGCGCGGTCGGCCGCCGCCGGGCCGTGGCGGGCGGCCTGCTGCAGGCCACCACGCTGACGTTCGTCATCGTGGCGACGGTGATCGGGCAGCAGACCGGCAAGCTCACCGCGGCCACGTCGGCCGCCCTGGTCGCGGCCGGGCTGCTGTCGGCCGCCCTGTTCCCGGCGGCGGCGGGCCGGCTGCTTGTCCGCACGGGGGCGCCGGGGAAGGGCGATACGGAAATGAGCGAGCGGCTACGCGAGCCCGAGCATTAGGCGCTCTGCGTTTCCATGCGCGATGTCTTCCCTGGCGACCTCGGGAAGCTCGGCCCGGAGCAGGAAGTCGACCGCGCCGTCGTTGCCGACGAACGGGTAGTCGACCGCGTAGACCAGCCGCTCGGGGCCGAGCACGTCAAGGCAGAACCGCAGGTGCGGCTCGGTGAACATGCCGCCGGGAGTGTAGTAGCTGTTCTGCCGGACGTAGTCGCCGATCGTGCGCTCCAGCCTGGTGGCCCGCTGCGCTGGCGCGCGCCACCGCCGGGTTGAGCACGTGCTCCTCGATCGTGATGACCTGACCGAACCACCGCGTCGCGGCCGCGTCTTCGTCCGGCAGCGGCCGGTCGATGGGCGCGTGGGTGAGCACGTCGACGCCGCCTGCCTGAGCCATCAGCACCGCGTCCCGGCTGGCGGCGTGGGCGATGGTGCGCAGGCCGTGCGCGTGGGCGGCGTCGACCAGGGCCCGGACCGTGATCTCGTCGAAGCCGGGCGGATCGACGATGATCTTGATGTAGTCAACTCCCTCGGCGACGCGCGCGGCCACGTAGGCCTTCGCCTCATCCGGATCGGCCACCAGGCCCTGCGCCCGCCCCATCCGCTTGGCGTGCATGCTGGCCGGGTGGGTGGCGCCGGTGCCGCTCGAGCGGATGTCGGTGACGCCGGCCCGGCCGCGCAGCGATGCGACCAGCTCCGGCGGCCAGGTGCCCATGTCGAGCCCGGTGGTGACGCCGTGGCGGGCCAGCGCCGACAGCGTCGCGTCGTCGGTGAGGTGGATGTGGCAGTCGATCAGGCCGGGCAGCAGCCCCCGCCCGGCGCCGTCGACCGTCGCCGCGCCCGCCTGGTCGGTCCCGATGCGGTCGCCGTCGATGACGACCGTCGACGGTTCGAGCAGCCGCTCTCCGTCGAACACCCGCACGTTGGTCAGCGCGATCTTGTCCATGTCTCATCCGCTCCCTGCCGGCCGCCGAGCATGGCCATGGTCGTGTCGAGGAATCCTGCCGTTGCCGCCACATCGGGCTCGGCTGGCTGGTCGGCCGCAGCCACGCGGCCGGACGCGGGCGCCGGCCAGACCGCCGCGACCACCTGATCGGGTCGCACCACGATCAGCTCCGCGCCCAGCCGGCGCATGAGCGGCGGCAATTGCACGGTCACGGTGACCGGCAGCCCCGCCGCCGAGGCGGCGCGTTCCGTCTGCGCGCCCAGCTCGCGGTCGGCCGTCAGGATCAGGTGCGGGCCGGTGACCAGGTCCAGCGTCGATACCTGCGGCGACACCCACACGTGGGGCAGGCGGCCGCCGGGCGCCGCGAACCCCGGCCCAGCCCTAGGACCAGACCTCGTCCCATCCCCATGGCCATGCCCATCCGGCCACGCCTGCAGCACGGGCGAGCCGGCGTAGCGGTGGCCGAGGACCAGGTCGGTGCTGAAGTACTCGGCCCGCTTGGTCTGCTCGATCCGCCCGGCGGCGGCCGACCGGGCCCGGTCGCCGTCGGGTCCCGGCCGGTCGAGGCCGTCGTCGAGCAGCTCCGGCGCCAGCGTCGCCATGTTCGAGGTCGCCTCGTCGATCACCCGCCGGTGCAGCGGCCGCCGTTCGGCC
>DATCGA010000729.1:0-2752 GCA_036509215.1 Trebonia sp.
TTCTACGACGTGGTGCAGACCCCGGACGGCTGGGTGCACGCGCTGATCGGCGACGTCTGCGGGCGGGGCCCGGCCGAGGCCGCGCTCGGGGTCTGCCTGCGGGTCGCGTGGCGGGCGCTGGTGCTGGCCGCCCGGCCGCCGGCCGACGTGCTCTCGGCGGTGCAGCTCGTGCTCCGGGCCGAACAGCAGGACGAGGCCATGTTCGCCACCGTCTGCATGGTGTCGGTGGCGCCGGACCGGTCCACCGGGGTGCTGCGGCTGGCCGGCCACCCCCCGCCGCTGCTGGTCACGCCGGACGGGATCACCGAGCTGACCGCGCCCACCTCCCCGCCGCCCGGCCTCAACGACCCGGAGCGCTGGGCCGCCCGCGAGGTGCAGCTCGGCGACCGCTGGTCGCTGCTGCTGTACACCGACGGGCTGATCGAGGGGCGGATCGCCAAGGGGCCGTACCGGCTCGGCAGCGACGGACTGATCGAGCTGGTGCGGGACGCGCTTGGCCCCCCGCCGTTCACCATCGGCGGCGTCCACGACGACGCGCTCCTTGACCGCCTGATCGACCAGGTCCGCGACCTCAACAGCGGCGAACTGGACGACGACATCGCGATACTCGCGCTCAGCCGCGCATGACCGGGTCCCCAACGGCGGTAACGCGCGGCCCGGCCCCGTCGCCCTGGCCGCTCGGCCGGATTATCGGCGCCACCGTGCTCTTGATGGCGCTGTTCTCGCTGGCGGCCGTCGTTGTCGGGGTGCTCGCGCTCGGCCACCTGGATAACGAGCGGCAGCGGATCGAGACCACGCTCGACCCGGCCGCGCTGGCGGCGCAGCAGCTCTACAGCGCGCTGCTGAACCAGGAGACCGGGGTACGCGGGTACGCGCTGTCCGGCCAGGCGGACTTCCTCACCCCCTACAACCAGGGCTATGCGGATGAGAAGGTCGCCGCCAGCCAACTCAACCGGCTCGCGCCGCAGCTCCCCGCCGCCAGCGCCGCCGAGCTCAAGGCGACGCTGACCCAGGCGCACGACTGGCGTACCCGCTACGCCGAGCCGACGATCAAGCAGATCCAGGCCAGCGGCAAGCCGGTGATCACCCCGAAGATCCTTGCCGGGAAGACGGAGTTCGACGCCCTGCGGGTCAGGTTCGGCGTCTTCCAGGCTGACGTCGCGGCCACCCGCGGCCAGGCGCTGACCTCGCTCGACGATGCCTCGGACGAGCTGCACGTGGCGCTGCTCGCGATCGCGATCGGCCTCGTGCTGGTCGTCGCGGGCCTGGCGCTGGTGCTGCGCAACACCGCGATCCGCCCGGTGCACCGGCTCGCGGCCGAGGCGCGCCGGGTCGCCGACGGTGACTTCGGCCACGAGGTCGCGCGGACCGGGCCGAGGGAGATCCGCGGCCTGGCCGCCGACATGAACACGATGCGCCTGCGCATCCTGCGGGAATTGGCGACGGTGCAGGAGGCGAACGAGGCCCTCGCCGAGCACGCGACCGAGCTCCAGCGCTCCAACGCCGAGCTCGAGCAGTTCGCCTACGTGGCCTCGCACGACCTGCAGGAACCGCTGCGGAAGGTCACCAGCTTCTGCCAGCTGCTGCAGCGCCGCTACGGCGGCCAGCTCGACGAGCGGGCCGACCAGTACATCGACTTCGCGGTGGACGGCGCCAAGCGGATGCAGGTGCTGATCAACGACCTGCTCGCGTTCAGCCGGGCGGGCCGGTCGGCCGAGGAGCTCGGCCCGGTGGCCTGCGACGAGGCGCTGGCGGCGGCCACCGCGAACCTGTCCACCCAGATCGCCGACGCCGGCGCCGTGATCGAGGCCGGGCCGCTGCCGGTGGTGCGGGGCCAGCTCACGCTGATGGCGGTGGTCTTCCAAAACCTGCTCGGCAACGCGCTGAAGTTCACCGGCGAGCGTCCGCCGCGCATCGTCGTGACGGCCGAGCGCGACGGCGCATTCTGGTCGTTTTCCGTCACCGACAACGGAATCGGGATCGAGCCGCAGTATGCTGACCGCGTTTTCCTGATCTTCCAGCGCCTGCACGAGCGGGCCGCCTACCCGGGTACGGGCATCGGCCTGGCGATGTGCCGGAAGATCGTGGAGTACTTCGGTGGCCGGATCTGGCTCGATACCGGGGTCGCCGACGGCGCCACTTTCCGTTTCACCGTGCCGGCACTCACCGGCGATGAGGAGAGCGAGGGGACCGATGGGACCGATGGGACCGATGGCTGACCGGCTTGGAGCCAAGCTGGTCGATGTGCTCCTGGTCGAGGACGACGAGGGCGACATCCTCATGACCAGGGAGGCCTTCGAGTTCCACAAGATAAATAACCCGCTACACGTGGTCACCGACGGCGAACAAGCCCTCCAGTTCATTCGCCGGACCGGGCCCTACGCCGATGCGCCCCGACCGGGGCTGATCCTGCTCGACGTCAACCTGCCGCGGCTGTCCGGCCTCGAGGTGCTGGCGGAGCTGAAGCAGGATCCGGAGCTCGCCGTCCTGCCGGTGGTGATGCTGACCACCTCGCAGGCCGAGGAGGACATCCTGCGCAGCTACAAGCTGCACGCGAACGCGTACGTGACCAAGCCGGTCGACTTCGACAACTTCATCGCCGCGATCAGGCAGATCGACGACTTCTTCCTGACCCTGGTCCAGCTGCCGTAGCCGCAGGCCCGGCGGTAAGGTCTAACACGGTGACGAAGAAAACTTCCACATCGTGAAGAGGCTTTGTTGTGGTGGGTGAACCGGAGAACGGACTGGCGAT
>DATCGA010000730.1:0-18329 GCA_036509215.1 Trebonia sp.
CGGCGGGCTGCCGGTCGCCAGCGGCGCGCCGGCCGCAGGCCTGATCTTCGAAACGCTCAAGGCGGAGCTGGCCGGCCAGCCCGGATTCGCCGCCGCCGTCGGCGCCCTGCGCGGACCGACCGACGTGCCCGCCGACCTGGCCGCGCTGGCCCGCGAGTTCGCCCGGGTCTTCCTGGCGTACGGGCGCGCGCGGCCGATCGCGCTGCTGCACTCGGTCACCGCCCCGGTCGCCGCGCGCTCGGTCCTTCCGCTGCTGCCGGCCGAGGTCGCGCGGCCCACCTACGACGCGCTCTGGCAGGTCGGCGCCGCGCTCTACACCGTCTACACCGCCGGGATCACCCCCGAGCCGCTGCCGGCCGGGCCGGCCCCGTCGGCCGACGAGCTGACCGACCGCGCCGTGGCCACCGGTGACGAGCACGCGATCAAGCTGACCGAGGCCTGCCTGCGGCTGGACGCCGAGACGCCCGATCCGCTCCTGCACCACGCGGCGGCTCGCGCCGCCGAGCTGCTCGGCTAGCACTGCGGCGGCCCGGCCCGCCGAGCTGCTCGGCTAGCCTGATTCGCATGGCGAAGGCAGGCCGGGCGCGGCAGGCGAAGGGGTCTCGGGACCGCACGCGGGCTCCGCAGGCCGAGAGCTCTCCGAGGCGCTCACCGACGCCGGGGCCCGCGTCCGCGTCTGACCAGGGCGCCGCCCCGTCGCCTGAGGACGTCGCGGCCGCCATCGGGGCGGCCGTGCAAGCGGTCTGCGACGGCCGCGCCGACGCCCACGGCCGCCACCTCGACCCAGTCGCGATCGAACGGACGCCAGGCTGGACACGCGCGGTCAGCCGGACGATCGTCGGGTACCTGCGGGCGTCGGTGGCGACCGCCTGGCAGCGCGGCTGGCAGCCGGCCGAGCTGGCCAGGCACGTCGGCCGGGAGCTGTCGCCCGATCACGGGGCGATGGTCGCCGACATGATCACGGCCGACATGCTCGGCTACCCGGCCGCCACTGTGGACGCCCACTGGGCCGCCCAGGCGGTCGCGCTCGAGGCCGCCGCCCCCGCTGCCGGCGCCTGGTGGGGGAGCGACGCCGACTACCTCGGCGCCTGGTACGCGCTCGGCCGCGACGCCGAGTTCATCGGCACCGTCGCCACCGCGATCGAGACGCTGCACGCGTTCCGGCATCTGCCCGCAGTGGAGCGGCTCCTCCCGCTGCCCGGCACCGCCCGGGCAGCCGCCAGGGAGCGGACCGTCGCCGCCACCGGGCCGGCCACCACGGCGCCCGCCGACGAGCGGATGCTGAGCAGGATCCGCGCGCTGCTGGCCAAGGCCGAATCGACCGAGTTCGCCGAGGAAGCGGAGGCGCTCTCGGGCCGCGCGCAGGAGCTGATGGCCAAGTACAGCATCGACCACGCACTGCTGGCGGCCGCGACCGGGCAGGCGGAGACGCCGGGCGGTCGGCGCATCGCGGTCGACAATCCCTACGAGGCGCCGAAGGCGACCCTGCTGCAGATCGTGGCGCAGGCCAACCGCTGCCGCGTCGTCTGGTCCAGGGAGCTCGGCCTGGTCACGGTCATCGGCTTCCCGGCTGACCTGGACGCGGTCGAGCTGCTGTTCACCTCGCTGCTCGTCCAGGCCGACACCGCGATGCTGCGGACCGGCGGCAAGCGGGACGGCGCCGGGCGGTCCAGGACCCGGGCCTTCCGCCAGTCGTTCCTGCTCGCCTACGCGGTCCGGGTCGGCGAGCGGCTGTCCGGGGCGGCCGACCAGGCCGAGCAGGCGGCGGTGGAGGAGCAGCGGGCCGCGGCGGCCGGCCCGGCCGGCGACGGCGCCAGAAACGACGTCGCCGCGAGGCAGGGCACCGACCTGGTGCCCTTCCTCGCGGCGCGCCACCAGGCGGTCGACGACGCGGTGGACGAGATGTTCGGTTCCGCCCTCACCAGGAGCCGGTCGGTCCGGGCGACCGACGCGGAGGGCTGGACGTCCGGCCGCGCCGCCGCCGACCTGGCCAGCCTGCATAACCAGGCCCAGGTCGTCCGCTAGGCGAAGCCGCGGTCAGCTTCTGGGCGGCTCGCCCACGTGCGAGCGCTTGCGCAGGCCGGGGACGATGTGGCGGGGGAGCTGGGTCGGCACGGTCCCCGTGCTGCTGGAAGTGATCCTGATCGCGATGATCGCGGCGTCGTACGCCAGCTGGTTGGTGCCGTAGGCGTAGCAGACCTCGGTCAGGACCGTGTTGGCCGGCACGGTGACGTCGGCGGTCTCGGCCGCCTGCAGGTAGTTGCTGCCGGAGCCGCCGCCCCAGTTGGTCGGGGCGCCGTTGATCCGGCAGTAGATCGGGCTCGTCCCGCCCGCGTAGAGCATCGCGGTGGCCGAGACGTAGTAGGTCCCGGCCGCGAGCTCGCCGGTGGCGGCGACCTCGGTCGTGACCTGCGTGGGGAGCGGGATGTCGACCGCCGGGGCGGTGAGCCCGACCCCGCCGGTCGCCTGCAGTTGCTTGGCGCTCTGGCCGCCCACGTACTGCGCGTTGAGGCGGTTGACCTGGAGGGTGCTGTTGACCGAGAGCGGTGACTTGCCGGACGGCGCGTTCAGCGACAGCGGTATCCCGGTGGTGTCGGTCAGGACCGAGGTCGCGTTGTCGGTGTTGGTCCTCCCGAGCAGGAAGGTCCCGCCGGTCGCCGCGTCGGCGAACCCGGCCGCGCCGATAATCAGCGCGAGGGTCACCGCGACGGTGGCCGGGCCGAGGGACCTGATCGCCCGCCCGCCCCGGCGGAGGACACCCGCGACGACGTGTGCCATATTCTGCTCCTTATGCGGCTGCGCTAATAGGTCGGATGGGGTTCGTTACGCACACCCCAAGTTGCTCGCTAGAAACAGTAAGTCAGCAGGTCATCCGCCGTCCGTCGAATAATCGGAATACATTCCGCCGCCGTTATCGCGGTGCATTATCAACGCCGCATTTGATGTTCTATAACCGGCTATTTCTCAACCCGAACAACCTCACCTCGTAGCCCCATCCGGCCCGTAACCCCACGCCGCCCACGCCCGACCCACACCACTCGTGCACCACCAACACCAATGGCCACGCGATCCGGCCTCCACCGAGCCCTCCAGCCATGAGCGTGTGCCGTTCGGGTCGCGGGGTGCCCTTGGGCGCCGGGGATCGTCGGAAACGCCCGCCCTTTCAGCACACATTGGTCGTCCTCGCCCATGGCGCGTGATCAGGGAGCAGCCGCGCCGTCGTCGGCCGTCGGCCTGCTCCGGGGCTAGCCAGAGATGCTGCAACATCGTGCGGCCGGTCTCGTCGCCGGCGCAAACGCTGACGACGGGCGGGAGCGCGGGAATCGGCTACGGTTTCCCCGCGCCGGGGGCGGGGGCCGGGAACACGACGACCCGCCCGGTCGGCTCGGCCGCCTGCGGTCCGCCCCATTGCTGGCCGACCACGTACAGCCGGGGCTGGTCGCCGCGGCTGAGCGTGCAGGAGAAGGCGCCCCGGTCAAGTTCGACCGCCGTCAGCACCTGGCCGCCCTCGCGCACCCGGACGCAGCGCCCGGTCGCCACGTCGGCGTACCAGATCGCGCCCTCGTCATCGACGCAGATCCCGTCCGGGTGGTCGCCGGCGGTGTCGGCCCACCCCCGGCGGCGGTCAAGGCCGCCGTCGGGCCCGATGTCGAAGGCCGTCAGCCGGCTGGCGTGGGACTCCGCGACGACCAGCGTGCCGCCGTCGGCCGTGATCGCCATCCCGTTCGGGAACGCGAGGTCCCCGGCGACCATGCGGACGGCGCCGGCCGCAGTGACCAGCACCACGCTGCCGGGCGCGGGCTCGCCGCCGGGGAAGTCGTAGCCGGTGTTGTTGACGTAGGCGTTGCCGTCGGCGTCGACCACGACCTCGTTCCACGGCTTGAGCGAGAAGGGGGCCAGGTCGGCGTGGGTGACCATCGACCCGTCGGGTTCGCGCCGCAGCAGCCGCCGCCGGGCCGAGTCCACCACCAGCAGCCGGCCGTCGGGCAGGAAGTCGATGCACATCGGGAACGACGGCACGCTGACGATCACCTCGGAGCGGCCGTCGGGATCGAGCGCGATCACCTGGTGGGCGCCCCAGTCGGAGAACCAGACCCTGCCGTCGTGCCAGCGCGGCGACTCGCCGAACACGATCCCTTCCATTAGCACCGTCATACTCAGGCAGACTGCCCGTGCCGCCGGGACTCATCGGTGCGCCGCGCGGGCCGCCTGGCGGCGGCCGCCGTCAGTACCGGTCGGCCTTGGCGTAGCCGAAGAACCCGCGGCGCTTGATGAGCTCGGCCACCGCGGGCGGGACCATGGCCTCCCAGGAGTCGTCGGCCGCGGCGATCCGCCGCAGCACGTCGCGGCTGAAGATCGACAGGAACTCGGGCCGGTAGTTGTCGAGGTGGACGAAGCTGCCCCGTCCGGCCAGGTAGTCGTAGAGCGGCTGGAGCTCCGGCCCGACCTCGATGTCGTCCACGGTCTTCAGCTCCGCTGCGGGCGAGGGCTGCAGCGGGTAGACGTAGAGCTTGAGGTCGTTCTTGAACAGCCGCCCGAAGCTCTCCAGGATCCCGCCCGGCAGCTGGACGTGGTTCTTCTCGTCGAACAGGTCGATCAGGCTCGGCACCCCCATCACGATGCCGATCCGCTCGCTGGTCCGCTCGGCGATGTAGGCGGCCAGCCGGAAGTAGTCGAAGTAGTTGGTGATCAGCACGGTCATCCCGCACGCGGCGAGCAGTTCCGCGCGGGCGAGGAAGTCGCGCCGGTCGACGTCGGTGGCCCCGCCCGAGAGCAGGTTGCGCATCGTGATCTCGGTCAGCGCCAGCACCGGCTTTCCCGCGACTGCGGGATCTTCCGAGAACCGGGCCTTGGCCGTCTCCAGCATGTCGACGTTCACGTGGGTGGGCGGGCGGAAGCTGCCCCGCTCGACCAGCACCGCCTTCTTGCGCAGCGCCTCGCTCGGCTGCAGCACCTCGCGATCGGGGCCGAACATCGCCACCCCGCTGAGCCCGACCTGCACGAGCTTCAGCGCCATCAGCCGGTTGTCGACCTTCCGGAACTCGATGCCGCGGAACTGGATCATGTCGATCTCGATCCGACCGGTGGTCAGCCGGTCGAGCAGGCTCTCGATCAGCTTGTCCGGCTCGTGATGCTGGAAGAAGGCGCCGTAGAGGAGGTTCACCCCGACGATCCCGAGCGCCTCCTGCTGCGCGAACGCCTCGACGTCGAGCATCCGCACGTGCATGACGATCTGGCTGGGCTCGTCGTGCGGCTGGGCCTGGAACTTCACCCCCATCCAGCCGTGGCACTCGTTGCCGCCGCGGAAGCTGCGCGCCACCACCGTGTCGGCGAACGCGAAAAAGCAGTTCTCGTCGCCGCGCTCGTCGTCGAGCCGGTCGACGTTGAGCTGGAATTCGTGGTCGAGCATGCCCTGCAGCCGCCCGGCCGAGACGTACCGGTCCACCTTGCCGTAGACGGCGTCGCTGACCGCCATGTCGTAGGCGGAGATCGACTTCGCGACGGTGCCGGCCGCGCCGCCCACCCGGAAGAACCAGCGGACGACCTCCTGGCCCGCCCCGATCTCGGCCACCGTTCCGTACCAGCGCGGATCGAGGTTGATCCGCAGCGCCTTCTGGTGCGTGTCGGACTCATGAGTGCCGGCGATGAGCTCGGTCATCCGTCTCCCCCGTCTGTCCCTGCCGCCCATTGGCGGCGGTGCGGGCGCCAGCGACCGACGCCGAAATTGTACTAATCACGGTGCATAAGCCGCCAGACCTGGACGAATAGTAATCGCCTGGTGGCCCCGCGTGATGACAGAAGGCGCGCTGGGTTAGCCTGTCGAAGATAACGGTGCGGTATCACCGGGTCGACAACAACGGAGGCGGCGCATGGGCACGATCACCACGAACGACGGCACCGAGATCTACTACAAGGACTGGGGCTCGGGGCAGCCGCTGGTGTTCAGCCACGGGTGGCCGCTGTCGGCCGACGACTGGGACACCGCGATGATGTTCTTCCTGCTGCACGGCTACCGGGTCATCGCCCACGACCGCCGCGGCCACGGCCGGTCCACTCAGACCAACGACGGGCATGACATGGACCACTACGCCGACGACCTACTGGCGGTCGTGGAGCATCTCGACCTGCACGACTGCGTCCATATCGGGCACTCCACCGGCGGCGGCGAGGTCACCCGCTACATTGGCAGGCACGGCGAGCGCCGGGTGGCGCGGGCGGTGCTGATCAGCTCGGTGCCGCCGATCATGGTCAAGACCGCCGCCAACCCGGGCGGCACGCCCAGGGAGGTCTTCGACGGACTCCAGGCGCAGCTCGCGGCTAACCGGACCCAGTTCTACAGTGACCTGCCCGAGGGCCCGTTCTACGGCTACAACCGTCCCGGCGCGAAGCGCTCGCAGCCAATCATCGACAACTGGTGGCGGCAGGGCATGATGGGCGGGGCCAAGGCCCACTACGACGGCGTCGTCGCGTTCTCCCAGACCGACTTCACCGAGGACCTCAAGAAGATCTCCGTCCCCGTCCTGGTCATGCACGGCGACGACGACCAGATCGTCCCCTACGCCGACGCCGGGCCCCTGTCGGCCAAGCTCGTCCAGAACGGGACGCTGAAGACCTACAAGGGGTTCCCGCACGGCATGCCCACCACCGAGGCGCCGACGATCAACGGCGACCTGCTCGCCTGGCTGAAGTCCTGACCGAATAACTGCTGGCTGCGCACCGGTCCCGCGGCTAGGCTCGCCGGGTGAAACTCGCCTTCGACGATGCCGGCCGCGGCGACTGCGTGGTCCTGATCCACGGCCACCCGTTCGACCGCACCCTGTGGGCGCCGCAACTCGCGGCCCTGCGCGGCCAGTTCCGGGTCATCGCGCCCGACCTGCGCGGCTTCGGCCGCAGCCCGGTCACGCCGGGCCTGGTGACGATGCGCGAGTACGCCGCCGACGTCGAGGAGCTGCTCGACGGCCTCGGGATCGATCGCGCCGCGGTCGTCGGGCTGAGCATGGGCGGCCTGGTCACAATGGAACTGGCGGCCTTCAGGCCGGAGCGCTACTGGGCGATCGGCCTGGTCGCCACCACCATGCAACCGCCGTCGCCCCAGGACCGGGCGACCCGGCTCGAGCGAGCCGAGGCGATCGAGCGCGACGGCCTGGCCGTTCTGGTGGACTACATGCATACCGGCCTCTACGGCCCGGCCTGCCCGCCGGCCGTCCGCGAGCGCGTCGACGCCATGATGGACGCGGCCCCGCCCGCCGGCGCGGCGGCGGCGCTCCGCGGCCGGGCCGGACGACCCGACTACCGGCCCCTGCTGGCCGGGCTCGACATCCCCGTGCTGGTCTGCGCGGGCTCGGCCGACCCGTGGTCCGACGACGCGGTGACGGCCGAGATCATCGCCTCGCTCAAGCGCCCGGAGACGCTCATCATCGACGGCGTCGGCCACCTGCCCAACCTGGAAGCGGAGACCGAGTTCAACGATGCCCTGGGCGCTTTCCTCCGGGCTCACGCCCGCGACTAAGCCCGCCCGCCGGAAGCCCGCTGGCCGGCGATCTCGCCCGTCTCATCTTCCAGGTACGTGCGCAGCAACAGCGTGGTCCAGGTCCGATACGGCGCCCAGTTGGCGCTGATTCGCGCGAGCTCGCCCGCCGCCGGCGGCCCCGGCAGGTCATAGGCGAGGGCGACCGAACGGGCGAGCCGGGACTCGTGGCGGGGGATCTCATCGGGGACCCCCGCACCGCGCAGCAGCACCAGCTCGGCCGAGAAGTCCCCGATGCCGGGCAGTTCCTTGAGCTCCGCCAGGGCCTCCGGCGCGGGCAGGGCGCGCAGCCGGGCGGCGTCGAGACGGCCGTCAAGGGCGGCGACGGCGAGCGAGCGGAGCCACTCCGGCTTGCGGCCGGCCAGCCCGGGAAACCCGTCCAGGGAGGCGAGCCGCTGCGGCGCCGGGAACGCCGACAGCGTTCGGCCGCCGAAGGCAACCGCCTCGCCGAGCTCCCTGGCCATCCGCGCCTTGATCCCGGCCGCCTGCCGGATCCCGATCCGAGCGCAGATGATGGCCCAGGCGGCGGCCTCATACGGCGACCAGAACAGGACCGGGCGCAGACCCGGGTAGCGACGCTGCAGCCCACCCACGACCGGATCACGCTCGCCCACGGCGGGGAACCCGGCCCCGTCCACGTCCAGCGACAGGATCCGCGCCACTTGGTCGCGCACGGCCCCGAGCAGTTCCGCCCCGGCCGCGGCCGGGCTGACGATCTCGCCTTCCACCCCGTCGCCGTGCTCGCGCACCCGCACGCCGACCGTCTGCCAGACCCCGTCCACCGGGAATGCCAGCTCCAGCGGCCGACCAGCCGCTCCGTCGAACGCGGCCGGCCCGAAGCCCTCAAGGAACCGGGCGCTGGCTGCCAGCGAGAACGGCCCCCGCGCCGGCAGGACGAACCTGCTCACCCCGCCTCAGCCCTGGCGGGCGATGAACAGCGCAGCGGAGTCATCGTGCAGGTGGCCGCCGACGTGGCGGAGCACGTCGTCATAGAGCCGATCAAGCGCCGTCGTCGGATCCGGGCCGTCAAGCAGCCGTCCGCACTGGTCGACCTGGTAGAACGCACCCGACGTGTCCCTGGCCTCGCTGATGCCGTCGGTGTAGAACAGAATCCGGTCGGCCGGGCCGAACGGGGCGGTGTGCTCCTTCCGCACGCCGGGGTCGAGGTCGCCCAGCCCCAGCGGCAGGCTGGCCTCCAACGGCTCCGCGAACATCGCCTTGTCCCCGCTGAGCAGCAACGGCGCGGGATGGCCGCAGTTCAGCAGGCGGATTTCGGTGCCGTTGGCGGGTATCTCGGCCATGATCGCGGTCACGAACCGGCCGCCCTGCGCCTGGTGCTCAAGGCTCCGTTCGATGTGCGAGGCAATCGCGGCCAGATCCGGCTCGTCATAGACCGATTCGCGGAACGCCGCCAGCACCACGGCCGCCGTCTGGACGGCGGCCAGGCCCTTGCCCTGCACGTCGGCGACGATCAGCCGGGCGGTTCCGGCCACCGCGACGACGTCGTAGAGGTCGCCGCCGATCCGCGCCGCCGCGGCGGCCGAGATGTAGCGGACGGCGATCCGGAGTCGGCCGACCTCGCGCGGCACCCGGTGCAGGAGCACGCGCTGGGCGACGTCAGCGACGGCCCGCACGTCGACCAGCTCCCTCTCCTTGCGCTGGCGGGCGGCGCTGGCGATCACGCCCGCCACCGTGACGCCCGCGATCGTGGCGCAGGACTCGAGGGCGTGGGTCGAGAACGCGATCCCGCCCAGGGCGGCGACCAGGAAGCTCAGGACAATGGCCACGCCGCCGGTCAGCATGGTCCGCACCGGCCCCAGGGAGACCGGGGCGAGCGCCGGCCCGAGCGACAGCAGCGACAGGAACCCGACCTGGGTCCCGACCACCAGGTCGAAGCAGAAGACCACGGCCATGACGCAGAACGGGACGGCCGTGGCCAGCGAGTTCGGGCTGACCCGGATGGTTACGTCCTGTCTGCGCATTCCAGTCTCCTGCCAAGGCGGGGGGCGGTCGCGAGTCGTCTCGTTTATTTTATTGTGCCGTACCACCACTTAATGCACTCTGCGCAGTGGCCTGTTGCCGCACCGTGCGCGGCCGCGCTCCTCAGCGGTCCCGCTGCCAGACCGAGACGTGGCTGGTGCTGTCGCTGGTGTAGGGGGCGCGGTGCCAGTCGGCCCAGCGCTCGCGCAGCGTCATCCCGGCCAGCTGCGCCATCAGGTCCAGCTCGGCCGGCCAGAGGTAGCGGTGCGGGGTGGAGCGGGACTCGTACTGGCCGTCCGACATCCAGTAGTAGTTCTCGATCACGAAGCAGCCACCCGGCGTCAGGTGCGCCGCCGCGTTCCTGAAGCACGCGACCTGCTCTTCCTGGGCGGTCACGTTCGTGATCGTGTTGCGCACCAGGTAGACGAGCGAGAAGGCCCCGCGCACCCGGGTCGTCGCGAAGTCGCCGATCGCGACGGCGACGTCGGCCGCGCCCGGCGCCGCCCGCAGCCGCGCGACCATCGCCGGGGCCAGGTCGATGCGCTGAACCCGGACGCCTCGGCGGCTGAGCGGCAGCGCGATCCGGCCGGATCGAACAGCTCCGGCCACTTGGCCTCGTACGTCTGCGCTATCCGCTCGCCGAAGTAGTCCTGAGGCATACGCCCACTGTGCGCGCACGCTCCGGACGGCCGCCACTCATTTACCGGCGGCGGCGCCGCGGCTCATCATCAGCACGGCCTCGCGACGGCTCAGGGCGGCCGTCGGCGCGCCGCCGGATGGGTCGGCGCTGCCGTAGATCCAGGTCGGCCCGTCGGCCAGGTGGCTCAGCGCCTCCTCGGCGACGTCGGCGGGGTCGGCCAGCGTGCCGTAGGGCTCGCCCTTCGCGTCCATCACCCGGCGCAGTGACGGGGTGTCGGTCCGGCCGAGCACGAGAGCGAGCACGTCCACCCCGCTGCCGCGCCATTCCGCCCACAGGCCTTCCGCCAGGATCAGGTCGAACGCCTTGGTGGCGCCGTAGGCGGCCAGGGTGGCGCCGCCGGCCCAGGCCGCGCCCGACGTCACCAGCACCAGGCCGCCGCGCCCGCGGGCTACCATCGGGGCGCCGAATCGGTGCGCCGCCTCGAGCACGCTGACGCAGTTGCGGCTGACAAGTTCCAGGTGCTCCGCCAGGTCCTTCTCGAGGAAGGCGGCGCTGCGGTCGTCGCCGCCGGCGTTGTACACGAACAGCCCGACCTCCAGGCCCGACGTCGCCTCCGCGAGTTTTGCCATCGCGTCCGGGGCGCTGAGGTCGAGCCCGACGATGCGCACCTCGACCCCGTGCCGCGCCCGGATGCCGGCCGCGGACGCCTCGAGGACCGGAACACGGCGCGCGACCAGCACGACGTTCATCCCCCGGGCGGCCATGCCGTCCGCGAAGGCGGCGCCGACGCCGTCGGACCCTCCGGCGACGATGCCCCACGGTCCGTACGTGCTTGTCAGGCTACTGGTCATCCTGTGCTTCCTTTCTGTGCGGGTTAGCCGCGGCGGTCGGGCGGAGCACCTTCTCCTCGACCGCGTCCGACGACAAGACGGTCCCGATGATCCCGAGGTCGGCGCCCGCCCGCTGCGCGACCTCCCGCACCACGGCGACGTCCTTGCGCATCAGGTCGGCCAGGCGGTCCGCGACCGCGTCGACCGATCCGCCGCGGGCGACGACGCCCAAAGCGCGGCTGGCGCCGCTGCCGTGCTGCAGGGCGGCCAGGATCGCCTGCTCCTCGATCTCCAGCGATCCCGCCAGCCGGACCGCGTCGATGGCGAGCCCGACCTGGGCCACGAACAGCGCGTTGTTCACCAGCTTGACCCGCTGGCCGTTGCCGAGCGGCCCGACCGGCATGATCGGCGACGCGTACGCCCCGAGGACGGGGCGCAGCCGCATCAGCAGGGCTTCATCGCCCCCCACCCAGAGCGTCAGCGTGCCCGCGGCGATGTCGTGCGGTCCGCCCGACAGCGCGGCGTCGAGCACCCCGATGCCGCGTTCGGCGGCCCGGTCGGCGATCAGCTGCGGGGTCGCCGGATCGCAGGTGGTGTGCTGGACGATGGCCGCACCCGGCCGCATCGCGGCGATCGCTCCGCCGGCGTCCAGGCAGACGGACCGCAGCTGCTCGTCCGTCAGCACCACGGTGACCACCACGTCGGCCTCGCGCACCGTCGCCGCCACGGTATCGACCCAGGTCAGCCCGTCGGCCTCGGCCGCCGCACGGCCCTGCGGCCCGCGGGCCAAGACGCTGACGTCGTGCCCGGCGGCCGCCAGCCGGCCTGCCATCGGACGGCCCATGCGGCCCGCCCCGATGAACCCGATCTTCATTGTTCCTCCACTGGGATGCGAAGCGGCCTGGTCACGCCGGCGGCGCTAGCATCTCGCGGTGCCCGGGCGTGCCGTCAAGGCCCGCGTTGACCCGCTCGGCGACGCGCCAGCCGTGCGGCGTCCGCACCCAGCGCCAGGTGTTGGCCGAGACCCGGTACACCCAGTACCGCCCGGCGCCGGAGTCCCAGCTGCAGGGCGTAGCTGCGGCCGGTCGCCTCGTCGCCGTCGACCACGACGTGCGGCACGGTCAGGACGTGAGCGCAGCCGCCGCCCAGCAGGCTCTGGTGGCCCGCGCCATCGACCATGCCGACGATGTCGCCGCGGCCGCGCATCGTCAGGTGCCCGACCGCGTCGAAGGTGCCGTCGTCGGTCCACAGCGCCGCCGCGGCCGCACCCGATCCGCTGTCCACGGCCGGGCCGTACTGGGCGACCAGTTGCGTGATCTCGGCCTGATCGCCGAGGGCGCGGACCCTCGCCGCCAGCGCCTCGACCGCGGCCCGCAGTTCGTCGATCTCGCTCATCCGGCAAGGTCCCCTTCGGGGTCATTCCCGCATTTCCCTGCGTTCGCAGGCTGGTCACGGCACGACGATGATGCGGGCGGGGCCGTTGGCGTCGCGGGCGGCGTCGAGCGCGGCGGGCACCTCGTCGAGACCGACGGAGCGGCCGAGCATCGGCGTGACGTCGAGGTCGCCCGAGCAGACCGCCTCGAACGCCTCGTTCCAGTGGGCGGGCAGCGGGCCGCCGCCGAACTGGATGTTGAGGCCCTTCCGCTTGGCGGTCAGGGTGTGCAGGTGATCGCCTTCCGGCGGGCCGCCGGCCGAGAAGATCCGGGTGCCGCGCTCGCACCCGGAGATAATCGAGTCGAGGACCCCGGGGACGCCGACGCACTCGAACACCACGCAGCCGGCCCGGCCAGCCATCGCGATCATGTGCTGGGCCGGCCCGGCCGGGAAGCCGGCCGCGTCACGCCACGCCACGCCTGGTAGGGCGAGCTGTCGGCCGGATCAACGGTCACGTCGGCGCCCATGGCCCGGGCGGTGTCGCGCCGGGACGCGACGAAGTCGACCGCCACGATCGGGCCGACCCCCAACACCCTCAGCCGCGCGATCACCGACAAGCCGATCGCGCCGCAGCCGATGATCATCGTTACCTCCGCCCCCGCCAGCCGGGCACGGGACGCGGCCGACCAGCCGACCGAGATGGCGTCGGCTACGCACACGACCTCGCTCGGGAGGTCCGACACCACGGCCCGGGTGATTGCCTCGTCCAGCAGGAAGTACTCGCCGAAGCCACCAGGCGACTCGGGGTTCTGGCCGATGATCTTGCGGCCGGCCGGGGTGGCCAGCACGGGCAGGGAGCTGACCCGCGTGCCGACCGGGAGGCGACGTTCCGTGTCCGGCCCGTAGCCGACGACCTCGGCGCAGTACTCGTGGCCCATGACGATGTCGGCGTCCGTGTCGTCGGTCGACATCCCGCTGTCGTCGTCAGCGCCCGCCTCCGGGTGATCCATGAAGTGCAGATCCGACGCGCAGATCCCGCACGCCAGCGACCGCACGAGGAGCTGGCCTGGTCCCGGAACCGGGTCGTCGATGGTCCGCGCCTCGACTCTTCCGCCTCGCAGCACTGCAGCGCGCATTCTGCTTCCCCTTCCGCTCGGTGCGGGATCATCGCCACGCGATCAGATTATAGGAGATAGCCTCCTAAAAAAAGAGACTCTGGCGGGCCGGCCGCCGACCGGTCAACCGGACGGCCGGCCACTACGATCGTTGGCATGGCAGAGCCCCTCCGTCGCCGCGGCCGCCCGCGTGACGACAGCATCAGCGAGCGGGCTCTGACGGCGGCGCGCGAACTGCTCGTGGAGCACGGCTTCGAGGCGACGACGATCGTGTCCGTCGCGGCGCAGGCCGGGGTGCACGCCTCCGCCCTCTACCGCCGCTGGCCGTCACGAATCGAGTTGATCGAGGAGGCCGCGTTCCCCGGGTTCAGCCCGCTGGCCGTCCAGCCGACCGGGGACCTCCGGCGCGATCTGCGCCGGTTTATCCGCGCCTACGTGGCCGCCTTCAGCGCGCCCGCCGCGCGCGCGGCCGCGGCCGGCCTGCTGGCCTATCACCAGGGGACCGGCCCCCCGCGCCCGCCCCGGCTGCCCGACACGTACCTGCGCCCGTCGGCGCGGCCCCAGTTCCAGGACATCCTGCGCGCGGCGCCGGCCGCCAGCATCGACCCGGCCGTGGACCCCGACGACGTGTTCGACATGCTGCTCGGCGCCGTGCTCACCCGCACCGTGGTCTACCCGGTCACGGCGCGGCACCGTCCCATCGAGCGCACGGTGGAGATGATCCTGCGGCTGCTGCGGCCCCCGGCGGCGCCCGGGGGTTAGCGTGCGCCGCTGTCAGCTCCGGACCGGGCCGCCCTCGATCAGCTCCTGACCCGCGTCCTCGGGCGCCGCGGACACGCTGCCCGCCCGGTTCACGATGATGACGACCGAGACCAGCACCAGCGCCGCCCCCAGCCCCTCGCGCCAGCTGAACTGCTCGCCCAGGAACAAGATCCCGGCCAGCACGGCGACCACCGGGTTGACGTAGGCGTAGGTGGAGACGGTGGAGGTGGGCAGGTGCGACAGCGCGTACCCGTAGGCGGTGAAGGCGAGGATCGAGCCGGGCCCGATCAGGTAGGCCAGCGCGATCCACGAGGTGGCGGGGACCGCCGACCAGTGCACGCGGGAGAACTCGCCGGTGGCGGCGGCGACCGCCAGCAGCACCACGCCCCCGGCCAGCATCTCGATGGCGGCGGCGAGCATCGCGTTGCCTGGCACCGGGAGCCGGTGGCTCAGCGCCGACCCGAAGCCCCAGGCGGCCGACGCCCCGAGCACGATGAACACGCCCGACATCCGGCCCCCGCTCAGGCCGCCGCCGACCAGGACGGCGACCCCGCCCAGCCCGACCGCCAGCCCGGCCGCGGACCGCGCGGTGACCCGCTGCCGCTCGACCGGCCAGGCGAAGACGATCATCCACAGCGGCACCGTGGCCACCAGCACCGCGGCGACCCCCGAGGGCAGCGTCGTCTCGGCCACGCTCACCCCGCCGTTGCCGCCGAACAGCAGCAGCACGCCGACCACGGCGCAGGCCAGCCACGCCCTCGCGCCCGGCCGTGCCCCGCCGCCGCTCGACCCGCGGTTCCAGCTCGACGCCCGCGCCGCGATCGGGTACAGCAGCGTCCCGGCGACGATGTACCGGATCCCGGCCATCAGCAACGGCGGCAGATGCCCGACCCCGACCCGGATGGCCAGGTAGGTCGATCCCCACACCACGTAGACGATGCCAAGCGCGATCCAGCTCTGGACGCGGGTACGGGTGTCGAGGGCTGCGCCGCCATTGATCATGCTCCGATCCTGGCCTCGCCCGGCCGCCGACGCGAGTGGCAGAATCGACAACTGAGGGTAGATTGCTGCCATGCACCGGATCGCGATCCCCGTCACCCCGGGCCTGCAGATGTTCGAGCTGGCCATCCCGTGCGAGGTGTTCGAGGCCGGCCGCCAGGACTTCACCGTGCCCTGGTGGTACGAGCTGCAGCTATGCGGGGTCCAGGACGGTCCGGTCCGCACCGCCGAGGGACTGCTGTTCGATAGCCCGCTCGGCCTCGACGATCTGGTCAGGGCGGACACGGTCATCATCCCCGGCTGCGCCGATCGGCAGGGCGACCCGCCGCCGGCGCTGTTGCAGGCCCTGCGCGCCGCCTACGACCGCGGCGCGCGGATCGCCTCGATCTGCACCGGCGCCTTCGCCCTGGCCGCCGCCGGGCTGCTCGACGGGCGCACCGTCACGACCCACTGGATGCACGCGGCCGAGCTGACCCGCCGCTGGCCTGCCGTCCGGGTCGAGCCCAACGTGCTCTACATCGACGACGGCCAGATCCTCACCTCGGCCGGATCGGCCGCCGGGCTCGACCTGTGCCTGCACATCGTCAGCAACGACCACGGGACCAAGGTCGCCAACACGCTCGCCCGCCGGCTCGTCATCCCGCCGCACCGCGACGGCGGTCAGGCCCAGTACATCGAGCAGCCGCTCCCCGCCAACGGCACCCGCGGCCTCGGCTCGTCGCTTGACTGGGCCAAGGCCCACCTCGAGCTGCCGCTGACGGTCGAGGAGCTGGCCGGCCGGGCCATGATGAGCCCCCGCACCTACGCCAGGCGGTTCCGCGAGACGACCGGCACCACGCCGCTGCACTGGCTGTGCGCCGAGCGAGTCCGCCGCGCGCAGGAACTGCTCGAGAGCACCGATGACACCGTCGAGCGCATCGCGGCCCAGTGCGGCTTCGGATCCGCGCACCAGCTCCGCGTTCACTTCACCCGCGTCAATCAGGTGACCCCGCACGCCTACCAGCGCACCTTCCGCTCCCGCGCCAACGCGTAATTCAAAGAAATTCAAATCCTCATCTCGAACGGACCCTGGTTTCTCCTACCAGTCATCGGAGACCATCCAGGGTCGCGGTCGTCGGCCGGGAGTATTGTCCAATGGTATGAGCGAGGAGCTCGGCGGGTGGGACGCTTATGTCGAGGCCGTGGTGCGGATCGAGACACCGGACGGTGTTCGCTGGCTGAAGCCCGATTCGATCTTCCGGACCGAGGGACGGTACCCGGATCCGGATGGCCGCCCCATCTACGTGCTCACGGCGCACAATCCGGAGGGCCGACTGGCGTCGCATGCGGCGAACGCCGCCGCGCAGGCGCGACTTGAGTCGGAGCTGCGGCGGCGCGGGCTGACCTGGTGGCCCGCTGACGGGGGAGACCCGGCCTGGACGCACGTCGAGGCGAGCGTCGCCCTTATCGGCGTCGCCGAGGCGGACGCGATCGCGCTCGGCGCGCAGTTCAGGCAGGACGCGATCTTCGTCTTCAGCATTGCCGACCGCCGGATCGTCAGCTGCACCGACACATGGGTCGAGACGACCGGATGGACGATCGAGCCCGATGCGGGGTCAGGTCCAGGCCAGGCCGGCCTCCGGGGCGTCGTCCGCTAGGACCGAACCCTCGATCAGGCCGTAGGGGCGGTCGTCGGCGTGGTACACCTCGCGCTCGTTCTCGAGGCCGAACGGGGCGAGGTCGACGATGAAGTGGTGCTTGTTGGGCAGCTCCAGCCGGACCTCGCAGAGCTCAGGCACCGCCGACAGCAGGGCCGAGCCGAGCGTGTAGAGCATCTGCTGGAGCGAGTACGAGTAGGTGCCCGCGAACGTGCCCAGGATCGTCCGCTTGGCGGTCGAGGCCACCGCCGCCCAGTCGGCGGTTGCGACGGCGTCCGGCCGAAACCGCCAGGAGGCGTTCACCGCCGTCGCCAGGATTCGGTCCTTGGTCTCGGCCAGGGTCGTGTGCGCGTCCTTGGGGAACCCCCAGAACTCGGACGCGGTCGTGTTCATCACGACCAGGTCCTTGATCCCGGACACGACCGAGGTCCCGGTGGCGGCGTCGTGGACCACGGTCGTGGTCCGCACCAGGTCGCCCGCCCGGGCGAACGAGTACCCGGTCGCCCCGATCGGCGTCCAGCCGTACTCCTCGACCGAGATCCTGGCCCGGCTGATCGGCTCCTGGGACGAGACGAAGAACGACGCCAGCTCGAGCGCGAACGTCTCCGGCTCGACCGCGCCCAGCTCCTTGGCCAGGGCGTACACCCGGTTCTTGTGCGAGTCGGTCGGCAGCACCTGGGAGTTGTCGCCGGTCAGGTGGGTGCCGTCCAGGTCGCCCGAGAGCGACGTGGACACGTTCCAGTCGCGGATCACGTCCGAGCCGTCGGGCGCCGCCCCGCGGGCGACGCGGACGACCCGGATCTCGGCCTTGCCGTATCGGTTGGCTCCGACCTGGACCATGGTCACTCCTCCTGGACATGCGGCGGCTGGATATCAGACGGGAAGTTGCGGGCCTCGGCGTTCAGCTGCTCGTAGACGCGGTCGCGCCGAAACGGCAGCGCGGTCAGCCGGACCCCGGTCGCGTCGCGCACCGCGTTCGCCAGGGCCGGCGCGACCGGGTTGAACGGCGCCTCGCTCATCGGCTTGGCGCCGTACGGGCCGAACGGGTCGAAGGTCGCCGCGAACAGCACCTCGGTCGGCGGCACGTCCGCCAGCACCGGGACGTGGTACTCGCGCAGCGCCCGGGTGGTGACCCGGCCCTGGGCGTCGAGCCGCACCTCTTCGAACAGCGCCGCCCCGAGCGCCTGCCCGACCCCGCCCTCGACCTGCCCGCGCAGCTGGACCGGGTTGAGCACGGTGCCCGCGTCGACCGCCTGCACCGATTGCAGCATCCGGATCTCGCCGGTTTCGACGCAGACCGCAACCCGGAACCCCTGGACGGTGAACGACACCGACCGGGACCGGCCGTCGCAGTAGCCCTCGGCCTCGAGCGGCTTCCCGTCGTCGGCTTCGCCGCTGGCGGCGCGGGCCGCGATCGCCTCGGCCAGGGCTTGTGCCGCCCGCATCGTCGCCGTGCCCGCCACC
>DATCGA010000731.1:0-3056 GCA_036509215.1 Trebonia sp.
ACGGGTAGGCGCCGGCGAGCCGCGCGGAGCTTGCGCGGTGCGCGGGAAGCCGCAACGGCAGCCAGGCCCGTAGCGCCTGCGGGCGGCGTTCGCCGGCCGCCGGGATCGACGCGGCGGCCGCGATGTCGGCGCGCCGGGCCGCACGCTGTCGGTGGGTGGCGGTCTTGCGGGTGTCGCTGTCGGCGTTGCGTCGGGCGCGTTGCAAGGTCTGGGCGCGGCGGCGATGGGCCTTGTCGGCGCCTGCGTCGGTGAGCAGCGTGGTGATGTGCAGCCGGGTGCGGCTCATGAGACCCGCCGGGCCACTGGGAGCGCGGCGGCGATGAACGCCTGGGACTGTTGGCCGACAAGGCGGCGGATCTCACAACCCGCCTGAGCGGCCGCGACTTCCATCTCCGTGCAGGCGGCGTCGAGCTGATCGTCGTCGCCCGCGGTGACGCTGATCAGGCCGGTGTAGTCCAACATGGCGTGCCCGGCCGCGAGTTCTTTCCCGCGGGCGACGACGTCGGCGTATTCGGCGTCGATTCCTTCGTCGCTGACCTGACCGATACGGGCCCGCTGCCCGGCGTCGGCCTGGTGGTCGGCTTTGGCTTTGCGGATGTCGCGCGCGGCCTTCGCGGTCGGCTGCGGGGTGGGGATGATGGACAGCGCGTGGGTGGCGCCGGCGAAGATCAGCGGCTGCAGGAACGTCGCCGGGCTGTCCTCGCGCGGCCATTCGGTGATCCAGTACACGGCGTGGATCGCGCCGTCGGCGCGCAGCCGGTCCCATTCCTCACTCACCGCCACCGGCCCCGCCAGCCCCCCGCCGTCACCCGCCGGTGCGGGCGCCAGCGCGGCAGCGGCCGGGTCGTAGGCGGTGCGCAGCACCCACCCCAACGCGGACTTGTCCAACCATCGCTCCACAGCCAGGTCGGCCCGCGACGCGGCGGTAGCGATCGCGGTCATCTGCCGTTCGAGCGCCCCGGCGGCTTTGCCGATCGCGCCTGCCCGGGCGACGTCGAGGCTGACCGCCAGGTAGGACTCGTGCCGGGCCCGCGACGGCGCAGTGGCGACCAGGTCCGCGACGATCTGGGACGCCCACGAGCCGTCGCGCACCCCGTGCTCGGCCCAGTAGCGGGCCAGGTCGACGCCGGTCTCGGGGACCGTGCGGGCCAGCACCTGCACCCTGGCCACCCCGGACGAAGGGCTCAGGCTCGCGAGCAGCCGGCCCCAACCCTCGACCCGGGCGTACTGGACGTCGGTGTCGACCAGGTCGAACGCGGGCGCAGACAGCTGTGCGATCGCGGTCAGCGTGCGCGCGACCGGGTCGTGCACCAGCGCAGTGCCGGTGGTCGGGGAAACCACCAGCCGCAGCCGGGCCGCATCCCCGGGTAGGGCGAGCTGCCCGATCTGGCGGACCCGGCCGGGCTTGACCCGGAACTGCGTCTGGTCGAGCAGGCTGCGGGTCTGCCAGTGCGCCAGGATCGGCAGCCAGCCGATCAGCGGCCGACCGCCGACGCTGACCAGTGCCGCGCCGGCCAGTGGCACCCACAACGCGGAGGTGATCGCGAACCCGGCGCCGCCGCGGGTGTACATGCCGAACACCATCAACGCCAGCGCGACACCAAGGACGGCGACCTGCGGACCGGTCAGGCCGAGCAGCAACCCGCGGCGCTCGAGCCGGCCGAAGCGGGTCATCGGCCCGGCGGGAGTGGCCTCGGTCACGGGTTACCTCCAGAAGGTGTACGGCTGGTGGCCCGGCCCGGACCGCGTGGCGAGCCGAACGGGCTCGGTGGGCGGCCCGGCTGCGGGCCGCTGCTCCCACCGCCCGGCGGGCTGGACGGCGGCCGGGGGCCGGCGGTGGCCGCCGCCGATGACGGGCCGCGGCCACTGGTGGCGGCTGCGGCCGCCGCCCCGGCCGGGCCGCCGACTGCGGCGCCGGCGGCCATCTTGATCGCCTGACCGCTCCTCTTCGCCGCCACCGGCAGCGGCGAGCGCGCCATTGTCTGGTGCATGTCGTGGGCGAGTTCGGTACCGGACCAATGCACAAACTTCCACGTCAGCCACGGCGCGAGGGTGGCGACCGTAATCAGCAGCAGACCGGCGAAGACGTCGGACAATGTCGCCCCGGCCGCCTCGCCGTTGCCGCCGGCCAGGCCCATCGCGTTGATGCCGGTGACCAGCACCACCACGATGACGAGCTTGGCGAACACCAAGGCGGCCGCGGTTTCGACCCACTTGCGGACCCAGCCACGGGTGGCGTCCCAACTCGAGCCGGCGAACGCGAGCAAAGTGAACGCGCCGGTGACCAGCAGCAGCGCTTTGCGAAACAGCAGCACCGCCCACAGCAAGAACGCGGACACGATCGCCCAGCACCCCAAGATGACGACCAACACCGGGCCACCACTGGGATTGGTCAGGCTCACCGCGAACAGCTTTCTCGCGAGCTCGGCGATACCTTGCCCGGTCCCGCCGACGATGACATTGCACATCTGGTCGCAGGCCGCCAATGTCAGTTGCAGGATCGGGATCGCCGCCGCGCCAGCCAGCAGTGCCTTACCGACGCCGACGACGCCGCGCGCGAGGCCGCCGGGTTCGCGACGCAACACGCTGCCGATGATCTGAATGAGGAAGAACGCGAACACGAACGGCAGCGCGACCACTGCCATCACCTTGGTTTGGGCCGAAAACCAGTTCGCATTGAAGTCGACTTGGGTGGTCGCGTCCAGCGCGGACAGCATGCCGTCGATGACCGCTTTGGCGGCGTCGCCGACGGCGCCGGCGACAACATCCAGCAGACCTTTTTCCGCGGTCTGCGCGGCGCCCCCGACGACGTCCTTGGCCGCGGTGCAGGCCACGTTGATCGGGCCCCAGCAGATGTTGACGGTATGCGCGCCGCCCGCGCCGACGACAGGCATCAGTGCAGCGCCGCGCCGGCACCGGAGAAGAACGTCACCAGCAGGTCCGCGCCACCGATCAGCAGCGCGCCGCCGCAGGAGACCAGAACACCGGTCTTACCGCCGTCGCTGTAGCGACCGTTGCCGTTGTGATGGCTGATCGCCCACACCACCGCGGAGACG
>DATCGA010000732.1:0-27787 GCA_036509215.1 Trebonia sp.
GTTAGTCTAGGTTCGAGTCCTGGTACCCCAGCGTTCGGTGGTTTTTCGAACACCGAGAAGGTTGAGCGCCCTGAGTGCCTGGTCGGCACCGGGGCGTTTTGCTTTCACCGTGGGCGGAGGGCGGGGCGTGCTGGTTCAGGCGGCTCTTAACGGTGGCACCACGCGGGCGGAGCATCCGGCGGTGCCGCTCACGCCCGCCGAGCTGGCGGCCGACGCCCTCGCCGCCGCCGAGCGGGGCGCGCAGGCACTGCATCTGCACCCGCGTGACGCCGCCGGGTCGCAGACGCTCGACCCCGATCACGTGCTGGCGGCGGTCGCCGCCGTCAGGGCCGCGACCGGGCTGCCGGTCGGGGTCACCACCGGCATCTGGACCGTGAACGGAGACGTCGCGCGCCGCCTCGACCTCGTCGCCCGGTGGACCGGGCCCGATCGCCCGGACTACGCCTCGATCAACATGAACGAGCCGGGCACCAACAATCTCGCCGACCTCCTGACCAACCTGGGCATCGAGATCGAGGCGGGCGTGTGGACGCCGGAAGACGCGCGCCTGCTCGGCGCGGCCGCCTTCAGCGACCGGATCCTCCGCGTCCTGATGGAGCCCGTCGACCGCAACCCGGCCGGCGCCGTCACGACCGCCGCCGAGGCCGCGACGGAACTCGCCCGGCTCGGCGTTGCCGCCCGGCAGGTGCACCATGGTTACGACCTGGCCACCTGGGACGTGATGCGCGCGGCGGTGGCGATGGGACGCGACATCCGGGTCGGCCTCGAGGACACGACCTTCCTGCCCGACGGTTCGGTCGCGGGGGGTAACGCCGACCTGGTGGCCGCGGCCGTCCGCCTCGTCCGCGCGTCATGAAATTTCCGATACTTGCCGCCCCTGAGGTGACTCGTGTTGGCTGCACTCATCCGGAGGCGGTATCGTTTAGCTCGCCGGGGATGCGGAACCCCCGGCAACTCGTAGGGCCCCGTCGTCTAGAGGCCTAGGACGTCGCCCTCTCAAGGCGGTAACGCCGGTTCGAATCCGGTCGGGGCTACGAGAAGCGAGGCCCTGTCGTGCGCTGAGGCGCACGACAGGGCCTCGTAGCTTTTCACTGGGGGACGACCCCCAGACCCCCGATGCGGCTTCGCCGCAAATCATCCGGGGGTCTCGCCTTTGGGTGGCCCGGCACACCCGCCATGCCCGCCACCTTCACCACCCCCACCCCATCAGCTTGGTCGTCCCTATCAACCTCGTCGTCCCCGCCAACCCCGCGACCTTCGTCAATCGCGCTCCCATCAACCCCGGTGCCCCTACTGCCCCAACCGCCCCGGCTCGGGCAAATGATCTTGGAAACCTTTTTCCTGGTGGAGGATAAGCGCCGGCATAAGGTGCTTAACTTCCACGATCATTGCTGCGGCAGCGTCGCTCGCGCATACGAAATGCCAGGCGGCGTCGCCTGGCATTTCGCTCGGTTATGGGGATGGTTGCCTCAGGGGCGAGGCGTTGTCAGGAGGCCTTCTTCCAGGTGACCGAGAATCCGGTCCCGCCGCTGTTCAGCGCGCCGGGCAGCGCCTTGGTGGCGCCGGAGCTGTCGATCATGGTGATCTCGTCATCGGTGAACGAGGAGATGCTGCCGGCCGTGCTGCCCTCGGTGACGGCGGCGCTCGAGGCGGTCCACGTCCCGAAGTTGGAGAGCGGCTCAACGCCGCTGGACCCGGTCGGGGCCTCCGCTATCCACTCGGCGCTACTGTCCACGCAACTGGAGGCGGAGCAGGTCTGCGTGGTGGAGAAGCTGTCGGCGGTGTGGGTGGCGTCGGTGACGGTCAGCTTGTAGCTGGTGCCGCTCCTCACCACCGTGGCGGTGATGGCGTCGCCGGCCGCGGCGGTCTGGCCGACGACCTGGACGTCGTTGGTCGGGTACATCTCCCACCAGGTGAACTGGTAGGCGGTCCGGTTATAGCACTCGATCATCGTGCCGTCCTGCTCGACCGAGCCCGAGCTGTACCCGTCGATGCCGACCCAGAAGGCGGCGAGCGAGGTCGTGCGCGAGCTGCAGGTCGTGCCCGGCTCGGTCCAGTGGGCGCTGACGTCGCTGAAGGAGCTGCCGGTGTTCGCGTACCCGGCCCAGTTGGTGGAGGTGACGTCGCTCAGGCCCTTAAAGCCCGGGGACTTGATGCCCACGTGGTGGTCGGTGGGGGAGAACCCGACCGTGAGCTTCTTGATCTCCGACACGGCGATCGCCTTTGCCTCGGCCGCGGCGGAATGGGTGGCGGCGGGGGCGCTGATCGTGCTCGCGCCCGCGACCGCCGCAGTGCCTGCCAGCAGGCCGATTGCCGGGATAACGGCAGCGAAGGAGTAGAGGAGGAACCTACGGGGACGGTTGGCCATGGGGGACCTCTCTGGCTTAGTGGCCCCTTGTGGCGGCCACAGTTGATCCAGATGTTAACTATCAGCGGATTCTCATTCAATACATTGACATTTGGTTATTTCTATGATCATTTTGTTCGCTTGGGTCGAATGAAAATCGCAGAAAATAACAAGACCACCGATTCTCGCGGGCTGAGGGGAATCAGCGGCCCCGGCTATTAGCCGGCGGAATTACCCGGTGATGTCGCTCGACTAGGTGGCGCCCGCGGCGACGCGCTCGGCCACCGGCCGCTGGGGCCGTCAGCGCCCGTGCAGGACGACGCCGAGCTCGGTCAGCCCTTCCAGGAAGACGCCGACGCCGACGGCGGCGAGCAGCGTGCCGAGCAGCCGGGAGAGCACCTCGAGCACGCTGTCGTGCATGCGTCGCAGCAGCGGCGCGAAAATCCAGGTGAAGAGCATGTCCACCAGGGCCACGAGCGCGAACGCGCCCGCCACCGTCCACCGGCCTCCCCAGCCGCCGGCCGAGATCGACTCTTCCAAGTCGGCCGCGATCGCGATCGGGCTGACCACGAACGGCAGCAGCATCGAGCGGAACCCGCTGGTCAGCGGGTGCGAGGGGTCAGCGTCATCCTCCTCGTCGTCACCGGGGGCGGTCGCCGCCGGCGCCTTGTGCGGGCGTTCGTTGTCGAAGTGGATGCCGAGCACCAGGCCGATTGAGTAGATGATGAACAGCAGCCCGGCCGCCAGGTTCAGCTCGGGCGCGCCGATGTGGAAGAACTTGACCACCCACGGGGCTGTGAGCGCGCAGAGCACGCCGATGATCGCGGCGGTGCCCGCGGTGGCCGCCGCCACCATGCGGACCGAGTGGTCATCGAGCGTCCGGGCCAGCCGCCCGAAGGACAGCAGCACCTTCTGCGGCCCGATCAGCGCAAGGAACGTGACGAACGTGTCCGCGAGGTTGAGGCTGTCCATCGGCCGATGATCTCCCCTGTCCCGTGCCGCCGCCGGCGTGACACGCCGCCCCGGCAAAAGCCAGGAGACCCGGCAAGACACTAAGAGTAACTTTGGCCAACCCGGATGCCCGAGGGGCACCGGTGCTTTCCGTAGCCGACCGGCCACTGCCGCTCCGGCCGCCCCGGCCGCGTCGGCCGTGTATGATCGACCACATGTCCCAGTGGTATTGGCGCTTTACGCTGGCTCCGGGTGGAGCCAAGCGTTGTTGTAACGCGCGCTTACCACTACCCGGAGCCAGCCAGGGACGAGGCAGACCTGCTTCGTCCCAATCAAGGGCGTAGCTGGCTCGCGGATGACCCGGGCGAGGCGCGCCCGGGAGGAGAACCCGATGTCACGTGTCACCGATACGAGGATCGTCGGCTACGAGCCGCTGCTTTCCCCGGCCGCGCTTTTCCTTGAACAGCCGCTCGGCGCCGCTCAGTCGCAGACCGTCGAGGCCACCAGGGCCGAGGTTCGCGCGGTCCTCGACGGAGCCGACGACCGGCTGCTGGTGGTCACCGGCCCGTGCTCGGTGCACGACCCGAAGGCGGCTCTGGACTACGCCGCCAGGCTGGCCGAGCTTCGCGCCAGATACGCCGACGATCTGCTGATCGTGATGCGCGTGTACTTCGAGAAGCCGCGCACGGTGACAGGCTGGAAGGGCCTGATCAACGACCCGGGCATGGACGGCTCGTACGATGTGCACCGCGGCCTGCGGACCGCGCGCCGCCTGCTGCTCGACATCTTGTCGGCGGGCCTGCCGGTTGGCTGCGAGTGGCTTGACCCGATCACCCCGCAGTACATTGCCGACTCTGTGACCTGGGGAGCCATCGGGGCGCGGACGACCGAGAGCCAGGTGCACCGCCAGCTCGCCTCCGGTCTGTCGATGCCAGTCGGCTTCAAGAACGGCACCGACGGCGACGTTCAGGTGGCGGTGGACGCCCTGCGCGCCTCGGCCGCCAGCCACACGTTCTTCGGCGTCACCGAGGCGGGCGCGGCGGCGGTGGTGACGACCACCGGCAACACCGACACCCACGTGATCCTGCGGGGCGGCCGCAGCGGCCCCAACTACTCGTCTTCCCACGTCGCCAAGGCCCTGGACCTGATCACGGCGGCGGGTCTGCCGCGCCGGATCATGGTGGACGCCAGCCACGGCAACAGCGGCAAGGACTACCGTCGCCAGACCTCGGTCGCCGAGTCGCTGGCCGAGCAGATCGCGGCCGGCGAGACCGGCCTGGCGGGCGCGATGCTCGAGTCCTTCCTGGTCGCAGGCCGCCAGAACCCCGGCGACCCGGCCACGCTGACCTACGGCCAGTCGGTCACCGACGCCTGCCTCGACATCGAGATGACCGAGGCCGCCCTGGGGACGCTCGCGTCCGCAGTCTCCGCCCGCCGCACCGTCTCTGCGCAGTGATCGCGAGCGCATCCGTCGCTGATTTTGACCAGCTAAAGCAGTCTCTGCACCCATGGTGGCTCACCGGGGGCCAGGGGTGAGCCCGCGTATCGGCTCGCCCCTGCCTCCCCAAATTCCTCGGCCGAAGGCAAATCCAAAGCATCTCGACCTCTGCCGCTAGTTAGCTGCTTTTGAAGGCGGTGACCTCGACGGGGCTTTTGTCGCCGCCTACGACGCGTACCGGATGGCGGCCGAAGCACTGCTGGCCCGCCGGGGGCTACGCGCGACTGGAGGCGACGGATCTCAGGGCAACCTAGGCGAGCCTGATCAGGCTGAACGCATGCGCCTCGTACAGCGCGGTCACTTCCGGGCCGGCGTCCCGCCCGGCATCTGCGGACGAAACCGCGCCCGCTCCGGGGAAGGAGACCTCAGGCACGTGCGAGGATTCGGCTTCACCGAGAAGAGATGCGCCCGACCGCCTGAGGTTGCCCGTCACCCGGAATTTTTGCGTCCGCGATCGATTGTGGCGCTATACCCGGCCGGCCGCGGCGGGTTATCGTCGTGGCCATGAACGAGCTTGGCGAGGATCTGCTGCTGATGGCCGTGAATTCCGACGGGACGCTCGTCCTTCCCGCCAAGCTTCGGTTCGGGCTGGCCGGATCCGAGCTGGTCCGGCTCGCCGCCGCTGGCCGCGTCGATATCGCCCGCGGCCGCATCGTGGTCCGCGCCCCCGCCGTGACCGGTGACCCGCTGCTGGATGACGCTCTGGCCAGCATGTCCGGCGGGTGGCGCGAGCCGACGGCGAAGGCCTGGGTCAAGCGCGTCCGCCCCGGGCTGGTCGAGCGGTACCTCGCCCGGGCGGAGGCCGCCGGGACGATCCGCGCCGATCGGCGCAAGGCGCTCGGCTTCATCCCGGTAACCCGCTGGCTGGTCATCGACACCGCTCGTTCGGCCCAGGCGCGCGCCAGGCTGGAAGCCGCGGCGGGCGAAGGCGTCCTCGGCCCGGAGCAGGCGGCGCTGGCCGGGCTGGCCTCCGCGATCGACGTGACGCGGTTCGTCTTCCCCGGCCGGGCCGGCGCTGCGGCGCGCAAGCGGCTGCGGAATGCCGCCAGACGCGAGCCGGCCGCCGCGGCCGTGACCGCGGCCGTGGACGGCGCCGCCGCCGCCCAGCACGCCGCCGTCGACGCGGCCACCAGGGCGGCGACGGACGCGGCCGTCCGCGCCGCCACCGACGCGGCCGTCAGCGCCGCAGTCGACGCGGCCACCCAGGCCGCGATCTCGGCCGCCACCGAGGCGGCTCACGACGCGGGCGGCCACAGCGCGGCGGGCGGCCACCACTGACCGGTCAGGCCCGGCGGGCCTTGGCGGACTCGAGGAGGAAGCGGCCGGCCGCCTCGTAGTTCTCCTCGGAGAGGGCGACGTGCTGCCGGGCGGCGAGCACGTTGCGCAGGTGGCGCTGCATCGGGTTGGACAGCGCCAGGGCGCGCCCGCCGCCGAACTTGAACAGCTCGCTGACCACGTCGGCGCAGGTCTCGACGGCGTAGACCGAGGCCGTGGTGATCGCGAGCTGCTGCTCTTCCGACGGCGCCCGGCCGGCCACCGCGCTTGAGAAGGCGGCCGCCATCGCCTCCCGGTGCACCGCCCGGGCGGCTCTGACCCGGACCTCGGCCCGGCCGAGCTCATGATGGAAGACGGCGCGCTCGCTGACCGTGGGCCCGCCAGGGAAACGGGCGGTGTGGGCGGCCAGCTCGGTGATGTCGTCGATGGCGCGCCGGGCCAGGCCGATGGCGAGCGGCGGCACCTCGTTGGACACGAACGCGGGCATGCCCAGCCGGAACAGCTCGCCGCCGCGGACGGCGGGGCTGCCGAGCTCGTATGTCAGCTCGGCGGGCACGAACGTGCCGTCCAGGGAGAAGTCGAGGCTGCCGGTCCCCTGCAGCCCGGCCACGTGCCAGTTGTCGATGACCTCGGCCTCGGCCTTGGGGACGGCGAAGACGATCATCCGGCCGAACCCGGTCCCGTCCGGGCCGCCGTCCGTCCCGTCAGCGCTCCCGGCATCGCGGTGAACCACGCCGTCCGCCTTGAACGCGCCGATCAGCCAGTCGGCGTGCACGATGCCGCTGGAGAAGCCCCAGCGCCCGTGGACGAGGTACCCGCCCGCGGTCGGCGCCCCGGTGCCGCGCGGCGCCAGCTGGCCCGCGATCACCGGCAGCGGCCGCCCGCCCGAAGCCGGCCCGCCCGAAGCCGGCCCGCCCGAAGCAGGCCGGCCGGAAGCTGTGCCAGAGCCGCCCGGCCCGAAGATCCGCCGCGCGCCCGCCTCGGGCAGCCAGCCGCCGGCCAGCCCGTTGCAGCCGGCCCCGATCATGGCCGCCCACGCCGTCGACGTGTCGATGTAGGCCAGTTCCTCGATCACGTCGCAGAACTCGACCGGGGCCAGCGGGGTGCCGCCGAGCTCGGCCGGCGTCTTGAGCCAGAACAGGCCGAGCGCGCGCAGCGTCGCCACCGCGTCGTTGGGGAGGGTGCGCAGCTCTTCGGCCCGGTCCCCGGCGGCCTCGAACTGCTCGCGGTGACTGCGGATGCCGGCCAGCAGTTCCTCGCGAAGTGAGCTCATGCGGTCGTCGTCCTCTCCGCGGCGACGCCCAGCGGGCGGAGCGCCGGCATCACGTCGGCGGCGAATAGCTCCGCGCTGCGCATCACCTGCTCGTGCGTGGACGGCCCGATCGCGAAGAGCCCGATCAGCTGTCCGAACCCGCCAAGCTTCTCATACAGCTCGGCCAGCCGGTCGGCGACGGCGGCAGGCGAACCGACGACCGCCTGGCCGTTGGCGAGCAGGTCCTCGTAGGAGAGCCCGCCGAGCGACCGCAGCCCCGACGACAGCACGCCCCGCAGCGAGCCGGGCGACATGTAGCCGGGCGGGGTCACCATCTCGGCGGTCTGCTTGAGACCCTTCCGGTAGAGCCACTCGAGCGCCGGCCCGGCCTCCCGATGCGCCCGCTCGTCGGTGTCGGCGACGTAGATCGGGACCGAGAACGCGATCTTCTCCGGGTCGGGCACGTACCCGAGGTCGGCGGCGGCGGCGCGGTAGCCGTCGAACCAGCGGCGCACGATCGACGTCGGAGCGTAGACCGACATATACGTGTATTTCCGTTCCGCGCAGAACTTCATCGTCTCGGTCGAACCGGCCCCGGGTATGTAGATCGGCGGGTGCGGGCGCTGCACCGGGCGAGGCCAGAGGTTGACGTACCGGTACTCGTAATTCGCGCCGTACCAGGAGAACATCTCCGGCGACGTCCACGCCTTGATGATCAGGTCGTGCGCCTCGTCGAACCGCGCCCGCGACTTCACCGGGTTGATCGAATGCGCGAAGTACTCCCAGCCGATGCCGCGCACGAACCCGGAGTCCACCCGCCCGCCCGACATCAGGTCAAGCATCGCGATCTCCTCGGCCACCCGCAGCGGGTTGCCGCGGATGGCGATGGCGTTGCCGAGCACCATGATCCGCGCGTTCGAGGTCCGCCGGCTGAGCGCCGCCGCCATCAGGTTGGGCGACGGCATCAGCCCGTAGGCGGACTGGTGGTGCTCGTTGACCGCGATGCCGTCGAAGCCGACTTGGTCCGCGTACTCGAGCTCGTCCAGGTACCGCGCGTACAGGGCCGACCCGACCGACGGGTCGAAGTTCGCGTTCGGGTACGTCAGGGCGGATGAGTCGTACTTCGAGTCGAAGTCGTCCGGCAGGTGCGGGTAGGGCATCAGGTGGAAGAAGCTGAACTTCACTGGCTGACTCCGCTCTCGGCGACGGGGGCGACGGGGGCGACGGGCGCAAGGGGATGCGACGCCAGGAACGACGCCACCAGCGCGGCGAACTCAGCCGGCCGCTCGACGTGCATCGCGTGCCCGCACTCGGCGACCTCGGCGTAGTCGGCGCCGCCGATCAGCGCGGCGTAGCGCCGCGCGTGCGCGACCGGGATCAGCCGGTCGTCGGACGGCGCGACGACCAGGGTCGGCGCGGTGATTCGGCCCAGCCGCCGCTCGAGCTTGGGGTCGGACAGGTAGGGCGCCCACGCGAACCGGGCCAGCGAGGTCGCCTCGCGGTAGGCCGCGATGATCGCGTCAAGGTCGGGCGGGGCACCCGCCGGCGCGAGAGCCGCCGGGGCCGGACCGTGAAACAGCGCCGCCGCGAGCCTGCCCGGCGGCATCAGGAACACGTCCGCGACCGGGTGGTCCGGTAGTCGCAGGCCCGCCGCCGACAGCAGGGTGAGCGATCCGATCAGGTGCGGCGAGTGCACGGCCAGTTCGGCCGCGATCCACCCGCCGAACGACGCCCCGACGACGTGCGGGCGAGCGCCCCCGATCCCGAGCCCGAGACCGTCGAGCACTTCCAGATAGTGGTAGACGAGGTCGTCCACGGCCTCGACCTCGGGGAAGTCGTCGGACCGGCCGAATCCGGGGTGGTCGGGCACGATCACCTCGAACCCGGCCTGCGCGAGCTGCGCGTGGAAGGGAAGCCAGGCCCCCGCGCCGCCCGCCGGGTGCAGGAACAGCACCGGCTCGCCCGCGCCGCCCCGCAGCAGGCGCACCCTCCCCCCGGCCAGCTCGAGGAACTCTTCCGTAGGCGCGACTGGAGTCACAGCGCTGCCTCCTACCTGGTCGGCCCGCCACCGCACGTGTGAGCCCAGAATCCGTTGCCGCCGTGATCGCAGTCAAGGCCGCCGGACGCGCCCGGGCGCCCCGCTGTGCCCGGCAACGATCATTGCCAGCCGGCTTTGGTGATTGCCGTGCTAGCGCTCTGGCAGAAACGCCGGCGTTGAACGTACGCTGGGCGAATGGACGCTGTTGGCGCTAGCCAGGGACGTGACCAGGTCGACGCCACGGTCTTCCGCGACACGCTGGCGCGGGTCCCGACCCCGGTGACGGTGGTGACCTCGCACGTCGATCGCAAACCGCACGGCACGACGGTGAGCGCGTTCTCCTCGCTCTCGCTGGAACCGCCGATGATCCTGGTCTCGCTCGACCAGCGCTCCGATCTGCTCAAGATCATCACCGACACGGGCCGGTTCGGCGTGAACGTCCTCGCGGTCGGCCAGCAGCCGCTGGCGACCGCGTTCGCCAGGAAGGGCGCCGACAAGTTCACCGACGTCGCCTGGTACATGGACCACGGCGCGCCCCGGCTGGCGGGCAAGGGCCAGTGGCTCGTCTGCCGCACCGAGCAGCTGGTCGCGGCGGGCGATCACGTCATCATCATCGGCCTCGTCGAGCACGCCGACACCCACTCGTTCGAGCCGCTGCTCTACCGCCAGCGCTCCTTCGGCACCGTCACCCACATGCGCTCCTGACCGAGCCCGTTCTCGGCCAGAATGGGCCTCTCCCTGCTGACCTCGGTGCTGACCGGAAGCCCGCGCTTCCTGCTGGCCAAGGACGGCCTGGTGACCGGCGCGTGGGGCATCTGGTTCCTAGTCAGCGCCCGCGGCCAGCGGCGGCCCGCCGCCCTCATCTTCGGCCGGCCGCTGATGGAGCCGATGCGGCTGTTCGCGGTCCGGTCGTGGGACCTGCTCTGGGACGCCGAGCCGAAGTTCCGCCGGATCTGGCGCGTCGCCAGCGTGATCTGGGGCATGGGACCGGTGATCGACGCGACCGCGCGGGTGGTGATCTCCTACACCCTGCCCGTCGGCCCGGTGCCGGCCATCGGCAGCCTGCTGTACCCGGTCACCTTCGCGGTCCTCCAGGTGGCAGGCAACGTCTATTTCCACCGGGCGGGCCTCTACCGGCTGCTGGGCGCGCGCTGGCTGGCCCCCGGCCCGAAGGCCGCCTAGCGGCGGGGCGAGGGGAATACTGGCGGCCCGGCCTGGTTTAAGATACATGCAAACGCATATATCGTAAGCGAGCAGGAAGGCCTGCCATGCAGTTCGGACTCTTCTCGGTCAGCGACATCACCCGCGACCCGACCACCAACCACACGCCGACCGAGGCGGAGCGCATCGACGCGGTGGTGAAGATCGCGCAGAAGACCGAGGAAGTCGGCCTGGACGTGTTCGCGATCGGCGAGCACCACAACCCGCCCTTCTTCAGCAGCTCGCCGACCACCCTGCTGGCCTACATCGCCGCGACCACCAAGCGCCTCGTCGTCACCACCTCCACCACGCTGATCACGACCAACGACCCGGTGCGGATCGCCGAGGAGTACGCGATGCTCCAGCACCTGTCCAAGGGCCGGATGGACCTGATGATCGGGCGCGGCAACACCGCCCCGGTCTACCCGTGGTTCGGCCAGGACATCCGCGAGGGGCTGCCGCTCGCGCTCGAGAACTACAACCTGCTGCACCGGCTGTGGCGCGAGGACGTGGTGGACTGGAAGGGCAAGTACCGGTCCGCGCTGCAGGGGTTCACCTCCATCCCGAGGCCGCTCGACGACGTGCCGCCGTTCGTCTGGCACGGCTCGATCCGCTCGCCCGAGATCGCCGAGCAGGCCGCGTTCTACGGCAACGGCTTCTTCGCCAACAACATCTTCTGGCCGAAGGAGCACTACATGCGGCTGATCAAGTTCTACCGGCAGCGCTTCGCGCACTACGGTCACGGGACCGAGAAGCAGGCGATCGTCGGCCTCGGCGGCCAGGCGTTCATCGCCAAGAACTCCCAGGACGCCAAGAAGGAGTTCCGTCCGTACTTCAACGAGGCCCCGGTCTACGGTAACGGCCCGACGCTCGAGGACTTCGCCGAGATGACCCCGCTCTCGGTCGGGTCGCCGCAGGAGGTCATCGACAAGACGCTGACGTTCCGCGAGTCCTTCGGCGACTACCGGCGCCAGCTGTTCCTGATGGACCACGCGGGCCTGCCCCTGGGCAAGGTCCTCGACCAGCTCGAACTGCTCGGCGGCGAGGTCGTCCCGGTGCTGCGCAGGGAGCTCGCGGCCCGCAAGGACCCCGAGGTTCCGGACGCGCCCACGCACGAGAGCCTGGTTAAGGCCAAGTACGGCGATAACCCGCCCCGCCAGCCGCGCCCCAACGCCAACCGCGGCGACAACGTGACCGGCGCCTCTCCCTACCAGGACAGCGCCGAGAACGTCGAGGTCGAGTACCCGTCGGTCGTCTGAAGAGCTACGGAAGGCTGAGCCCCCGAAATGGCCGACCCCCGGCACCCCGCCAACGACGCGTGGGAGGCGCTGCTGTCCGCCCACGCGTCGCTGATGCGGCACTTTAGCGCGGAGGACGTCTGGGAAGACATCTCCATGAAGGAGTACGACGTCCTCTACACGCTGTCCAAGTGCCCCGACCCGATCAGGCCCACCGACCTCAACCGGCACGTGCTGCTGAGCCAGCCAGCCCTGTCCCGGCTGGTCGACCGGCTGGCCGCCCGCGGGCTGGTGCAGCGGATCGCCGACAGCCGGGATCTGCGCACCGTCCGGCTCTCGCTGACCGAGGACGGCCGGGCGCTGCAACGCCGAGTCGGCCGGCGGCACGCCCGTTCGGTCGCGCGCGCCATGCGCTCCGAGCTCACCCCGGCCGAGCTCGACCAGCTGACGGCGATCTGCGCCAAGTTGACAGCCACCCCGGTCCGTTAGGAAGAAAGAACATGAGCAACCCGCCCCAAGACAGCCCGCTGAACCTCGTCGTGGTCAGCGCCGGCACCTCCGACCCCTCCTCGACCAGGCTGCTGGCCGACCGCGCGTCCCAGCGGGTGGCCGCGCTGGCCGAGGTCCGCGGGGCCGCCGTGACCACCCGCGTGATCGACCTGCGCGAGCTCGCGACCGACGTCACCACGGCGCTGACCAGCCAGCTGATCACCCCCCGGCTGCAGCAGGCCATTGACGCCCTCGGCGCCGCCGACGGGATCATCGCCGCCGCCCCGGTCTACAAGGCCGGCCCGAGCGGGATTTTCACCTCGTTCTTCCACGCGCTCGACAACGACCTGCTGATCGGCAAGCCGGTGATACTCGCGGCGACGGCCGGCACCGCCCGGCACGCGCTGGTGGTGGACGACCAGATGCGGTCGCTCTTCGCCTACCTGCGCACCCTGCCCGTCCCGACGTCGCTGTTCGCCGCCCCCGAGGACTGGGGCGACGGCTCGCTGACCACGCGGATCGACCGGGCCGCGTTCGAGCTGGTGCTGCTGATGGAGTCCGGTTTCGCGCGCAAGGTCCGCGATGAGTCGTGGCAGAACTACCAGCACGAGCTCGGCTCGGCGGGCGGCACCGAGCTCGGGATCAACATCGACAGCGACCTGATGCGCCTGGCAACCGGCGGCAGCGCCTCCTAAAATTCCACAATCGGTCATATCGAACGGGCCCGCCCGACTCTCCCCCGTCCATGACCCCGACCCGGCTAAGCAGGCCATCCCCGCCGCCCACGACGCGCCACCCCGCTGTCAGCCGTCTCCGCAGTCCACGAGACCCCCGCCCGGCGCAGTCCGCTGTCTCCGCCCGGCCAGTACCCTTGCCCCCGTGAGCTCGCTGCCCGCGTCGGCCGCGACGTCGGTCGCCCTGTTCGCCGCGACCAACGTCGATGACCTGGTCGTGCTCGCGCTGCTCACCGCCGCCTCGCGGGCGTCCGGCCGCCCGCGGCGATGGGAAATCTGGGCCGGCCAGTACCTCGGCTTCGCCGCCCTCGTCGGCCTCTCGCTCGCGGCCGGGCGCGGCCTGTCGCTTCTCCCCGCACGCTGGCTCTGGCTGCTCGCCCTGATCCCGCTCACCCTCGGCGTGGTAACCCTGCTCGCCGCGATCAGGTCCGCCCGCAGGGCCGAGCCGCCAATAATGCCGCCCGCCGACAGCGAACGCGCGGTGCCGCCTGCAGGCGGCCAACCGGGTGTGCCAGGCGCGTCCGAGGCGGCTGGCCTGCCAGGCGTGGGCGGCTTGTCCAGTGTGCGTGGCCTGTCGGGGGTCGCAGGCTTGTCCTGGATGGCCGGAGTGGCCGGAGTGGCCACGCTCACCGTGGTCGACGGTGCGGACAACCTGGCCGCCTACACGCCGCTATTCGCCACCGCCGACGGCGGCCGGATCGCCGTCACGCTCGCCGTCTTCGTGGTGGGCGTCGCGGTCTGGTGCGCGGCCGGCGCCCTGCTAACCCGCCATCACCGCATCACCGACACCCTGCAGCGCTACGGCCGCTGGATCCTCCCGGCTGCCTTCATCCTCATAGCCATCTACACCCTCCACACCACCAACGCCCCCATCCACCTCTGACCGCGACGGCTCCCGCGAGGCCGGAAATTATTGTGCGACAAAACATTCGGGAAATGTATTGAAACGTCGCACAATAATCTTGCTCGCACTCCTTGACCGGGGAAGGCTAGGCCAGCTGGTAGCCGCCGGCCTCGTCGAGGGCGGCGCCGACCTCGGGGTCGGGCAGCGGGGCGGCGCTGGTGACCGTCACCGTCGAGACGCCGTTCGGCTCGAGCTGGACCTGCACGGCGGAGACGCCGTCGAGCGCGCTGACCTCGGTCGTGACCGCGTTCGCGCAGTGCTCGCAGGTCATGCCGGTGACCTTGTAGGTCGTCGTTGTCATCAGGGGGTCCCTCTCTGCTCCACTTGTCCAAAAATCAGGAACGAACGAGGCGGGCGATTGCTTCCGAGGCTTCCTTGATCTTCTCGGTCGCGTCGTCGCCGCCCTCGGCCAGCGCCTGACTGACGCAGTGGCCGAGGTGCTCCTCGAGCAGGCCGAGCGCGACCGCCTGCAGGGCCTTGGTGGCGGCGGACACCTGGGTGAGGATGTCGATGCAGTACTTGTCCTCCTCGACCATCCGCTGGAGGCCGCGTATCTGGCCCTCGATACGGCGCAGGCGCCGAAGATAGCTGTCCTTGTCGTGGCTGTAACCGGGCATGGCGCCTTCCGGGTCGTTCCTGGGTTGCCGCGCGGAGGGGATACCGCTGCAGGCGGAGGCTGTTGGCCACCACGAAGACCGAGGACAGGGTCATCGCGGCGGCGGCGAGGATGGGGTTGAGCAGGCCGAGCGCGGCCAGCGGGATCGCCGCCACGTTGTAGCCGAACGCCCATGCTAGGTTGGCGCGGATCGTGGCGAAGGTGGCGCGCGACAGCCTGATCGCGTCGGGCACGCAGCGCAGGTCGTCGCGGAGCAGGATCACGTCGGCGGCGCAGATCGCCAGGTCGGTGCCGGAGCCGAGGGCGAGCCCGAGGTTGGCGGCGGCCAGGGCCGGGCCGTCGTTGATGCCGTCGCCGACCATCGCCACCCGGTGGCCGCGGGCTCGCATTGCCAGCTCGACGGGCCGCGTGCCCGCGGCCGCGAGCGGTGCCCCGGACGCGCCCTCGCGCGTCGTCGCCTGGTCCGTGACCGGCGCCGCAGGGGTCACGCCACAGCCTCGTCGCGCGCGCCATCGCCGTCGTCAGGTTGCGCGTCCTCGCGGGCGCCGGCGGGCACGATCGCGGGCGCCGCCGATTCCGACTTGACCGTCAGGGACTGCCAGACCAGCAGCGCCGCCCCGGCCAGGGCGACCAGGTGCCGGGCCTCGTCCGGGCCGATCGCCTGCCCGCCGATGAGGTCGATGATCGCGGTCGTGACCAGGCCGCCTGCGGCTATCGCGCACGGCCACGCGAGCCCGGCCGACAGCTTCGGGCGGATCGCGCCGACGGCGAACGCCATCGCCAGCGCCAGGTTGAACGAGCCCAGCTCGTGCGCGGCGTGCAGGCCCGCCTCACGGTCGTGGCCGAGGAACAGCATCGGCGCCGCGATCGCGAGCTGGGCCAGCGCCAGCGCGATCAGCAGGCCGCGCCTGGCCAGCCGCAGCCGCCCGCGGTCGCGGTCGCGGTGGACGGGAACAGCGGCGAGCACCCCGGGGGCGAGATCGTGGTCGAGGAAGGCGCCGCCGAGCCGCACCCGGCGGGTCACCGTGTGCGCCCGCCGCTGCCAGTCAAGGCAGCCGGGGCAGCCCGCCAGGTGCGTCTCAAGCACGTCGGCGGGCAGCCACGGGACCTCGCCGTCGATCTGAGTCGAGATGGCCACGCGGATCGTGTCGCAGTCCATGCGGTAGTAGTGCCTGGGCGGGCCCGAGAAGTTCCCGAGCCCGACGGTCTCCTGGGCCCGCCGCCCGACGATGAATTACCGCAGATACCCTGCGCGGGTTTATCAAATACCCCCACCCGGTTTAGCTGATACCTCTCAGGGGTTTATTCGCGGTCTAGAAACTGGCCTCCAGTAAGGCCTCCACCTGCGTGTTAGCGAACATAATCAATTTCTCTGATGCTTCCTGCGATTAATTTGCGGCGTCGGCGACGTCTCTCTATCGTGGGTTGCGGCATTCACCGCCGCGAAGTATCCGAGGAGCCCTGATGAGTGAAGTTGCCGTCGCCCCCCGTGGCCGGACCGCGATGCGCGGCCGGGTCGCCGGGGAGGCGCCGTCCGCTGCGGTGAGGCCCGATACGAGGCGGGCGCTGCAGCTCGGCCTGGCCGCCGTCTGGCTGCTCGACGGCGTTCTCCAGTACCAGCCGTTCATGTACACCAAGGCGTTCGGCCAGTCGCTGGCGGCGACCGCCGCGGGCAATCCGGCCGTCATCGCCCGGCCGATCACCTGGGACGCGACCCTGGTTGAGCACCACCTGGTGCTGCTCAACACGATCTTCGCCACGATCCAGCTGCTGCTCGGCGTCGGCATCGCGTTCCGCCCGACCGTCCGGCTCGCGCTCGCGGCCTCGATCGCCTGGTCGCTCGGCGTCTGGTGGTTCGGCGAGGGGCTCGGCCGGGTGCTGAACGGCGGCGCCGACCTGGTCAACGGCGCCCCCGGCGCGGTGATCCTCTACGCGCTGCTGGCGGTGCTGCTCTGGCCCGCCGGCCGGCGCGGGGAGCCGGCCCCCTTCATCGCCGCGCGGGCGGTCGGCGCGCACGCGGCCAGGGCGCTCTGGCTGGTTCTGTGGCTGAGCTTCGCCTACTTCGCGCTGCTGCCTGCGAACCGGGCGCCGCAGGCGATCAACGGCATGATCGCGAGCATGAACAGCGGCGAGCCCGGCTGGCTGGCCGCGATCCTGCGCGGCGCGGCGTCCCTCGTCGCCGGGCAGGGCCTGGCCACGTCGATCGCGCTCGCCGTGGCCTGCGCGCTCGTCGCCGTCGGGGTCTACCTGCCATGGCCGGCGGCAGCGGCGGCCCCGGCCCTTGCCATCGTGATGGCGGTCGTGATCTGGGTTGCGGCCGAGGCGCTGGGCGGGATCCTCGCGTCGGGCGCGACCGACCCCAATTCCGGGCCCCTGCTCGTGCTCCTGGCGCTGGCCTACTGGCCGGCCAGGGCGCTGCCGGCGAGACCGGCGGGCCGGCCGTCCGCATCCGCCGTCGCGGAACGGGACCTGGTCTGATGACCCCGAGCTGGCTGCTTGACCTGGTCGCCGCGTTCATGCTCGCGGTCGCGGGGGTGAGCGCGGCCCGGCTGGCGGTGGCCCGGCCGTGGCGCCCCGACTCGGTCATCATCGACGCCGACATCGCGCACCTGCTGATGGCGATCGCGATGGCGGGGATGCTGGCGCCGAGCCTGCGCACCCTTCCCGGCGCGGTCTGGGAGGTCATCTTCGGCCTGCTGATGGCGGTGTTCGGCGTCCGCGTCGTCCGCGACGCGCGGGCCAACGGCGTTCGCGCCCTGGCCGGCGGGCACTGCGCGCCGCACCTGGTGCACAGCGCCTCGATGCTCTACATGTTCCTGGCCATCGGGCCGGCCGCCGCGACGGCCGGCCTGGCCGGGATGACGGGCATGAGCGGCCCGGGCGGATCGATGGAGATGCTGAAGTACCCGACGCTCGCGTTCGCCTTCACGCTGATTCTGATCGGCTACACCGTCTGGGACCTCGACCAGCTCTCGGGCAAGCGCTACAGCCTCACGAGCACGCGGATGTCGCTGGCCGGGATCCGGGCGGCGGCCGTCCCGGCGATGGCGGGGGCCGAGTCCGCCGCCGCGTTCTCCGGCCCGCCGCCCGGGGACGCCGCGGCCGCCAGCCCGGCGGCCGCCAGCCCGGCGGCCGGCACCGCCGATCGCCCGGCGGCCGTGGCCGGCCCCGACGTCGCCGCGGTGACCGCCGGCGCCGGGCCGGCCGGCGGCCCAGCCGGCCAGTTTCTGCTGTCCCCGGCGGTCACCGTGGGCGCCCGGATCGTGATGGGCGTCGCGATGGCCTTCATGCTGCTGATCTTGATATGAGCAGCATGCTCCGGCGCTGGCGTTGCCATAGCCTTCTCCCGTGGACGAGCTGACCTCGCTGGCCCGGGCGGCCGGGCGCGGGGACCGGGACGCGCTCGCCCGGCTGGTCAGGCTGACGCAGGGGGACGTGTGGCGGTTCTGCGCCCACCTGGTCGATCCGGCCGCCGCCGACGACCTCGCGCAGGAGACCTACCTGCGGGCCATCCCCGCGCTGGGCCGGTTCCGCGGCGACGCCCAGGTGCGGACCTGGCTGCTGTCCATCGCCCGGCGGGTCTGCGCGGCCGAGTTCGGCGCCAGGACCCGCGACCGGGAGCTGGCCGCCCGGCTGCTGAACGCCCCGACGGCCGGGCTCGGGCAGCCGCCGGCCGAGCCCGGCGCCCAGGCAGCGGTCGACCTGCTGCTGGCCGCTCTCGACGAGGACCGCCGGGCCGCGTTCGTGCTCACGCAGCTGCTCGGCTGCTCCTACGCCGAGGCGGCGCAGGTCTGCGACTGCCCGATCGGCACGATCCGCTCTCGCGTCGCCCGCGCCCGCGAGGACCTGGACGCGATGCTCAGGGAGCCGTCCGAGCGTCCGCGCCGCATCGGCGGCAGCGGGGCGCGCTAAAAGATCTTTGGTCCGAACGGGCCGTTGCCTCGCCCGATCGGCCGGTGTGGGACGCTAGATCCTGACCAGCGTCGGAGGGGATGCCCGTGCCAGAGCAGTCAACTGAGGCGCCAGAACCGCAGCCGGTGCTCAGCCCGCTGACAGCGGCGGCGGTGTTCCTGGTGCTGACCATCGAGCCGGGCGGCGAGGATGCCGTCCGCGATCTGCTCGGCGACGTGACCGCGCTGCAGCGTTCGGTCGGCTTCCGCGTTCCCGGCGGGTCGCTGCAGGTGGTGGCCGCGATCGGCTCGGACGCGTGGGACCGGCTGTTCGCGGGCCCGCGCCCGGCCGGGCTGCATCCCTTCCGCGAGCTGGCCGGGCCCTGCCATCAGGCCCCCGCCACACCCGGCGACCTGCTCTTCCACATCAGGGCGAACCGGATGGACCTCTGCTTCGAGTACACCACCCAGGTGATGGCGCGGCTGGCGGGCGCGGTCCAGGTCGTCGACGAGGAGCACGGGTTCCGCTACTTCGACGAGCGCGACCTGATCGGCTTCGTCGACGGCACCGAGTCGCCCTCGGGGGCGGCGGCGGTCCAGGCCGGGATCGTCGATCCCGCCGACGACCCGGACTTCGCCGGCGGCAGCTACGTGATCATCCAGAAGTACCTGCACGACCTGCCGGCCTGGAACGCGATCAGCGTCGAGGAGCAGGAGCGGGTGATCGGCCGGTCGAAGCTGGCCGACATCGAGATGCCGGACGACGTGAAGCCGGTCAACTCGCACGTCGCGCTCAACACGGTGACCGGGCCGGACGGCGAGGAAGTCAAGATCGTCCGGGCGAACATGCCCTTCGGCCACCCCAGCCGGGGCGAGTTCGGCACCTACTACATCGCCTACGCCGCCACCCCCGACATCACCGAGCTGATGCTGGCGAACATGTTCATCGGGCGGCCGCCGGGTAATACAGACCGGATACTCGACTTCTCGACCGCAGTGACCGGCACCCTGTTCTTCGCCCCGGCGGCGGAATTCCTGGAGGACCTGCCAGGGCCGCCGTCCGAGGCGGGCCAGGCGGCCGCGGAAGACGTTTCACCCGGCAACGCCCCGGCCGGGGATGGCTCGCTTGGCATTGGCTCTCTGAAAGGATAGGCAGCTATGAACAACCTGCATCGCGAACTTGCCCCCGTTTCCGCCGCCGCCTGGGCCGGCATCGAGGAGGAGGCCAAGCGCACGTTCGCGAGGCACGCCGCCGCGCGCAAGTCGGTCGACGTGACCGGCCCCGACGGGCCGGCCCTGGCCGGCGTCGGCACCGGTCACTCGGAGCCGATCGACCCGCCCGCGGCCGGCATCCAGGCCACCCTGCGGGCCTGGCAGCCGGTGGTCGAGCTCCGGGTCCCGTTCACGCTGAGCCGGTCGGAGATCGACTCGGTCGAGCGCGGCTCGCAGGACCCGGACTGGCAGCCGGTCAAGGACGCGGCCAAGAAGGTCGCCTTCGCCGAGGACCGCGCCGTCTTCGACGGCTACCCGCAGGCCAAGATCACCGGCGTCGGCCCGGCGTCCACGAACCCCGGCCTGACCCTGCCCGCCGAGGCCAAGGACTACCCGGACGTGGTCAGCAAGGCGCTCAGCCAGCTCCGGCTCGCGGGCGTGGCCGGCCCGTACTCGCTGCTGCTGTCGGCCGACGCGTGGACGGCGGTCAGCGAGACCTCCGATCACGGCTACCCGATCCGCGAGCACCTGGCCAGGCTGCTCGACGGCGACATCATCTGGGCCCCCGCGATCGACGGCGCCCTGCTGCTGTCCGGCCGCGGCGGCGACTACGAGCTGCTCCTCGGCCAGGACCTGTCGATCGGCTACCTGTCCCACGACGCCGAGCGCGTCGAGCTCTACTTCACCGAGTCCTTCACCTTCTCCGTCTACACCACCGAGGCCAGCGTCCCCATCTCCGGGTAACCCGGCCGGGAGCCCGCCGCTGACGCGGCCCCGGCGCCCCGCGCTGTTACGCGTAGAGGGTCTCGAGGTTCTGGTACGCGGCGACGGCGCCGGGGCCGAGCTCGCGGCCGAGGCCGCTGGACTTGACGCCGCCCCACGGGCCGGCCGGGTCGGGCAGGTAGCCGTTGATGCCGACGGTGCCGGTGCGAACCCGCCGGGCAACGCGCCGCGCCCGGCTCCGGGACCGCGCCGACGTGCTCGCCGGTGGAGGCGTTGCGCACCTCGATCGTGGCGGCCGAGCTCGGCCGCGCCCAGCCGCCGCCGATGAACAGGGTTCCGTGGCTTGTCGTCATGGGGGACCCCGCTTGATGGGCGTGCTGGCTGATAGGCGGACGCGTGGCGGCCGGCAGCCACCACGCGTCCGTTCGGAAAATTTATGCAGTTGACTTTCCGAACTGCCTAGTGCGCGGCTGACCCGTCGGGGACGGCCATGACGTGGGTCTCGGTGAAGGACTTCAGGCCCTCGCGGCCGAGCTCGCGGCCAAGTCCGGACTGGTTGAAGCCGCCGAACGGCGCGCGCTCGTCGACCGCGGTCGCGTTGTGGTTGTTGAAGAAGGTGACGCCGGTGCGCAGCTGGCGGGCGACCGCCATGCCGTGCTCGGTGTCGCCCGACCACACCGAGGAGCAGAGCCCCGACCAGGTGGCGTTGGCCAGCCGGATCGCCTGCGCCTCGTCGTCGTAGGGGATGATCGGCAGCGACGGGCCGAACTGCTCCTCGGCGACGATTCCGAGCTCGGGCGCGGGGTCGAGCACCAGCGACGGGAGCATGTAGTTGCCCGAGGTCCAGTCGCCGGCGTACTCGCCGTAGGTCTGCACCTCCGCGCCCGCCGCCTTCGCCTGCTCGAGCAGCCCGGCCACGTAGTCCCGCTGCTGGGCGGTGTTGAGCGGGCCCATGGTGGTGGCGGCGTCGAGCCCCGGGCCCACCCGGGTGGCGGTCAGCGTCGAGCGCAGCCCGTCGACGACCTCGTCGTAGCGGGACCGGGGCACGTACAGCCGCTTGAGCGCCATGCACACCTGACCGGTGGTCATGAACGTCGCGCCGCTCATCTTGGCGAACGCGTCGGCGTCGAGCACGGCGTCGTTCAGCACGACGGCCGGGTCGTTGCCGCCGAGCTCGAGCGTCACGTTGGTCACGTTGGCGGCGGCCATCGTCATGATCCGCTTGCCGCCGCCGACCGAGCCGGTGAAGACGACGTGCTTGATCCGAGGGTCGCCGACGACGACCGGGCCGACCACCGCGTCGGCGCCGGTGACCACGTTCAGCACGCCCGGCGGGAGCGCGCGGACCAGGTGCGCGAGGGTCCTGACGGACGACAGCGGGGTGGTGGGCGGCGGCTTCACGATCACCGTGTTGCCGGCCATCAGCGCATACGGCAGGGACGCCGCGAGGATGGCGAGCGGCCAGTTGAACGGGTAGATGATCGTGACCACGCCGGCCGACATCTTGCTGATCGTGGTGTTGAACGGCGGCCCGGCCAGATGCTCGTCGACGTCGAGCGACGGCGCGAACTCGGCCGCCTGGTGGAACCGGCCGGCGAAGACCATGGTGTCGATCATGGCCTCGAACCGGATCTTGCCGTTCTCGCGGGACAGGATCTCGGTCCGCTCCTCGGCGTCCGACTCGAGCGTCGACAGCGCCTTGAGCACGATCGCCGTCCGCTCGGTGGCCGACAGCGCCGCCCACGCGGGCCAGGCCGCCTCGGCCGCGCTGACCGCGGCCTCTGCGTCCTGCGCCGACGCGGCGGCAGCGTAGCCGATGATCGCGCCGGCGCGGGCCGGGTCGTAGACCGGGAACGTGCCGGCCGAGCCGGGCCGTTCCTCGCCCGCGATCAGCAGCGGCGTGCTGATCGCTTCTACTGCCGTTGTCATGGTGTGCCTCCCCTTCGTTGGGATTGCCTACAGGGTGACGTCGCCGTAGCGGGCGGTCGGTCCGTCCAGCAGCATGGCCTTGGACTCCAGGAACGGCAGCAGCCCGTCGATCCCGCCTTCGCGGCCGATGCCGGACTGCTTGAACCCGCCATGCCCCATGTCGAAGTCCGACTTGAACCCATTGTGGCCGATGGCGCCGGTGCGCATCTGGCCGGCGACCTCGCGGGCGCGCTCGACGTCGGCGGTGAAGACGGCGCCGTGCAGCCCGAAGATCGTGTCGTTGGCGATGCGCACCGCGTCGGCCTCGTCGTCGGCCGCGATCACCGACAGGACCGGGCCGAAGATCTCCTCCTGCGCGATCACCGAGCGGTTGTCGACGTTCCCGAACACGGTCGGCTCGATGTACCAGCCGTGATCGAGGTCCTTGGGGCGGCCGCCGCCGGTGGCGAGCGTCGCGCCGAGCTCGATGCCCTTGGCGATGTAGCCCTCGACCCGGTCTCGCTGCCGCTCGGCCGCCAGCGGCCCCATCTGCGACGCCGGGTCGAACGGGTCGCCCACCTTCACCGCCGAGAACGCGGCGGCGAGGGCCTCGAGCATCTCGTCGTGCCGCGGGCGGGAGACCACGATCCGGGTCAGCGACGCGCAGACCTGCCCGGAGAGGATGCACTCGGCCTGCGCGAGCGCCTGCGCGGTGGCCGCGATGTCGGCGTCGTCGAGGATGACGGCGGCCGACTTCCCGCCGAGCTCGAGCGTGACCCGGGCGATCCGCATCCCGCAGATCGAGGCGATCCGGCGCCCGGCCGCGGTGGAGCCGGTGAAGGTGATCTTGTCGACCCGGGGGTCGCGGACCAGCAGCTCGGAGACCTCGCGGTCGGCGCAGATCACGTTGAGCACGCCCGGCGGCAGGCCGACCGCCTCGGCCGCCTCCGAGATCACGTAGCCCTCGCCCGGCGCCTCCGGCGACGTCTTGAGTATCACCGTGCAGCCCGCGATCAGCGCCGGGGCGAGCTTCATCGAGATCAGCCCCATCGGCGCGTTCCACGGGATGATCGCGCCGACCACGCCGACCGGCTCCTTGACGATCAGCCCGAAGCCGCCGCGGGCGGGCTTGACCGCCCGCTCCCACTGGAACGTGCCGGCCAGGTCGGCGTAGTAGTTGAAGGTGTGCTGGGCGCCGAACGCGGCGCCGCCCGCCATCGAGGCGAGCACGCCGGCCTCGCGCGGCCACATCTGCGCGATCGCGGCCGATCGCTTGACGACCTCTTCGCCCAGCGCCCGCAGGTAGGTCGCGCGCTCGGCGTGCGAGAGACGGGGCCAGGGGCCGTTGTCGAAGGCCTCCTTGGCCGCGCTGATGGCCCGGTCCATGTCGGCCGCCTGCGCCTCGGCCACCGTGAGGTAGTCCTGCTCGGTGTGCGAGTCGATGACGGTGATGGTCGAATCGGACGAGGGCGTTACCCACTCCCCGCCGATGAAGAAGCGGTCCGTGTGCTGGATCGGCACCGATACGTCGGCCGAGATGGTCATGCGGGGCTCTCCCGTCGTCGCTCCTGGCACGCTGGGCGCGTCATGGACATAGTCCTGCCAGAATCGTAGTCTCAATGTGACTTCAGCGTAGGGACGGGAGCGGGGGCCGCCTACGGCGTGCCTGACAACGTGACCGGCAGCGGAGTTGGGTCATCCCACAACAAGAAAAAGGGTCGGCCAAGGCGGCCTCGGCCGGCGCCTGGGGCTCGTTCCTGCACCAGGGCCAGAACTGCATGACCACCGGCAGGCACCTGGTCCACGAGGCGGTCTACGACGACTACGTGGCGGCCCTGGCCGACAAGGCCTCGCACCTCCCGGTCGGCGACCCGGCCTCGGGCACGGTGGCGCTCGGCCCGATCATCGACGAGCGGCAGCGGGACAAGGTGCACGCGCTGGTGACCGCGACCACCGACGCGGGCGCCAAGCTGGCGGCCGGCGGGACCTACGAGGGCCTGTTCTACCAGCCCACGGTGCTGTCCGAGGTCACCCCGCAGATGCCCGCCTGGGCGCAGGAAGTGTTCGGGCCGGTCGCCCCGGTGGTCAAGTTCTCGAGTGCCGAGGAGGCGGCCGCGCTGGCCGCGCAGACCGAGTACGGCCTGTCCCTCGGCATCCTCACCAAGGACGTGATGCGCGGCCTCGACCTGGCGCGGAAGATCCCGACCGGCATCGTGCACATCAACGAGCAGACGGTGGACGACGAGGCGAACGTGCCCTTCGGCGGCATCTTCGACTCCGGCACCGGCACCCGCTTCGGCGGCACCGCCAACCTGGACGCCTTCACCGAGACGCGCTGGATCACGATCCGGGGCGACATTGCCCCCTATCCGTTCTAGCGGCGGCTACGCTCGGAGATCATGAGCGCCCAGCCATCGCACGCCCCGGCAGCGACGTCGCTTCCCGAGATGTCGCTGCCGGAATGGCTGGTGCTCGCGATCCTCAGCCGGCAGGCCGCCCACGGGTTCGCGGTCGCGCAGCTGACCGCGCCCGACGGCGAGCTCGGCCGGGTCTGGCAGATTCCCAAGGCGCTCGTCTACCGGGCGATCGGTCGCCTGCTCGACGCGGGCCTGATCGCGCCCGAGGGCACCGAGCCCGGGCAGGGCCCGCAGCGGACCGTGTACACGGCCACGCCGCCGGGCAGCGCGGCGGCGGCCCGCTGGCTGCGCACCCCGGTCGAGCACGTCCGCGACATCCGCTCCCACCTGCTGATCAAGCTCGCCCTGCTCGACCGGGCGGGCGACGACCCGGTCGAGCTGCTCGACGCCCAGCGCGCGGTCCTCGAGCCGATCGCGGCCGCGATCGAGGCCCGGCACGCCGCCAGCGCCGGCTTCGACGCCACCCTGCTGGCCTGGCGGCGCGCGACCGCGGTGGCGGCGCTCGACTTCATCGACCGGATCAGGCCGGACCGGCCGCAGCCGTAGCGGGCAGGTGCGGTCAGCGCCGTTCGGCGACGGCGAAGAAGCGCTGCGGCGCGTCGTCGTACGCGGTCAGCCGCCACCCGGTGACCGAGGTCGACCGGCGCAGCACCCCCTCGGTGAGCGGCTCGTCGGCGGCCAGGACCCGTCCGCGGCGGGCGGCCAGCGCGGCCCGGCCGGACGGGTGAAAGAGCACCAGCAGGCCGCCCGGGCGGGTCACCCGGGCGAGTTCCCGCAGGCCCGCCTCGGTGTCGGGCAGGTGGCTGACGAGGCCGGCGGCGAAGATCGCGTCGGCCGACCCGTCGGCGAACGGCAGCGCTCGGGCGTCGGCCAGGATCACTGCGGCCCCCGCGGCGCTGCTCTTGGGCCGGGCCGCCGCCAGCATCTCGGGGGTCAGGTCGACCGCGATGACCGACCCGGCGGGGCCGACCGCCTCGCGCAACGGCGGCAGCGCCCGGCCGGTCCCGCAGCCGACGTCGATGGCCACGCCGCCGCTCCGGATGCCCGCCTCGGCGACCGCCGCGCGGTACACGGGCAGGTCGTCGCCGAACTTCGTGTCCCAGGTCGCGGCCCGGCAGGCGAAGAACGCCTGGGTCTCGGCGACGTACCGCTCGCCGCTCGCGCGTCCCGGTGGCATGCAATCATCATGCCGATGCGGAAGGTGACCACGCAAGGCCGAAAGCCGGCCCCGGTCCTTGCTTTACGCCCGTCCCCGTTGTCAAATTGTTACTACCTACCGACCGGGCGCTGGTCCCGGACTGGTGCCCGCGCGCGGCACCATGCGGGCAGCTGCAATGGGGTAGCCGCCCGCGCCGCGCGGCGAGGAGATGACCATTAATGACCGTGACCGTGGACCGCACCGTCGAAGAGTTCACCGCCGCCCCCCGCAAGCTGTTCATCAACGGGCAGTGGGTCGACGCCGCCTCCGGCAAGACGTTCGAGACGCCAACCCGGCCACCGGCGAGACGCTGGCGAACGTGGCCGAGGGCGATTCCGAGGACATCGACCGGGCCGTCCGGGCCGCCAGGAAGGCGTTCGACGAGGGCCCCTGGGGCACCATCACGCCGTCCGAGCGCGGCCGGATCATCTGGCGCATCGGCGACCTGATCCTCGAGCACGCCGAGGAGCTCGCGCAGCTCGAGAGCCTCGACAACGGCAAGCCCTACGCCGTCGCCCTCGGCGCCGACGTGCCGCTGGCGGCGGACCTGTTCCACTACATGGCCGGCTGGGCGACCAAGATCGAGGGCAACTCGATCAACATCTCGGTGCCCTACATGCCGGGCGCGAACTTCCACTCCTACACGCTCCGCGAGCCGGTCGGCGTGGTCGGCCAGATCATTCCGTGGAACTTCCCGCTGCTGATGGCCGCGTGGAAGCTCGGACCCGCGCTTCTGCGTGGCCGGCTCCCGCCTGTACGTCCAGGAGAGCCGGTTCGACGAGGTCATCGAGGGCGTCTCCGAGATCGCCAGGTCGATCAAGCTCGGCCCGGGCATGAGCGCCGACACCCAGATGGGCCCGCTGGTCTCCGACGAGCAGCTCAGCCGGGTCACCGGCTACCTCGAGTCCGGCCGGGCGGACGGCGCGACGGCCATCACCGGCGGCGGGCGCTGGGGCGACCGGGGCTACTTTGTCGAGCCCACCGTGATAACCGGCACCCGCCCGGACATGAAGATCGTCCGCGAGGAGATCTTCGGCCCGGTCGTGGTGGCCGCCCCGTTCCAGTCGCTCGACGACATCGCCGCCGCCGCCAACGACTCCGACTACGGACTCGGCGCGGGCATCTGGACCAAGGACATCTCCAAGGCGCACTCGCTGGCGAAGAAGCTGCGGGCGGGCACGGTCTGGATCAACTGCTACAACGTCTTCGACGCGTCGCTGCCGTTCGGCGGCTACAAGCAGTCCGGCTGGGGCCGCGAGATGGGCCACGAGGCGCTCGAGGCCTACACCGAGGTTAAGGCGGTTACCGCCCAGCTGTAACCGCAGGCCCAAAGCAAGCGCGGGTATCCCGGTCGACCGGGATACCCGCGCTTGGCTTGGCTGTCAGACCTTGTAGTCGCTCGGCGGGCGGGCGAGGCTGACGCCGGTGAAGGCGTTGGGCACCGGGTACTTGCCGAGCACGAACGACAAGATCGCGGCGTGCTGGAATTCGACCGGCTGGATCGACGCCGCCGTCTTGATCCCGGCCGCGCTCTTGATCACCGTGAGCCCGTTCTGGTAGGTCTCTCCGGCGATGTTCTCCACCATCAGCGCCAGCTCGGCCAGCCCGGTCACGTTCGTCACCTTGGCGAAGGCGGTGTTGATGGTCGGCTGGACGACCGGGTCGACCGCAGTGACGGGCTTCTTGCCCGCGGCCGTGAGCACGGCGTTCCACGCCTGCATGTGGTCCTTGTGCTGGGCCATCGCGGTCTCGGCGAAGGTGACCACCGCGGGCGGGACGGTGCCGAGCTTGCCCGCTGTGGCGGCCTTGATCCCGGCCGCGTAGGTGGCGATGCCCGAGTTCTCCAGGCTCGCCGCCATCGCCACGACCTGAAGGTCCCCGGACAGCGCCTGGCCCT
>DATCGA010000733.1:0-2848 GCA_036509215.1 Trebonia sp.
CATCGCCGCCCGCCAGGCCGCGTTCGCAGAGAGGATGCTGGGCTGATGCTGCTGCTACCGGACAAGGTGGTCGTGGTGGCCGGCGTCGGGGCCGGCCTCGGCCGGTCGATCGCGCTCGCCAGCGCCCGCGAGGGCGCCGACGTGGTGCTGGCCGCGCGCACCGAGGCCAGGCTCGACGACGTGGCCAAGGAGGTCGCCGCCTTCGGGCGGCGCGGGCTGGCCGTCCCCACCGACCTGGGGGACGCCGAGGCGGTGGAGCGGCTGGCGGCCACCGCCAAAGACGCCTTCGGCCGGGTGGACGTGCTGGTCTACAACGCGCTGGCGATGCCGCCGATCAAGGAGCTGGGCGAGGTCGGCCTGGACGCAATCCAGACGAGCTTCGACGCCAACGTCGTCGCCGCGCTCCGGCTGACCCGGCTGCTCACCCCCGCCCTGGCCGACAGCAAGGGCTCGGTGGTGATGATCAACTCGATGGTGGTGCGGTTCTCGCAGCGGACGATGGGCCCCTACAAGCTGACCAAGGCAGCCCTGCTAGCGATGGCGCAGAGCCTGGCCACCGAGCTCGGCCCGCGCGGGATCCGGGTGAACTCGGTGGCGCCCGGGCACATCTGGGGCGACTCGCTGAAGTGGTACTTCGGCTACCTGGCGAAGAAGCGCGGCATCACCGCCGAGGAGGTCTACGCCGAGACCGCCGCCCCGATCGACCTGGGCAGGCTGCCGGAGCCCGACGAGATCGCGGACGCGGTGGTGTTCCTGGCGTCCGACCTGGCCCGTGCGATCACCGGCCAGTGCCTCGACGTCAACTGCGGCGAGTACCACCATTGAACGAAGACAACCGTGTGAACGAAGGCAACCGCGTCGGCACCGTCGACGACCTGCACGGGTCGGCGACGCGGCGGACCGGGCTGGCCGACTTCGGGCCCGACGACTACACCGACGGCCTCGCGGTGCTGCTGGAGTCGTGCGCCCGCGAGGCGGGACTCACCCCGCTCGGCTCCAAGGCGCAGCGGGCGGTGCTGCGCGGCGCGCTGACCGCCCGGCTGTCGAGCGAGGCCGCCTGGCAGGCGAACCCGGAGTACGCGGACGTCCCGATCGAGACCCCGATCTTCATCACCGGCCTGCCCAGGACCGGCACCACCGCCCTGCACAGGCTGCTCACCGCCGACCCGGCCACCCAGGGGGTGCAGATGTGGCTGGCCGAGGTGCCGCAGCCGCGCCCGCCGAGGGACGCCTGGGCGGGCAACCCGGTCTTCCAGTACATCCAGGAGGGCTACTCCCGTCATCACGTCGAGCACCCCGAGTTCATGGGGGTGCACTACATCGCGGCCGACCAGGTGGAGGAGTGCTGGCAGCTGCTGCGGCAGTCGATGCGGTCGATCTCGTTCGAGTGCCTGGCGCACCTGCCCGGCTACTCGGCCTGGCTCCGCGGCCAGGACTGGACCCCGCCTTACCGGCGGCATCGCAGGAACCTGCAGCTGATCGGCCTGCACGATGCCGACAAGCGCTGGGTGCTCAAGAACCCGAGCCACCTGTTCGCCCTCGACGCCCTGCTCGACGTCTACCCCGACGCGCTGGTGATCCAGACCCACCGCCCGCCGCGGACGGCGATCGCCTCCGTCTGCAGCCTGGCGGCGCAGGCCTCGGCGGGCTGGTCGTCGGTCTTCACCGGCACGGTGCTCGGCCGCGACCAGCTGGAGCTCTGGGCGTCCGGGCTCGAGCAGTTCACGGCCGGGCGCGCGACCCGCGACCAGGCCCAGTTCCACGACGTCTGGTACCACGACCTGGTGGCGGATCCGCTGGGCACCGTGGAGTCGATCTACGCGCACTTCGGGCTGGAGCTGAGCGGCCCGGCGGCCGACGCGATCCGCGCCCTCGCCGCCCAGGCCCCCGCGGGCGGCGGCGGCGCGCATTCCTACACACTCGAAGAATTCGGCCTGACCGGGGAGGAAGTCGACGAACGGTTCGCCTCGATCCCGCCGAAACCGAGCAAGCGCTAGGTTGGATCACTCCCGCCTGCGATAATGCGTTGGGTGAACTCGTCACGCCCTGGCCGGGGGCCAAATAGTAGCAAGGAACCGTCGGAGCGCCGCGCGGACGTCGTGCACATCGCCGCCGAGCTGTTCGCGCAGAAGGGGTTTCGCGCGACGACCGTGCGCGAGATCGCGGACGCGGCCGGGATCTTGTCGGGCAGCCTGTACCACCACTTCGACTCCAAGGAGTCGATCGGCGACGAGATCCTGTCCAGCTTCATCAACGACGTGCTGGCCGACTACCGGGCGGCCGTGTCGTCGGCCGGATCACCGCGGGCGGTGCTCGAGCAGATCGTGCACACCACCAGCAACACGCTGTCGCGGCACCGGGCCGCCCTCGGCATGCTGCAGAACGACTGGAGCTACTTCAGCACCCAGGACCGGTTCGGCTACCTGCGCAAGGCGGTGGCGGAGATCGAGGCCACCTGGATCACCCAGCTCGACCGGGGCAAGGAGGACGGCGACTTCCGGGCCGACCTCGACGCCAGGCTCACCTACCGGCTGCTGCGGGACGTGCTGTGGATTCCCTCGCAGTGGCGGACGGCGGGCGGCTACACCAGCGAGCAGGTCGCCGACGGCTTCCTAAAGCTCCTCTTCGACGGTATCGCCGCTCAGCATTAGGCTCGCGCAGTGCTCGCCGATCATCATCGCCGGGGCGTTCGTGTTCCCGCCGGTGACGCCGGGCATGATCGAGGCGTCGGCGACCCGCAGCCCGTCCACGCCAAGCACCCGCAGGGTGGGATCAACGACCGCGCGCTCGTCGACGCCCATCCGGCAGGTCCCGACCGGGTGGTAGACCGAGGTCGCGCGGTTCGGCA
>DATCGA010000734.1:0-5928 GCA_036509215.1 Trebonia sp.
CACGCATCCCTAACGCCACACCCACCACGCTCGCGCGCCAAGCTCAAATAAGCCCATGGCGATTCCGGGACTGGGGCACCGGAAACGCCATGGATCTCTTCGCGATGATCTTCGTTGCGCCTACGGCAGGCACTTATCAACAGGTTATCCACAGGCTTTCGATTCACCGGTGACGCCGGGTAGCGCCTTGATTCACTCTTGAGGTATGACACTACGAAATGTGAACCTCTCGGAGGTTCTCGTTGCCGCGGAGGGCGTGCTCAGCACGTCTACCGCGCTGCGCTTCATGAGTGAAGATCAACTCCGCTGGAAGATAGCGTCCGGCCGTTGGCAGAAGCCAAGCCGGGGAGTTGTCATCGCCCAGTCGGGACCGCCCACCGAACGGCAATCGCTACGGGTGGCGCTACTCCGGGCCGGGCCCCGGTCCACCCTGGCCGGACTGACGGCCGCCCGGCTCGACGGATTCAAGGGTTTTGACGATAAGGCTTCCTTTGCCGACCGCCCCGTTTACCTGCTTGTCCCCTACGGCTACAAGCGGCGAACTCCACCACTCGGATTGGCCGTTGTCACGCATTACTCCCGGTTTCTCGGCGACGCAGACGTGCATCCGACGCGGCAGCCGAGGCGAACGCGGATGGCGCGGTCGCTAATCGACGCAGCCGTCTGGATGCCGACCGACCGGGGCGCGGTGGCGGTTCTTGCCGCCGGGATGCAGCAGGGACTGGCCAGGGTGGACGATCTTCGGCTGGTGGCCAACCGAATCGAGACGCTCCGTCGCCGCAGGCTGATCACTGACGCCCTAAGCGACATAGCAGGCGGCTCGCAGGCGATCTCCGAACTCGACTTTGTCCGCCTGGCCGTCCGCCCGTTCGGGCTCCCCGAGCCAAGCCGCCAGGAGGCCCGCCGAGACCAGCGAGGCCGCAGGCGCTGGATCGACGCGGCCTGGGACGACTGCAAGGTCGCGGTCGAGATCGACGGTGCCCACCACACGGAAGACCCGCTCCAGCGCTGGGATGACATGGAGCGCGACATCGACCTCATGCTCGACGGCTACCGAACCCTGCGGTTCCCCGCCTGGCTAGTCAGAAAGAACCCCGAGTACGTCGCGAGCCGCGTACGCGAGGCGCTCAACCGCAACGCGCCGTCAAGGCTGAAGATCGCCACCTAACCCCGCTTCCCAGCGTCCCCGCGTGCGGTAATCTTGCGCCTGGCACGGGGCGGTAGCTCAGCAGGTCAGAGCAGCGGACTCATAATCTGCCGGTCGTGGGTTCGAGCCCCACCCGCCCCACCACGATTGGCCTGCGATGGAGCTGTTACCGGCAAGTTGTGACTTCGCTGCTTCCGGGCCTTCGGGGAACATCCGGGGGACATTCGTCCCGATCACGACGCGTTCCCAGCCTTCCGTCTTGCATCAGCGAATTGCCGGTGTGCCGACCGCCTTCGTGCAGGGTGACCACCGGCACGGCACCCGTTGTCCAGCTCGCGGCCATCGCGTCTAGGGCCGCCCTCCGGACGCCGCTTCGCAATGGCTTCGCCAGCCTAGACCCGGCAGTCACTCGCGAGGATGCGGCGCCTGCGAGGAAGACGGGGGGAGATCAGTAAGAAGCGCGGGGCCGCGCCGCTCAGGCCTGGGGCGACGGGTAAGCGCCAGGGCGCATGCGGTGGCCGCGATAAACACGAGCAGGGTGAGCACGTAGAAGTTGCCGACGATCACTTCCAGCCCACGCCAGGTGAACTCGACTGGCGCCCCGCTGTTGTCGCCGTTCGGCGCGAGAGGCAGCAACCCCCGCGGCAGCAGCTGGGCCTCAGGGTCGTAGCCGCCCTGGTTGCCAATAAGCAGGGGCCACCAGCCAAACAAGCCCACCACCAGCGCGACGCCAAGGATCCGGTAGCCGAGGCGCCGTGGCCCGAACGCGGCGAGGACAAGTGCCGGCACCACGTAAACGTAGTGGTGCGACCAGCTGATCGGGGACACGAGCAGGCCGGTCGCGGCGCACACGACCAGGCCGAGTAGCTCGTGGCCACGCCGGCTCGCCAGTATCGAGGTGGCGAGCCCGGCGATGCCGACGACGACCGCTGCCGCCAGCCAGTACGCGTGCGCGTGGGGCCCGGCGTGCGTAAGGCGCAGTATGGCGCCGTTCAGGGACTGGTTGTCCAGGTGGAAGTGCCTGTCCGGCCGGGCGAGCCGCTCGCCCCAGAAGACCGCGGAGGCGTGCGGCAGCAGCACGAACCCAAGTCCTACCGTGACCGCGAAGGTCAGCGCGCTGATCGCCGCGGCCTTTACTCGCCGCGTGAACAGCAGGTACGGAATGAAGATCAACGGCGTGAGCTTGATCCCCGCCGCCAGCCCGATTCCGATGCCCTTGCCCCTGATGCGGTCCGGCAGCGCGAGATCGCCCGCCACCAGGGCCAGCAGCACCACGTTAATCTGCCCGAAGAACAGTGTCATCGCTACCGGTTCGAGCCAGAGGCCCACTGCGGCGATCGCAAGCGCCGCCGCCGCCCTGGCCAGTCCGGCAGGCCGCCCGGCGAGTCCCAGAGCCAGGTACGCCACCACCGGCAGCAGCCCGATCGTGAGCACCGCCTGCCCGACCTGCCAGGTCGCGAATGACGCACCGCTTGCCGCAGCGAACAGGAGCGCGGCGAACGGCGTGTAGGTGAACGGCAGCCTGGCCGGCCCGAGGCCCAGCGCATAAAGCATCGCCGGCTGGTTCCGCGCCGCGATGCCGCCATCCCGGTAGACGGTCGTGTCGATCTGCTTCCAGTAGTACTGCGGCGACGCGTGGACGAGCAGGGCATAACCAGCCACGGCAAGCAGGAACAGCGCGACGGCGGCGATAAGCCAGGCGGCTGGCCGTATTCGAGGCATCGCTGTGTCTCCTCAGCCGAGAACCGGCCTGGTCATGTCTGCTCACGCAGCGTCACGGCGATAGCCTCCCTGAGAGGATTCGGTGGGGACCGGCGCCCTGGGAGATCCCAGGGCCGTGTGTGCTTTCCTAGCATGCGCTCGAGGCATTGTTTCTGATTAAGCGCATCTTGCTAACGGCCGCGTACGCGCTCCGGCTGCCTTACGGCACGGTGTACGCCACCAGCTGCGGGCTACCGCCGCCGCCCTTGGCCGACGTCTGCGGCCCGCCGGCCGGAACCAGCACGGTGTTCCCGAAGACGGCAAGCGGCGCGTTGGTCGTGGTCGGCAGCGCCTGCCGGTACACGATCGCGCCGGTGGCCCGGTTGAGCGCGATCAGCGTCCCGTTCCAGAGCGAGGTGAACACCAGGTCGTTCGACACCGTCACCGCCCCCAGCGGCAGCGAAGACACCTTGGTGTCCCACTCGACCGCGCCGGTGGCCAGGTTCAGCGCCTCGATGTCACCACCGGAAACCCCGCCGCCCGACGCGTTGCCGTTGACCGAGCTCATCGTCGTCGACTTCAGCGCCACGTTGATCGCGGCCGTGTACACGCTGCCGTCGGCCACCGCCATGTTGGTCAGCACGCCGCCGAGCGGGCCGGGCTCCCACGTGTAGGGCAGCTTGATCGTGAGCTTGTGCTCGAGCAGCAGCAGCCCGGCGTCATCGGTCCCGTTGTGCACGCCGACCGGTGTCTTCCACTGCAGCGCGCCGGTCGAGGCGTTCATCGCGTAGACGATGCCGACCTTGCCGCCGCCGATGATCACGGGCACCCCGGCCGCGGAAGCCGCGATCGGCGAGGCCTGCAGGTCGTGGTCCATGAAGTCGTTCGGCACCCCCTGGTAGTACCAGCGGAGCTTGCCGGTAGCGGCGTCCAGGCTCAGCACGCTGTCGGTGTAGAGCTGCCGGGCCGGGTGCGTGATCGCGTCCCCGATCGACTGGTACGGGTTCCCGATCCCGAAGGTCACCGACCCGTCCGACCCCACCAGCGGCGTCTGCCAGGCGCCGCCCGAGCCGAGTCCGAGCGCGGACACTCCCGCCGCCTGAGAGCCGACCACGGTGTTGAACTTCCACTGCAGCTTGCCGTCCCCGGCCGATAGCGCCAGCAGCACCCCGCCGCCCGGCCCGGAACCGTACGCGCTGGCCAGGTAGACCCGCCCGCCGGCGACCGTCGGCTGGATCTCGAACGTCCCCTGCCCGCTGCCCAGCAGGGCGTTGTCGCTCCAGATGACAGCGCCGGTTGACGCGTTCAGCGCGAAGACCGAGGACGGCGTGTCCCCGTAGACCACCCCGCCCGAGACGGCCACCCCGTCCGGGCCCGGCCCGGTCGCCTCCGGCACGTTGACCGGGTGCTCCCACCGCAGCTTGCCGGTCGCGAGCGCGATCGCGTAGACGTTGGCGTCCAGGTCCTGCAGGTACACGGTCCCGCCCACCACCACCGGGTTGGCGGCGAGCGCGCCCGCGCCGTGCACCCCGGCCGCCGCCGTGCCGGCGAGGTGGAACGACCACGCCTCCCGGAGCGAGGCCACGTTCGAGGCCGAGATCACCGACCCGACCGCGTCCCGGCTGTTGGAAAGGTCGCCGTTCGGATACGCCCACGTTCCCGAGGGCGTCGCGGCCCCCGCGAAGGCGCTGGTCGTTGGCTGAGGCTGACCCGAACTACATCCCGCCGCCAGCAGTGAGGCGGTGGCGAGCAGTCCTGCTAGGCCGGTCAAGCGCAAGCTTGTTCTCATCTGAACCGCCGTAGCTCGCATTAATCTGATATCAGAATGATAGGTCGATGACATCAGCTTAGTCAAGGAAAAACCGCCGTCGTGAAACGGGCCGTGCGTTCTCGTCCGCCGCGCCACAGTGATGTTGATCGAATTTGATACGCGGGGGTTCCGGCTCTAATCTCCGGGTATGGGGCTGCACCTTGGCTGGATCCCGAACGAACCGGGGCTGCGGGCTCGTGAGTACGCGGCAACGGCGCCGGGAGTACCCGATCCCGACTCGCCCGAGGCGGCGGCGCTGCGCGCGGCGCACGCCGCCAGAGCGCTGTGGACGCGACTGCTGATCGTCGTCGGCCTGCTCGCGCTCGCCCTCTTCGGCTTGGTCGGAACCGTCTCCCACTCCCACCGGAGCTGGTTCTGGGCCGTCGGGGCGGCGCTGGCCGTCTGCTGCTGGCTGCCGCTGCTCGAGTTCGCCGTCCGCCGCCGCCGCGTCGCCACTCGGCTGAGCCGCGAGAAGGGGGAACGGGCGGTCAAGCACGCCGCCGAGCTCGAACACTACCAGCGCGGCAAGGCCGCCTGGCAGAACTCCGAGGCGGAGCGCATCGCGGCGGCGCCGCGGTGGCTGCAGGTGGCGGCGCACGAGGACATCACCCGGCTGGACGTCTTCGGCGGGACGCCGCTGGGGCGGCAGAACCTGCTCGCCGGGGTCGGCCAGACGCTGCTGGCGGAGCGCGCGGTCATCGTCCTTGACCTGTCGCAGGACCGGGTCGGCGACGGCCTCATCGCCGCCGCCCGGCAGGCGGGGATCTCCTGCCAGGACTACCAGCTGCCCCGAGACCTGCCCGCGACCCCGCTGCTGGCGGGACTGACCGGCGACGAGATCGCCAGCCTGATCGTGGAGGTGCTGCACGCCGACGACGCCAACGCCACCGCCGCCGGCCGCGCCACCGACCTGATGATCCTGCGGAAGATCACCCGCGCGCTCGGCGGCGACGTGACCATGTCCCGCCTCCACGACGCGCTCTCCCTGCTGCTGGCGGACGCAACCGACACGCCGGACGCAACCGACACGCCGGACGCGACCGACACGCCGGACGCGACCGACCGAGCGACAAAAGCAGTCGGCCCGCACCTCTCGCCGGCCGAGCGCACCGGGCTGCACGGGCTGTTCGGCACGGCCATGCGCGGCGAGATCGGCGGGAACCTGATCCGGCTCGCGGCCGTGCTCGAGCCCCTGGCCGAGCTCGGCGCCGATGCCGCCGCCGACGACGCGGCCGACGCCGATGCCGCCGCCGACGACGCGGCCGACGCC
>DATCGA010000735.1:0-6460 GCA_036509215.1 Trebonia sp.
GTGGTCTTGGCGGAGGGGGCCGACCCGCAGCCGGCCACGGCGGCCGCCGTGCAGACGGCCGCGAGCAGTCCGAGCGAAGTCCTGGTCCGAGATCTCATGCCCCTTGGACGCCGACCGCCCCCGATCGGTTCCGCTCGCGAGCGCCGCGGATGGCGAACTGCCTCGGGATAAGTAACTCTCCGTTAACGACTTGGCGCGCCAGCCGAAATCCGCGCTGGCGATCGTCGGATCATGATCGGGGTGTCACCGGGCGCCGGAGAGGAGCGCGACGTTGCTAACCACTGAGGCGGCGTCCTACGACTACGTGATCGTCGGCGGCGGATCGGCCGGATGCGTGGTCGCGTCCCGCCTCGCCGCCGCATCGCCCGACGCCACCGTCGCGCTGATCGAGGCCGGCCCCGACGGCCGCGGCGTCGCCCAGATCGTCGATCCGCCGTCCTGGACGAAGCTGCCCGGCACCGCCCTGGACTGGGGCTACGCCTATCAGCCGGCCAACGCGGTGGCCGGCCGGCTGATCGCGATCCCGCGCGGCAAGGTCCTCGGCGGCTGCAGCGCGACCAACGCGATGCAGTGGTACCGGGGCCATCCGGCCGACTACGACGCCTGGGAGGCGGCCGGCGCGGCCGGCTGGAACTACGCGGCCATGCTGCCCTACCTGCGGCGAAGCGAGGACTGGGAGGGGGGCGGGTCCGCCCAGCGGGGCGCGGGCGGACCGATGCGGATCACCCGGCCGCCCGAGCCGCACCCGATCGCGGCCGCCATGATCGACGGCGCGGCCGGGCTCGGCCTGCCCCGGCTCGACGACGCCAACGCGGGGGAGAACTGCGGCGTTGCCCTCGCCAACCTCAACATCGCCGACGGCCGCCGGTTCAGCGCGGTCGACGGGTACCTGCCGGCCTGGGCGCCGCCGCCCGCACCCGGGCAGGTTCCGGTCGGGGCCTGGACGCAGCCACCGGATCCGCCCGCCAACCTCACCGTGCTGACCGGATCGACCGCCGTCCGGCTCGGCTTCACCGGCTCAGCGGGCGGTGACGGCGGCCGTTGCAGCTCGGTCTTCCACACTATGCGCGGGTCGCTGCGGCAGACCCGCGCGCGGACCGCGGTGGTGCTCGCGCTCGGCGCCTTCGGCACGCCCGAGCTGCTGATCAGGTCCGGCATCGCAGACCCGGCCGACCTCGGCCGGCTCGGCCTGCCGGTCCGGGCGGCGCTGCCCGGCGTGGGCCGCAACCTGCAGGACCACCCGGTGCTGATGGGCGTCAACTTCCGCGCCCGCAGCCGCCTCGGCCTGGTCCGTGACAACGGCGGCGGGGCGGTCATGAACTGGCGCAGCTCCCGCGCGTCCCGGCCTGACCTGCACGCGTTCGTCGTCCAGGGGCGGCACGCCTACCCGGAGGCCGCCGCCCGGTACGGGCTCAATGGCGACGCCGACGTGTTCGCGATCGCACCGGGGCTGCTCGGCTCGCGGCGTCGGGCGGCTGACGGTGCGCGATCTGTCCGCGGCAGGCCCGGCCGCGGTCGAGCTCGAATCCGGCTTCCTGACCGAGCAGGCCGACGTGGACGCGCTGGTCGAGGCCCTCGACACCGTCCTCGAGCTCGCGGCCACGGCTCCCTACCGGGGCCTGATCGCCGGGCCGGCGATGCCGTCCGGTCCGCTGACGCGGGCGGCGAAGGAGGCGTTCGTCAGGGAGAACTGCTCGACGTTGTGCCACCCGTGCGGCACCGCCGCGATCGGCGTCGGGCCGGACGCGGTGGTCGGGCCGGACTTGCGGGTGCGCGGGCTCGACGGGCTCTACGTGGCCGACCTGATCGCAGCAAGCGCCTCCGGCGCGACGCCGGACGTTCACCCCTGAGTACTCCCACGCTGGCCGATACGACATTAAGCCGGCGTACAAGTTTCATTGTGAAAATCCGAAGCAAGCGTTCAGCGAGTCTGCTCACGACCGCCCTGGTGACGGCAGGCGCACTGGTCACGGCTGGGGCGCTCGCCCTACCCGCCAGCGCCCAGCCGGCCAGGCCTGCGGCGGCAAGCACCTCCGCGCACGAAATCACCGACCGTCAGATCCTCTTCGGCGACAAGCTGCACCACAAATTCCGGCTGGATGGCAACGGCGCATGGCGCTCGGAGTCCCTGACCAGCCCGGATGACATCACCGAGCTCGGCCATCACCTGTTCGTCACGTTCCAGAACGGGGTGGGGCCGCAGGGCACGCCGAGCACCGACGGCAACACTGACAGCACCCTCGTCGAGTTCACCCTCGGTGGCCGGTGGGTCAACCAGTGGGACGTGGTCGGCAAGTGCGACGGCCTCACCGCCGACCCGGCCATCGGCGCGGTGATCGCGACCGTCAACGAGGACGCGCACTCCAGCCTGTACGCGATCACCGTCGCGACCGGTCGCCTGCAGCACTACCGCTACAGCGAGCCGCTGCCGCACAACGGCGGCACCGACGCGATCTCGATCTACCGAGGCCAGATCCTGATCAGCGCCTCAGCGCCCGGCACGACAGGAAAGGCCGCGCCGCAGCCTGCCTACCCGGCCGTCTACCTGACCACGCTCCGCCCGAAGACCGGGATCGCCCAGGTCCGCGCGCTCTACGACGACGAGGCCCAGGCGAAGGCCGTCAACGGCCCGCACGCGGGTGAGCTCGTTCGCCTCGCGCTGACCGACCCGGACTCGAACGAGGTGGTTCCGTGGTCCTCACCGAGGTTCGCGGGCGACTTCATGCTGACCTCGCAGGGCGACAAGGAGCAGATCTTCGACCACCCGTCAGGCTGGCGGCAGAACCTGGACGTGCTCCGCCTGTCCAATTCTGTCGACGACACCGCCTGGGCGACCGATCGCCGGGGAGCCCTGTACACGACCGACCAGACCACCGACACGGTCGACGAGGTGTACGGAGCGTTCACCGTCGGGACCGCCTACTCGGCGGTCACCTCGTGCGACGCCGGCGACGCCCCGGCCGTCTGCCCGGCGCCCGGATTCCCGCCCAACTACCTCGCCACCGACAACCTGAGGACCGGCGCGCTGACCCCGGTGAAGACGGTCGGCCCCCGGGTGCACCCGCAGGGCATGATCTTCGTCGGGCTCTGACCCGCCAGGTGCGGTCTCCGTCGGCCCGGCAGCCGACGGAGGCCCGCCGGGCTCAAGCGCGCCGCCATGCCGCAAGCCTGATTCAAAGGCTCAACAACATCATCCCGAACGGACCCGTCGTTCCCTCCGCCGTTCCTGGTCATCTCCGCCCGGGGCCGGCCGTCAGCGCGGGCGCGCTCAGTCACGGCCGCTAGCGCGGCACGATCTCGAGCGGCCCGCCATTGGTCCCGACGGTAAGCGAACGGTGCGCCGTCGAGGAGGTGGGGATGCCCACCGTCTGCCACCCGCCCCCGCTGTTGGCGGTCACCGAGTACGGGCCGCCGGGCACGCTCAGGGTGGCGGAACCATTCTCGGTGCTGACCATCACCGCGGTCGGCGGCTGGTCGAACGTGAGCTGAACCGGGCCGCCGCCGGTGTCGACGAACACGTAGGCGGGGGCCGAGGCGAAGGTGAGCGCGACCGATCCGTCTTCGGTCAGCACCGAGGCCCGCCCGGACGACACGGCGCCCGTCAACGGGCCGCCGCCGGTGTCGGCGTCCAGATCCCCGGTCAGGCCGTTCACCGTGACGCTGCCGTCTTCCGACTCCAGCGTCAGCGGGCCGTTGACCCGGCCGACCTGGATGGGCCCGCCGCCGGAGTCAAGGTTCATCCCGGGCGCGGTGATGTCGGAGAGTGTGATCCCGCCGTCCTCGGAGGAGATGGTGAGCGGCCCGTCGATGTGATTGGCCTGCACCGGGCCGCCGCCGGAGTCGAGGTTCGTCCCGCTCGGGGCGGTAACGCCGCTGACCGTGATCCCGCCGTCCTCCGAGGAGACGCTGAGCGGTCCGTCGACGTGGCCGACCCGCACCGGGCCGCCGCCGGAGTCCAGGGTCGCGCCGGCCGCGCCTGCCACCGCGATGCCGCCGCCATCGCTTTCGGCGGTGACGGCGACCCCCGTCGGCACGGTCACCGTGAACCCGATGCTGCAGCCGGAGCTCGCGCAGTCCGGGGCGCCGAGGGTGAGCTTGCGGTCGGACACGGCGGCGGTCACGGTCGGCGCCTGGCCGGGGACGGCGTAGCTGATCGCCTCGGTCACCGTGACGTGATGCACCGACCCGGCCGTGATCTGGATCGGCCCACCGTAGCTCTCGACGCTCAGGCTGGTGACCGGCTGGGTGACGGTGACCGTCCGCGTCATAATCGGCCTGGGGTAGACGAACTCCCCCTGGCCGCCGTTCCCCGAGTTGGTGATGAGCACCACGATCGGCCAGGCGAGCAGCCCCACCGTGGCCAGGCCGGAGACGGTCCAGATCCAGCGGCCGCGAGTGGACGGCCGGTCGGTGGCCGGCGGGCGTTCCTGGGCGGTTAGCGTGCGCATGGCAGGTCCACGGTGAGGAGGGTCGGCCCGTCCGGCGGGCTGACGATTTCGAAGGTCCCGTCGACGGAGGCGGCGCGGTGGGCCAGCCCCGTCAGGCCGGTGCCACGGCTGGGGTCGGCGCCGCCCACCCCGTCGTCGGAGACGATGATGTGCAGCCGGTCGCCGGCCCGGGAGACGACCACCTCCGCTTGGCTGGCCTGGGCGTGCTTGACGATGTTGGCCAGGCCCTCGGAGACCACGAAGTAGGCGACCGCCTCGATCACCGGCGCCGGGCGGCGCGGCAGGTCGACCGTGAGCCGGACCGGGATCGGCATCCGCGCCGCCACCCCGGACAGCGCCGCGTCCAGGCCCCGGTCCTCGAGCACGGCCGGGTGCAGGCCGCGGATCAGGTCCCGCAGCTCGGCCAGCGCGGACTTGGCCTCCTCGTGCGCGTCGGCGATGGCCCGCCGGGCCTCCTCGGCGGTGCCGACCTGGGCCCTGGCCATGCCGAGGTTGATCGCGAGGGAGACCAGCCGCTGCTGGGTGCCGTCGTGCAGGTCGCGCTCGAGGCGGCGGCGCTCGGCGTCGGCGGCGTCCACCACCCCGGCCCGCGTCTCGGACAGCTGCTCGACGCGATGCTGAAGCTCCTCGGCCCGGCTCGGGCCGAGCAGCGCCCGGGCCGCCCTGACGTCGAGCGCCTGGACCCCGGCGGTGAGCCAGGGCGCGGCCAGCAGCCCCGCCACCCCGGCCACCGTCAGCCAGGCATCGACCGGGACGCCGAGGATCCGCGGCAGGTGAAAGTAGTTGAGCCCGAAATAGAGGCCGCGGTGCAGCATGCTGCCGGCCGGCAGCCCCCACGCGTAGGCGTAGACGAACAGGTACACGAGGCTGGCCAGCCAGCTGCCGATCGCAACGATCGCGGCCCCGGCCAGCGCGGGGGCGGCCAGGAAGTGGTAGCAGGCCTGCCGCCACACCGCCTGCGAGCGAGCGGCCGAGGCAATGCCGCGCGGTGTGCCCCAGCGGTAGCGCCCGGCCGGGTGCCGCGCTATCGCCACCCAGGCGGTGGCCCGCAACCGGTGCCGCTGGATCCAGGTGAGCACCGGGAGCAGGAACAGCAGAGCCGCCAGCATCGGCAGCGACGCGAGAAACGCCAGGAGAACCCACTTCGGATGGTGGGACCCAAAGTTCGGCTCAGCGATCGCCCCCACGACGATGGCGAACGGGACTGGCACTGCGAGCTGGGCCGGGACGGCGGCCGCGACGGAGAGAGCCTGCCGCCAGGCGCGGGGGGACCACGGGACGGGGCGGCGCTGCCGCTCTGGTGCCGGAGGCCGGTGCTGTATATCGACGACGATCGCCATGTCATCCACGCTATTCGCCTCGGCCGCCGAAGCCCATCCAGCGCGGTTCACATTCGATGGTGCAGCCAGCTTCACCTCAGGTTCGGAGTCTACGGCTACTGCGCGCATCCACGCACCCCTGCCATCGTTACCAGCGACTTCGCAGAGCCGATGAGCAAAGAGGACTCCGATGAGACGACAGCAGCACGAGCCCGGCACGCCGGGCGTCGCACCAGGACACGCCCCGGTGATCCGCCTGGACAACGTGACCAAGGCGTACCAGGGGAGCGTGACCAAGGCCTACCAGCAGGGCGGCAGGCCCGCGCTGGCCGAGGTCAGCATCACGGTGGCGGCCGGGGAGGTGGCCGCGATCATGGGACCGTCCGGGTCGGGGAAGTCCACCCTGCTCAACCTCATCGCCGGGCTTGACCGGCCAACCGGCGGAACGGTCACCGTGGCCGGGCAGCGCATCGACAGGCTCGGGGAGGGCGCCCTCGCCCGGTTCCGGGCCCGGCACATCGGCTTCATCTTCCAGTTCTTCAACCTCCTCGACGACCTGACCGTCTCCGACAACGTGCTGCTGCCCGCCCAGCTGGCCGGCGCGTCCAGGCGGCGCGCCAAGACGCGGGCGGCCGAGCTGCTCGACCGGATGGGGCTGGCCGACCAGCGCAACGCCTACCCGGCCCGGCTGTC
>DATCGA010000736.1:0-10921 GCA_036509215.1 Trebonia sp.
GATGTCCAGGCCGTCGTCCTTGCGGATGGTTATTAGCGCCTGCGGCAGGATGAAAACCGAGATCTCGCTGGTCGCAAGCTCACCGGTTATGGTGTCGAGCCGCGCCGCGTAAGCGGTCATGAACAGATGCGTCTCGTACCGGTCGATCTTCGGGCGCTCCCGATCGAAGAGCGCGTCCTCGATCGCCACCGGGTGCAGGCCGAACTCGTTCTGCAGCACCAGCAGGTCCTCGCGGTCCGGATCGCGCAGGTCGAGCCAGATCGTGGCGTTCCCCTCGACCAGATGGTCGCTGATCAGGTCGACCGGGAACCCCTGCTCGGCCAGTCGGCCGTCCCGGTACACGCGGGTCCGTACCTGGCACCCGGTTGTCGAGTCCTTGCAGATCGCGGCCTCGGCCACGGTGTGCGGGTCGCCGCCGTGAAACGTGCTCTCCCGCACCGCCCCGGATCCCAGCTGACCGCCGAGCGCCCCGCCAGACGTGCCGGACTGCGCTGACTCCATGCGATCCCTCCCGTTCGCCGTCATACCGGACCCAGGATCTCACCTTCGCCACCGCCTGTAGCCGTTGCCGGTTCGGCGGCACGACCGTTACATGAAAGTTAAACGATATTCAGTCCCATTCGAGAGGTTTTGTCCCACATCTGCCACTATGTATTCCGTAACACCATGGGGGGCGTGGCGGACGGGTGAGGCGCCCGGAACCGAGCGGCCCCCTGTGCTGCTGGTTTCGGAGGGGGAGCCCGCACATGACGGTCGCTGTTCATAACTTTTCCTACGGCCTGGTCAATCCGGTACTCGGTTACGCCATGTCCTGTCTTGGCGCCTTCCTTGGGTTGCGCTGCGTAACCAGGGCCAGGGCCTACTCCGGGGCCGCCCGGGCCCGCTGGCTGATCTTGGCCTCCGTCGCGATTGGCGCCGGGAGCATCTGGGCGATGCACTTCATCGCGATGCTGGGCTTCACGATCCCCGGTCAGACGATCCTCTACAACGTGCCCGTCACGATCGTGTCGATGCTGATCGCGATCGTCGTGGTGGGCATCGGGCTGTTCATCGTCAGCTACGGAAACGGCGGCTGGCGTCCGCTGCTGAGCGGCGGCGTCATCGTCGGCATCGGCGTCGCCTCCATGCACTACCTGGGCATGGAGGCGATGAGCATGCCCGACAGCATGCGTTACAACGCGCCGCTGTTCGTGCTGTCGGTGGTGATCGCGATTGTCGCCGGGACCGCGGCGCTGTGGGCGGGCACCCGGGTCCGCAGCATCGGCTCGACGGCGGTCGCGTCGCTGATCTTCGGCGTCGCCGTCAGCGGCATGCACTACACCGGGATGGCGGCGATGCAGGTGCACCCGGATTCCTCGACGTCCGGGGGCTCGATGGCCTCCATGGGCGGCGCCAGCGCCATCTCCTTCATCGTCCCGCTGCTGGCCGGCATCAGCCTGCTCATGTTCGGCCTGACGCTCGCGATCACCCTGTCGCCGAACGAGGCCGAGATCCACGAGGACGCCGTGCTCAGGCACCGGATGGACACCGAGTTCGCGGACGGCCTGCAGGTGAATTCCCATGGCGCCGACTTCCCGGTCTCGCCCGTGCAGGGCCCCGGCCGGGCGGCGCCCCGGGCCGGCACCTCAAACGCCTTCACCCCCGGCGGCTACACCAACGGCAACGGCAACGGCTACGGCAACGGCAACGGCTACGGCAACGGCTATGCCAACGGCAACGGCAACGGTTCCGACCGCGCCAACGGCTCCGGCGGAGGCAACCTGTTCGGCGGCGATCAGCCCGGTCCGTCCGCGCGACCGCTGCCGACCCGCCGCCCGCCCCGGGACGGCGGCCCGCCCGGCAACGCCTGAGCCCCGGCCGGGAGCGCTAGCGCCCTAGAGGTCCAGCGCCTCCTGCACGATCGGGTCGGCGTCGGCGCCGAGGACACGCCAGTCCTCGCCGTCGCCGAGGACCTTCTCCGCGCCGCGGATCGCGCGGAAGTCGCCCGCCCCGGCGAGGGCGGGCAGCTCCGCCGCCGCGTCGTCGGCCAGCGCCTTGGCCGCCCGCAGGAGCTGACGGTGCATCCGGATCAGGGCGACGTCGGTCGAGCCGAGGTGCTCCCTCGTCCGGTCGAAGATCGGCCCGGCGGTCTCGGTCGCCATCGCGTCCTGGGACCGGAAGTCCGCGATCCCGCTGTAGGAGAGCCCCTTCTGCGCGAACCGGTCGATCCGGTAGTCGTTCTCGCGGGTGTAGGTGCGGGGTACGACGCCGTTCGGCGGCAGCATCTCGAACGGGTACTTCTCGTAGCTGAAGAAGACCGGCCCGCCCAGCCCGCGCGGGTTGGCCGGCGGCTGGGTGGTGAAGTTGTACCGGTAGGTGGTGTAGTCATCGGACGGCACCACGAAGATCTGCCGGGTCGAGAACGGGATCTGCGCGATGATCGTCGACGCGGGGAAGATGTAGGCGCTGATCCGCGCGTGCCGGTAGCCGTTGGGCGTTACCCGCAGGCCCGCGTATCGGAACCCGTGCCAGGTCTCGTCTACCTCGATGAGCGCCTGCGGGTCGTGCCGCCACAACTTCATCGACAGGTACCCCGACGGGTAGCCGGGCTTGTCGGTCCCGTCGTCGGGGATGTCGTCAATCGCGTCGAATTGGTGCAGGTTGGAGATGTGGGCGGTGTCGAGGTCGCCGTCCATCGACTGGACCCAGTTGCAGTAGATCGACTCCTTGTTGACCGCGACCAGCGACGGCGACAGCGCGTCGGTGCCGAAGTCGCGGAACGGCGTGATGGAGGACTCGGGCCCCAGGTACGCCCAGACGATCCCGCCCGACTCGCGCACCGGGTAGGACTTCGTCTTGATTCGGTCCGCGAACGAGCGGATCTCGGACCGCTGGTCGGTGCACTGCCCGCTGACGTCGAACTTCCAGCCGTGGTACGTGCAGCGCAGCCCGCATTCCTCGTTCCGCCCGTAGAACAGCGACGCCCCCCGGTGCGGGCACCGCTCCTCAAGGAGCCCTACTGCTCCAGACGAGTCGCGGAAGGCGACCAAATCCTCGCCAAGCAGCCTGACCCGGGCGGGCGGCCCGTCGGGCTGGCCGATTTCCGACGACAGGCAGGCCGGGATCCAGTACCGCCGCAGCAGGTTCCCCATCGGCGTGCCGAGGCCGACGCGGGTGAGGATGTCGTTGTCTTCGGCCGACAGCACGGCGCGCACCTCCATCTCCATGTGACGCAGGCGATTTTCCCTGGAGCCAGGGTGTCTCCGGAATCGGTGAGCGTCAATAACCGCCGGCCAGCGAATCGCACAGGCCGCCGTCGTGGCCGGCCACAAAATGCTGCGGCTTCTGCGCCCGGCGAGGTGCTGGAGACAGTCGTTGCCTGAGGCGGGACCCACGCGACCATTCATAATAAGTGCTCTTAATTTGTTCTATAAGAAAGAATTATGTGCTTGTGCATTCCGTTGCCGGGCCGCCCGTCCGACAATGACGGCAACGCGATCTTGCAGCAATGGAGCGAGCCGATGAGAAGTGCACAGCAAAGCGGACGCCACGCGGTCGGCGTGGCGCTACTCGCGGTGACGGCGCTGGCGGCCGCGGCGTGCAGCAGCAGCACGTCAAGCTTGTCGAGCACGAGCACCCCGGCCACAAGCACCCCGACCGTCGGCACCAGCACGTCAGCGAGCGCGAGTGCCGCCGCGAGCGTCACCAACGTTTCCCTCGGGTACGTCCCCTACTCCGACGACGCGTCGCTGTTCTACGCGCAGGACAGCGGGATCTTCCGCCAGCACGGGCTCAACGTCAGCTTCGTCGCGCAGGCCAGCCCGGTGGCCGTGGAAGCGAGCATGGCGAGCGGCACCGAGCAGTTCGGGTTCATCACCACGCCGGTGCTGATCAACCTCAATTCCAAGGGCGTCTCCGTCAAGTGCGTGTCAAGCGTGGACGGCAGCGAGCCGTCCAACCCCGCCGACGACAGCACCGTGCTCGTCGCGGCGAAGGGTTCAGGCATCACCTCCGTCAAGGGCCTCGCGGGCAAGAACGTCGCCGAGGTCCAGCTCACCTCGCTGAACTCGCTCGCGGTCGAGGTGCTGGCGAAGCAGGCCGGCATCAACCCGAGCAGCATCCACCAGATCGCCATACCGTTCCCGCAGATGGCGGCCGCGCTCGCGCAGGGCCGGGTGCAGGCGGCGGTCGACGTGGCACCGTTCGCGTCGACCGCAATGTCCGAGGGCGCGACCGTGCTCACCCACCCGAACGTGGACCTGTTCCCGAACGGCACCGTCACCTGCCTGGACGCGATGAGCTCCTACATCAGCGCCAACCCGACCATGGTCTCGGAGTTCCGCGCGGCGATGAACCAGTCGATCGCCTACTCCAAGACGCACGAGTCGGTGGTGAAGCAGACCCTCGTGTCGCACCTGGAGCTGCCCCCGGCCGTCGCCCAGGCGCAGATCCTGGCCACCAACTGGAACTCGACCTTCAACGTGGCGTCCATCACCGCGATCGAGAACTACATGAAGGAGTTCGGGGTCATCACCACGGAGCCGCCGGCCTCGAGCCTGGTCTGGAACCCCTAACGTGCGCAACCTCGCGCTACGGTACGGGCTCCGGCTCGTCGTCCTCGCCGCCGCGCTCGGCCTCTGGCAGGTGCTGAGCGCGGACGGCGTGATCCGCAGCGATGAGTTCCCTTCCATGTCCGCGACGGCCAGCGCGCTCGGGCACCTGGCCACGGAGGGCACACTATGGTCCGCGGTCGGCCAGACACTGGAGGGCTGGGCGATCGGGCTGGCGATCGGCGCCGCCGCCGCGGTCGCGGTCGGCACGCTCATCGGGCTCAACGGCTTCGCCTACCGTTCCGTGATCGGCGTGATCGAGTTCTTCAAGGCCATCCCTGTCATCGCGATCCTGCCGGTCGCCCTGGTGCTCTGGGGCGCGACGCTGACGATGAAGTACGCCCTTGTCGCGTTCGCCGTGTTCTGGCCGCTTGTCATTCAGGTCTGCTACGGCGTCCGGTCGCTCGACCCGGTGGTCCGCGACACCGCGACCGCGCTCCGGGTCCGCGGCCTGCGCCGGTTCGCGGTGGTGATCCTGCCGTCCGCGGCGCCGTTCATCGCGACGGGGCTGCGGGTCGCGGTCGCGGTCGCGCTGATCGTGGATATCATCGCCGAGCTGATCGGCGGCGGCACCGGCGTGGGGGAGCGCATCCTGCTCGCGGAGGACGCCGGCCCCTCCGCTTACCCGACCATGTACGCCTACGTCGTCGTCGCCGGCCTTCTTGGCGTGCTGCTCGCGGGCGCGTTCACCGTGGCCGAGCGGTACGCGCTGCACTGGCACGAGTCACAGCGGGCGTCGCGAGATCAAAATCAAGGGGATATAGAACGGGCTGGGGTTGCTCTTGCGGCGTCATTATCTGTCGTCCCTGAAGCTCGCGGGGCGGGCGCTGACCCGGGTCTGGCTGTTCGCCGTCCTCATTGCCGTCTGGTGGACGTGGTCGGCGGGGTCGAAGTCGCTGTACTTCCCGCCGCTATCGTCGATACTGCGCACGCTGTGGGATCAGTGGGTCACCGGTCCCGCCCGGTCGGAGCTGGCCGTCAGCCTTGAGCATCTGCTCGTCGGGTTTTGCATCGCCGCAGTGGCAGGGATCGGCCTCGGCGCGCTGCTCTGGTCGCTGCGCTACGCCCGCGAGGCGACCCAGCCGTACGTGTACTTCCTTTACGTGCTGCCGGCGCCGGTGCTCGTGCCTGCCGCGATGACGCTGTTCGGCATCGGCTTCACGATGAAGGTCGTCCTCATCGCGTTCGCCGCCCTATGGCCGACCATGCTCAACACCCTGGACGGAATGCGCGGCGTGGACCAGGTCAAGCTCGACACCGCGCGCGTCCTCGGGCTGTCGCGGGTGCGGCGCGTGTTCTCCGTGGTGCTTCCGGCGGCCGGCCCGCAGATCGTGGCCGGGCTCCGCAACAGCCTCCAAGTCGCCATCATCCTCATGGTGGTCAGCGAATGGGAGTCGTCGACCGACGGCATCGGCTACTACATCGTGAACGCGCAGCAGTCCTTCGACTACCTGGACATGTGGTCGGGGATCTTCGTGCTCGCCATCATCGGAATGGTCGCGAACCTGCTGTTCGTGGCCGCAGAGAATCGTGTCCTGCACTGGCATTACGGCGCGCGCGCCGTGGAGGGACGACCATGACGACGCCAGGGATGACGCCGCGCGAAATGACCGAGGGCACGGGGGCCCCGGTCGTCTCATTGCGCAACGTGCGGAAGGTGTACGCAAGCGCGACCGGGCCGCGCGTGGCGCTCGCGGACATCACGTTCGACGTGGCTCGCGGCGAGTTCGCCTGCGTGGTCGGGCCGAGCGGTGCGGGCAAGACCACGCTGCTGCGCTGCCTGTCCGGACTGATGCCGCCCACCTCGGGCGAGGCGTTCTTCGAGGGCGTGCCGCTGCGGTCGGTGCCGGCCGGGGTCGGGGTGGTCTTCCAGGACTACAGCCGCTCCCTGTACCCGTGGCTGACGGTGGCGAGCAACGTCGACCTGCCGCTGCGAGTCCGCGGCGTGCGCCGCGCCGCCCGCGCCAATCAGGTCGCCGAGGTCCTGACGTCGGTGGGCCTCGCCGATGCCGGTCGGCACTACCCCTGGCAGTTGTCCGGCGGCATGCAGCAGCGGGTGGCGATCGCCCGCGCGCTCGCCTACCGGCCGGACCTCCTAGTGATGGACGAGCCATTCGCCTCGGTGGACGCCCAGACCCGGTTCGAGCTCGAGGACCTGATCCTGCGGGTGCGCGACGAGTTCGGCGTCACGGTCGTCTTCGTCACCCACGACATCGACGAGGCCATCTACCTCGCCGACCGGGTCGTCGTGGTGTCGAAGTCGCCGGGAGTGGTCACCGAGATCGTGGACATCACCCTGCCCCGGCCGCGCGACCAGATCGCGACGAAACGCGCGGAGGCGTTCAGCCGGTACCGCGAGCACCTACTCGGCCTGGTGATGTCCCGCTGACGTCAACCCGCTGCTAACTGAGAGGTAGCACTTGCCCGATACGCGCGAAGGGTCAGTGCGCGAACGACTGCCGTTTGGCCTGCAGCTCCGGCGGCATCTGCGTCTGCGGGTGGTGCTCGAGAATGCGCAGCTGCAGCCGGAGGTCGTCAAGAAGGAGGTTGGCCAGGTCCATCGAGAACCCGTTCCGCACCACGATCCGCATCACCGACATATCGCTGAGGTTGTCAGGGAACGTGTAGGCCGGGACCTGCCAGCCGCGTATCCGCAGCCGCTCCGATAGGTCGTAGACCGAGTACTTGTCCACGTCGTCGAGCAGCTTGAACGCGAACACCGGTAGGTCGCTGCCGTCGCTCAGCAGCTCGAACGGCCCGAGCTTGGCGATCTCGGCCGACAGGTGCTTGGCGATGTCCTGGCACGTCTGCTGCACGTGCTGGTAGCCGGACCAGCCGAGCCTGATGAAGTTGTAGTACTGCGCCGCGACCTGGGCGCCGGGCCGGGAGAAGTTCAGCGCGAACGTCGGCATCTCGCCGCCGAGGTAGTTGACCCGGAAGATCAGGTCATCGGGGAGCGCGTCGGAGTCGCGCCAGATGATCCAGCCCACGCCCGGGTAGACCAGGCCGTACTTGTGCCCCGAGGTGTTGATCGAGGCGACCCGCGGCACCCGGAAGTCCCACTTCAGGTCCGGCTGGAGGAACGGCGCGACGAACCCGCCGGACGCCCCGTCCACGTGAATCGGCACGTCGGGCCCGCCCGGCGTGGCGGCGAGGGCGTCCAGGGCGGTGTTCACCTCGTCGACCGGCTCGTACGACCCGTCCATGGTCGACCCGAGGATGACCACGACCCCGATCGTGTTCTCGTCGCACTGCGCCGCCGCCTCGGCCGCCCCCAGGTGGTAGCGGCCCGGCTCGAGCGGAACGTACTTCGGCTCCACGTCCCAGTAGCGGCAGAACTTCTCCCAGCAGACCTGGACGTTGGTGCCCATCACCAGGTTGGGCCGGGCGGTGTCGAGCCCGGCCGCCTTGCGGCGCGCGCGCCAGCGCCACAGCAGCGCCATCCCGCCGAGCATGCACGCCTCGCTCGACCCGGTGGTGGAGCAGCCGACCGACTCGCCGTGCGGCGCGTGCCAGAGCGAGCCGATGATGTTCACGCAGCGCTTCTCGAGCTCGGCCGTCTGCGGGTACTCGTCCTTGTCGATCATGTTCTTGGACGCGCACTCGGCCATCAGTTCCTCGGCCTCAGGCTCCATCCAGGTGGTGACGAACGTCGCCAGGTTGAGCCGGGCGTTGCCGTCGAGGATGAGCTCGTCCCGCACCACCTGCAGCGCCGTCCGCGGCAGGACCCCGTGCTCCGGCAGCTCGTACCGGGGGATCACGCAGCTCTTCTCCCGGAAGTACACCGGGTTGATGTCGAGTTCGGCCCCGGCCTCGTGCTTCTCTACCCGCTTGTGCAGCTCTGGCATGGTCCAAGGCTAGACCCGCCCATGTAGCCGCGAGCGAAGTCCCCGCCACCAAAGGTCAAATTCCAGTTCATCATCCCGAACGGACCCTGGCTCCGCCCTCTCCGCCGCGATTCGGTCGCTCCGCGACGGAGCGGGCCTGCCCGAAGCGCGGACAGGTGTCCGGCATAGGTTGGTCTGGGTGACAAGACGGGACGACGAAGGGTGGCCGACCATGGAGTACCGACAGCTGGGCCGCAGCGGGCTGCGGGTATCGACGCTGACGCTTGGCACGATGACGTTCGGCGGGCGCGGCGGCTTCCGCGCGGTCGGCGCGACCGACGTGGTGGCGGCGCGCCGCCACGTTGACATGTGCCTGGACGCCGGGGTGAACCTGATCGACACGGCCGACGTCTACTCGGGCGGGCTCTCGGAGGAGATCACCGGCGAGGTGATCGCCGGCCGGCGGGACTCGCTGCTGCTGTCGACCAAGGTCCGGATGCCGATGGGCGACGGGCCGAACGACGCGGGCCTGTCCCGCCAGCACATCATCGCGGGCTGCGAGGCCAGCCTGCGCAGGCTCGGCACCGACCACATCGACATCTACCACGTGCACGAGTGGGACGGGCAGACCCGGCTCGAGGAGACCCTGTCCGCGCTCGACTCGCTGGTCGCGGCGGGGAAGGTGCGCTACCTGGCGGCGTCCAACTACGCCGGCTGGCAGCTGATGAAGGCCCTCGCGGTGGCCGACAGCCGCGGCTACGAGCGTTTCTCGGCCCAGCAGATCTACTACTCGCTCGAGGCGCGGGACGCCGAGTACGAGCTGCTGCCGCTCTCGGTCGACCAGGGGCTCGGCATCCTGGTCTGGTCGCCGCTGGCCGGCGGCCTGGTGTCGGGTAAGTACCGGCGCGACGCGTCGCCGTCCGAGCAGACCCGGCAGCTGTCCGGCGAGTGGCACGAGCCGCCGGTCCGCGACCGGGAGAAGCTCTACGACACGATCGAGGTGCTGGTCGACGTGGCGGCCGCCCACGGGGCCACGCCGGCCCAGGTCGCGCTCGCCTGGCTGCTCGGCCGGCCGGCCGTGACCTCGCTCATCATCGGGGCCAGGACCGACGAGCAGCTGCTGGACAACCTCGGCGCGGCCACGCTCTCGCTGGCCGCCGACGAGCGCGCGGCGCTGGACAAGGTCAGCGCGCCCGACCTGATCTACCCGCACTGGCACCAGCTCGCCACCGCCAAGGACCGCCTCGGCCCGGCCGACCTGGCCCTGCTCGGGCCGCACCTGCAGGACTCGTAAGCACGTCCCGGTCGGCCGGGCCTGGTCGTTACCAGGTCTGGTCGCCGGCCCGGACCAGCAGCTCGTTGACCGCCACCCGGCGGTCGCGGGTGACGATGTAGGCCACGCTGTCGGCGATGTCCTCCGGCAGCAGCGCCTCGATGGCGGCGACCTGCTTGCGGGCCGCCGCCTGGACGTCGCCGGTGACGTGATCCACGAGCTCGGTGTCGACGGTGCCGGGCTCGACCACGCCGACCCGGACCCGGTGGCCGACCAGTTCCTGCCGCAGCGCCTCGGAGAACGCGTTGACGCCGAACTTGGTGAGGTTGTAGACGCTGCTGCCCGGCCGCGCCACCCGCCCGGCGGTGGAGCTGATGTTGACCACGTCGGCCACCCGCCGGGGCGAGCTCCCCGCCGCCTTGACCAGGTGCGGCAGGGCCGCGTGGGTGACGTACAGCAGCGCCTGCACGTTGAGCGCGATCATCCGGTCCCACTCGTCGGTGGCGGTCGCGAGCGCGGGGCCGAGCAGCATCACCCCCGCGTTGTTGACCACGGTGTCCAGCCCGCCGAGCCACTCGGCGACCTCCTCGACGGCGGAGATGGCCTGCTGCTGATCGGTCACGTCGGCCTGGACGACGTGCGTGCGCCCGCCGCCCTCCTTGATCTCGCCCGCCAGCTCGGTCAGCCGGTCGAGCCGGCGGGCCACCAGGCCGACGGCCGCGCCCTCGGCCGCCAGCCGCCGCGCCGTCGCCGCCCCGATCCCGCTGCTCGCCCCGGTGACCAGCGCGGCCGTTCCCGCTAGCGGTTGGCTCATCACAATCCCCTTCGCCTGCGTCAGACCACCCAGGCAACCTACCCAGCCGCACCCCGCCCCATCTCGCCTACCGCGCCGCACGCATCACCCTGCTGGGCCCCGCCCCACCTCCAGGTCCCGACGGCCGCGAAAGAACTCCCGCGCCCCACCACACCCACGTGCGCTTCCGGTCAACAAGAGATCTTGGTAGCTTTTTTCCTGGCGGAAGCAAAGCACGCTATACGCATGCAAACCCTCCATGATCTGTCGCCCGGAGCCGTTTTCGGAGGATAACAGCAAGAAGCGCGGAGCGCCCGCCCCCCGCCGTCGCCCCGCCCACCCCGCCGGTCAGCCGCGAGCGTCCTCCTGACGTCAAGAATTCGCGCCAGGCGCAAGAAAAGTCCTCGCCGCAAGAAAAGTTTTCGTGATCACGCCCGCC
>DATCGA010000737.1:0-13890 GCA_036509215.1 Trebonia sp.
GGGCCGCGAGCCGGTCGCGGGGGGCGCCGGTGTTCTTCGCGATCACGTCGAAGCGCTTGTTGCCGAAGGTGATCTCGCGCACGGCCAGCAGCGTCCACTTCTCGCCGATCAGGTTCAGGGCGGCCGCGACCGAGCAGGGACGGCCGGGAAGTTCCTCGCGCATAACGACCATCGTACCTGGGTTGCGAAATCAAACTGATGCGGGCTACGCTCCAGTTGGATTTCCAAACCCAGGAGGATGGCGTGACCGACAGCGTGGCAGAGGGCCCGGCGGCCGGCCTGGCGGGCGGTGCCCACGAGACCGCCGGGCACGCGGCCGCGACGTCGGCCCAGCCGGGGCAGGCGCGCTACGGCGCCGTGTTCGCCGTCGTCACGGCGGGCATCGCGGTGGTCAACCTCGACCTGTTCATCGTGAACGTCGCGCTGCCGTCCATCGGCCGCGACTTTCACGGCACCGACCTGGCCTCGCTGTCCTGGGTGCTGAACGCGTACGCGATCGTGTTCGCGGCGCTGCTGGTCCCGGCGGGCCGGGCGGCCGACCTGATCGGCCGCCGGGCCGCGTTCCTGACCGGCATGATCGTCTTCGCGGTCGCCTCCGCCGCCTGCGCCGCCGCGCCGGACGTCTGGGTGCTCGTCGCCGCCCGGATCGTGCAGGCGGCCGGCGGCGCGATGCTCATGCCGGCCTCGCTCAGCCTGCTGCTGGCGGCGGCGCCGCCGGAGCGCCGGACCGGCGCGATCCGCGCCTGGACCTCCGTCGGCGGCGCCGCCGCCGCGCTCGGCCCGGTCGTCGGCGGCGCGCTGGTGGAGGCCAGCTGGCACTGGGTGTTCCTGGTCAACGTACCGATCATCGCGATCGCGCTGGTCGCCGGGCTGCGGGTGCTCCCGCTGGACCGGACGACCGCGCACGCGGCCGAGGTCAGGGGACAGGGCCGCCCGGACGTCCTCGGCGCGGTCGTCTTCACGGTGGCGATCGGGGCGCTTGCCCTCGCGCTGGTGAAGGCGGACGACTGGGGCTGGACGTCGGCGCCGGTCCTGGTCGGGTTCGCGGCGGCGGCGGTGCTCATCGCGCTGTTCATCGTCCGGTCGGCGCGCCACCCGGCCCCGGTGATCGAGCTGCACCTGCTGCGCCGCCCGCTGTTCGCCACCGCCACCGCCGCCAACGTGGTCTTCGGCATCGCCTTCGGCGCGATGCTGCTGCTGGTGACCCTCTGGTGCCAGGACGTCTGGGGGTGGTCGGCGCTGCGGACCGGGCTCGGCGTCGCCCCCGGGCCCCTGCTGGTCCCGTTCTGGGCGATCGCGGCCGGGCCGATCGCCCGCCGGATCGGCCCGGGCCCGGTCGCCGCGGCCGGCTGCGCGATCTACGCCTGCGGCTGCATCTTCTGGCGGCTAAACCTCTCGCTCGCCCCCGATTACCCCGCCCACATGCTCCCGGGCATGCTGCTGACCGGCACCGGGGTCGGCCTCACGCTGCCCACCCTGGTCAGCGCCGCCGTCTCGGCGGTCCCGCCCAACCGGTTCGCGACCGGCTCGGGCATCGTCACCATGGCCCGGCAGGTCGGCATCGTGCTCGGCGTCGCGATCCTGGTCACCGTCCTCGGCGCGCACGCCGCGGGCGACGACGCCCTGCCGGCCTTCCAGCGCGCCACCGTCGTGCTGGCCGGCGCGGCGGCCGTCGGCGCCCTCGTCTCCCTCCTTCTGGTCTGGGCGGGCAGGCGCGAGCGGAGCCTGGCACAGCGCCCCTAACAGCACAGCGCCCCTAGCAGTGGCTGACGGGACTGCGGGCCTCCCGCCGGATGAGGGCGACGAGCCGGGCCGCCTCGTTCCCGCTGATCTGGGTCAGCCGGTTGTCGAGGCTGCCCCGTTCCGCGGCGTACAGCAGGAACGTGTGCCGCCAGGTCAGGTCGTAGCCGAACGCCTCGTCTCGCTGCCCGAGGCGATGCTCGATCCGGCGGGCCAGCCCGGCCGGGCGCTCGGCGGTGGCGCCGGCGTCGCGGATCGCGTAGTAGGTCACCCGCTCCCGCTCCGACCCGGCCCGGGCCAGCCGGACCGGAAGCGGCGCGCCCGCGCCCGCCGAGTAGATCGCGCGGTGCGCCGCCGCCAGTTCGGCCCGTTCGACGTCGCCCGGCTGCGGCTCCCGCAGCCGCACGTACAGCGGGAAGGAGCGCTGGCGGGCCGAGTGGCTGACCGGGGAGTGGAACTGGACCTCGAACAGCGTCGTCGTCGCGGGCGCGCGCCAGACGGTGGTCACGCCGATCCGCGCCCCCGCCCGGGGCCCGGCCGTCCGGTCGATCAGCTCGCATCCGCAGGCGGCCAGGCACTCGGCGTCGGCCCGGAGGCCGGCGTCGTAGTCGGCGTCCGGGTAGACGAGCGTGTAGCGAACGGCGTCGGTGACGGCGGCGAGCGCCAGGTCAGGGATGCTGCCCTTGACCCGCGTATCCTCGCGGGTCTTGGCGTCGACCCGGTCCATCGCCTTCAGCCGCTCCTCGACGCCGACGAACCGGCCGGTCAGCCCGGCGTCGGCCAGCCTTTCCCAGATATCAGTCAGAGGCACACAGTCAACACTAGTCGAGCGTTGTCGGCTATGAGGCGTGTTTAGCCCAGCCGGGTCGAGCAGAGCAGCTTGAGCCGTCCCGGCAGGCTCTGCACCGTCACCTGGCTCGTCGTCGCGGCGTGCGCCGCGCCCGCGCCCTGGCCGGCCCGGTCCGCCCAGCTCGGCTGGGGCAGGCACACGAACAGCGCCGCGCACGCGATCACGGCCGCCACCCGGACCCCGGTGCCGAGCCCGATCTGCCTCCCGGCCTTGCGGTGCCGGCCCCGGTACCGCTCGGTCCTGGCGTGACGTCCCCCGTTGGTCGGCACTCGGCCGGCCCGCACTCCCTGCGCCACCAGAAATCCCCCCAGAAACGGTGCTCCCCGTGCTTACGGACGCATCGTAAACAGCCGGGCGACGCAACCGGCGAGCGACACGCCGGCGTGTCGCCATCAGATAACAGTAAGTAACGACGCGGCGCGGACGACCCCGCACGGCGGCCGGGAAAACGGTTCGCCAGCGCCGGGCGCGGGTATCTACGCTAGTCAATATGCGGCTGCTCTCGGTCAATGTCGGTAAGCCACGCGACAACCCCTGGAAGCCGGTCGCGCTCACCGGCATCGACAAGCGGCCGGTCGACGGGCCCGTCCTGGTCAGCGCGCCTGGACCCAAGGGCACCGGGGCCGTCGGGCTGGCCGGCGACCGGGTCTACGACGTCAGGCATCACGGCGGGGACGACCAGGCCGTGTACGCCTACGCGCGCGAAGACCTCGACCAGTGGCAGGCCGAGCTGGGCGTGCGGCTGCGCAACGGCGTCTTCGGCGAGAACCTGACCACCGAGTGCGTGCCGGTCAACGACGCGCTGGTGGGCGAGCGCTGGCGGGTCGGCGACGAGGTGCTGCTCGAGGTCTGCTGCCCGCGGATCCCGTGCGGCACCTTCCAGGGCTGGCTCGGCCGCAGCGGCTGGATCCGGCGGTTCGCCGAGGCCGCCATGCCCGGGGCCTACCTCCGGGTGGTCGCGCCAGGCCTGATCCGGGCCGGCGATCCGGTCGTGATCGAGCACCGGCCCGACCACGACGTCACGGTCGCCGTCACCTTCCGCGCGATCACCATCGAGCCGGAACTGCTCCCAAGGCTGCTCGCCGCCGACGCGCTCCCCGACGAGCTCAAGAACCTGGCCCGCAAGCGCACCGCCAACGGATAACAGCAAGAAGCGCGGCGTGGACGTCTTGGCCGGGGATTGGGGGTAGCCATCGTCAAATAGCGCCAGAAAGTACCCCCAATGTTTCTCCGCTTGGCCATTCTGCGATAACAGCAAGAAGCCGCCGGCGGCGGCGCGACGCGTCCGGGCGCTGCGGCCCATCGGGCCGCATCTAACGCGCCCCTTGGCCCCAGGCTACGACGATCGTCGCCTCCCGTTGGATAACAGCAAGAAGCGTGCGACGCAGGCCACGGACGGTGTGATTCTGGCGGGGCTGGGGGAGAAGGCACGGTCCGTTCGAGATGAAGTCCTTATGCTCTTTATCCGTGGGTCCAGAGCAGATTGAGCGAGCCGTCGAGCTGCGCCGCGCGGTGGCGCAGGCCGGGGGGCTGGCCGTGGTCGAGCGGTTCATCGGCACGCAGCGGGGGCTGACCCGCGGCGAGCGGGACCTGGTGCTCGACTGGGCCGACAACAGCGTGCGCGGCATCTTCGAGCTGCGCCCCAGCGCCAGCGGGTCAGCCGGGCAGCCCGGGTCGGTCACCGCGCTCAACCTGGTCGACGACCTCGATTACGTCGTCTACGGCCTGGACCCGTGGCCGGCCGAGAACGGCTTCTTCGCCGGGACGCTGCTGCCGCTGGCGCGCGACGACTCGGCCTGGCTGGCGGCCGGCGGCGAGACGGTCTACCCGGCCGAGGACGGGCGGCGGGTCGCGCGGCTGGCGATCGACATGGCCACCCGCGAGCCCGAGCTGGTCTTCCGCAACGCCGAGAAGGCCGAGCAGGGCTGGATGTACATGCGGCGGGACCGGGAGGAGTTCGTCGCCTTCTTCGGCACCGACGAGCTGGTGCTGCCGATCCTGGAGGCCGAGGGGCGGCTCAACGCCTACTACAAGGTGCGCCGCGACTCGGCCCTGGCCGCGCGGGGCAGGCACCGGGCGGTGAGCGAGGGGGGCGACACCACGTTCGTGATGCCGGAGGGGTTCTTCGAGTTCGACACCGTCGGGATCATCTACGACGAGCTCGACGGGTTCGTGGTGGTCCCCGAGTACGGGATGCTGCGCGCCATGTTCGCCGATCCGGCCCTGGCCGAGGACCGTGAGCACGCCAACGTGCTCCGGGCCTACCTGCGCGAGGACACCATCCCCCCGCTGCCGCTGCGCCGGATGGCGACGACGTTCCCGGACAACGTCGATCCTGTCTTCCGGCGGGTGCTCGGCAACAGAAACTTCCAATGGACTTCGAACGGGCCGGGGCTGCTCAAGAAGCGCAAGCCGGGCTATTACGAGGCGGAGCCGACTCCGGGGGTGGCCGTGCTCAGCGACCGGGTGATGGCCCTGTCGCGGGGCGAGCGCTAGCCGGCCGGCGGCGAGAAGCCCGGGTCGAGCTCGACGAACCCCTCGACCAGGCCCAGGTAGGTGAAGCCGACCAGGGTCCACTCGGCCGGCTGGCCGTTCAGGCCGGGCCCCGGGATCGGCGCGTTGAGCAGCGCGTCCACCGCCGCCGCCTCGGAGGCGCCGTCGGCCGCCCGCACCTGGAGGTTGCGCAGCGCCAGCGCCTGCACCAGCAGGCCGCCGGTGAGCTGCAGGTGGTCGGCCGTCCAGGCCGGGTCGCGCAGCCGCAGGCCGATCGCGGTCATCAGGTAGCCGAACAGCTCGACCATCGACTCGCGGGACTTCAGCTGCGCCTCCTCGAGGGCGGCCGCGATCTGCTTGCGCGCCTCGCCGCTGCGGGTCGAGCCGAGGGTGGCGACCAGCGCCATGTGCAGCCGCCAGGGCGCGGACTCGCTCAGCGCCTGGTAGTTGCGCACCGTGGTCACCCGCACCACCTCCCGCAGCAGCGCGCGGCGCCCGTCGGCGGTGGCGAGCAGGTGCGGGTTGTCCGCCAGGACCTGCCCGGCGACGGAGAAGGTCACCGGATCGAACACCGGCCGGCTGCCGAACAGCGAGCCCGCGCCCGCCAGGTAGCAGAGCAGGTCGTCGATGTACTCCTCGCGGTACGCCCACAGCCGGTAGACCGAGCTGCGCGGCACCCGCGCCCGCTGGATGACCTCCTCAAGCCGCAGGTGCTCGATGGTGAGCGCCGCCCCGGCCTCAATCGCCAGCTCACGCCCGGCGTCGAGCATCCGCTGCCTGACCTCTTCCGCCGGTACCCGCTCCGGTCGGGCCGCCATGGCCGTTCCCCACCCCTCGCTGTGACTGCATCTGAACTGTGAGTTGTGAACAGAGAGATGTGTTTCTCAATTGCAACACTATCGCGCAAAATATCCTATCTGAGACATTAGACTCGGTGTCTCAAGACCACCTGCGGTTGGGGGACCAAGGGCGGCCCTAGGAGGGGGAGGGCCGGAGGCTGGCCGGGCGCGGAGCCGCGAATCTCTGCGCCCGGTTGGCCCCAGGGGCCGGGGCTCCCCGGGCTAGAGCAGGGTGAGGGCGGCGACGCCGCCCCGGCCCGCGCCGAGGTCGCGGGAGACCGCGCGGGCGGCGGCGACCACCGCGCGCACCAGGTCGTTCCTGGTGCCGGGGGCGAGCAGCCGCTCGGCCGAGCCGACCACCCCGATCGCGCCCGCCACCAGGTCGTCGCGGCCGAGGATGGGGGCCGCGATGCCCGCGTCGCCGACGGTCGCCTCCTTGTTCTCGACCGCGTAGCCGGCCCCCCGGACCTGGGCCAGCGCCCGGGTGAGGGCGGCTCGCGTGGTCTTGGTCCGGCCGGTGAGCGGGGACAGCGCCGAGCCGAGCGCCTGGGCGCGCTGCCCGGCCGGCAGGTAGGCCACGATCGCGTGCCCGAGCGCGCACGCGTGCCACGGGATCGCCGCGCCGACCTCGAGGATCTGCACGGTGTTGTCGGGGCGGAACACGTGGTGCAGCACGATGACCCGGCCGCCGGACAAGGTGGCGATCCAGACCGCCTCCTTGGCCTGCTGGGCCAGCCCGTCGGCCCACCGCAGCGATCGCGCCCGCAGGTCGGAGCCGTCCAGGTAGGCGTTGCCGAGCTGCAGCACGCCTGGGCCGAGGCTGTACTTGCCGGTGGCCTGGTCCTGGGCGACGAGCTCGTACGCCTCCAGGGTGCGCAGCAGCCCGTGGACGGTCGGCTTGGCCAGGCCGAGCCGGTCGGCGATCTCGGTGACGCCGAGGCGCGGCGCGCCGGAGCCGAGGACGTCGAGGATCTGGGCAGCGCGCTGCACCGACTGGATCATGACACCTTTCCGCTCATGTCGTTCAGCCATGCCGAACAATATTCAGGATAGGGTCAACGGGCCAGCTGGTGCCAGCGTGTACCTTAGCGGGATTAGCCCGCTATGGGGGGCGGTGGCTCCCGAGCGCCCGGCGGCGAGCGGGGAAGCATCGCACGTGCGTTCTGGGTAACGTGAAGTTAATTTCTCAATGCGGATGGTTACCCTTCCGGGATTGATGGTCACGCTGGGGTACTTTCCCCGTGAATTTTGCGGAAGAGGTGACGGCAGCGAACTCCAGGGGCAGTCGGCGATCGCGCCGACCGGAGATTTTTTGGCACGAAGTGCCGCACGAGGTGCCACCCGAAGTCAGTGATCAGTCCATGTTCAATTACGATCGCAGCGTGGGAGACCGGATTGTTACCTGGCCGAACGCGCTGAGCGCTGCCCGGCTCGCCGGCGTTCCCGTGTTCCTGTGGCTTGTCCTCGGGCCGCGCAGCGCCACCGGCGACATCATCGCCGCGGCGATGCTCGGGCTGGCCGGGATTAGCGACTGGCTGGACGGGAAGCTGGCCCGGATGCTCAATCAGACGAGCAGGCTCGGGCAGCTCCTCGACCCGGCCGCCGACCGGCTCTACATCGGGGCCACGCTGATCGCGCTCGCCGTGCGCGGGATCATCCCGTGGTGGCTGTTCGCCGCGATCGCCGTCCGCGAGGCGTGCATGGTTCTCGCGCTGGTCGTGCTCCGGCGGCGCACCGACTACGGCGCCGTGCAGGTCAGCTTCGTCGGCAAAGCGGCCACGCTCTGCCTCATGTACGGGTTCCCGCTGCTCTTCCTGGGCGCCCACGGCGGCATTACGTCAGAGATCATCCGGACGATCGCCTGGGCCTTTACCGCCTGGGGGGTCGCCCTCTACTGGTGGGCGGCGCTGCTCTACCTGAGCGAGATCAGAGACCTCGTGAAAGGACCGGCTACGTCATGAAGGCCGTCGTGATGGCGGGCGGCGAGGGCACCAGGCTCCGCCCGATGACCGCCAACCAGCCCAAGCCGCTGCTGCCGGTGGTGAACCGGCCGATCATGGAGCACGTGCTCCGGCTGCTGAAGCGGCACGGGATGGAGGAGACGGTCGTCACCGTCCAGTTCCTGGCGGCGCTGGTGCGGAACTACTTCGGCGACGGCGAGGACGTCGGCATGTCGCTGCAGTACGCGACCGAGGAGACGCCGCTCGGCACCGCGGGCTCGGTCAAGAACGCCGAGGACGCGCTGAAGGACGACACGTTCCTCGTCATATCGGGCGACGCGCTGACCGACATGGACCTGACCGAGATGGTCCGGTTCCACAAGGACAACGGCGCGCTGGTCACGGTCGGCCTCACCCGGGTGCCCGACCCGCTCGAGTTCGGCATCGTGATCGCCGACGAGGACGGCCGGATTCAGCGGTTCCTGGAGAAGCCGACCTGGGGGCAGGTGTTCTCGGACACGGTCAACACCGGGGTCTACGTCATGGAGCCCGAGGTCCTGGCGGAGGTCTCCGCCAAGGAGTCGGTCGACTGGTCGCACGACGTGTTCCCGAAGCTGCTGCAGCGCGGCGCCCCGATCTACGGCTACGTGTCGGACAAGTACTGGGAGGACGTCGGCACCCTCGAGTCGTACCTCAAGGCCCAGGCGGACGTGCTCAACGGCAAGGTCGACGCCGACATCGCCGGGTTCGAGCTCTCGCCCGGCGTGTGGGTGGCCGAGGGGGCCGAGGTGGACCCGGACGCGGTGCTCACCGGCCCGGTCGCGATCGGCGAGTACGCGAAGATCGAGGCGGGCGCGCACCTGCGCGAGTACAGCGTGATCGGCGCCAACGTGGTGGTCAAGGAGGGCGCCTTCGTGCACCGGGCGGTGGTGCACAACCGGGTCTTCGTCGGCCAGGGGGTCACCCTGCGCGGCTGCGTGATCGGCAAGAACACCGACGTCATGCGGCGGGCGCGGATCGAGGAGACCGCGGTCATCGGCGACGAGTGCGTCATCGAGCCCGAGGCCTACATCTCCGCCGGGGTGAAGGTCTACCCGTTCAAGACGATCGAGGCCGGCGCGGTCGTCAACACGTCGGTGATCTGGGAGTCGCGCGGGCAGCGGACGCTGTTCGGCCAGCGGGGCGTGTCCGGCCTGATCAACGTCGAGGTCACCCCCGAGCTGGCGGTCCGGCTGGCCTCGGCCTACGCCACCACGCTGAAGAAGGGGTCCACGGTCACCACGTCGCGTGACGTGTCGCGGGCGGCCCGCACCCTCAAGCGCGCCATGCAGGGCGCGCTCAACGCCTCGGCCATCAACGTGATGGACCTGGAGGCGCTGCCGCTGCCGGTCGCGCGGTTCGAGACCGCCCGGCGCAAGTACAGCGGCGGGATCGCGCTGCGGACCACGCCAGGCGACTCCCAGTCGATCGACATCATCTTCCTCGACGAGCGCGGGGCCGAGCTCTCCCAGGGGGCGCAGCGCAAGCTCGAGCGGGTCTACTCCCGGCAGGAGTTCCGCCGGGCCTTCCCCGGTGAGATCGCCGAGCTCAGCTACCCGCCCCGGGTCGTCGAGCTGTACACCCACGAGCTGCTGCGCTGCGCGGACCTGGAGGGGGTCAACGGGGCCGAGCTCAAGGTGGTCGCGGACTGCGCGGGCGGCACCGTGTCGCTGGTGCTGCCGACCCTGCTGGGCCGGATCGGGGTCGAGGTGCACACGCTTAACAACCGGCTCGACGAGGTGACGCCGACCCAGACCGTGGCCCAGAACCGGGCCGGGATGCAGCGGCTGGCCGAGGTCGTGTCGTCGTCGCGGGCCGCCTTCGGGGTCAGGTTCGACCCGGTCGGCGAGCGGATCCACCTCGTCGACGAGAAGGGCGCCCTGGTCAGCGACGAGCGGGCGCTGCTGGTGGTGCTTGACCTGGTGGCGGCCGAGCGGCGCGGCGGCCGGGTGGCGCTGCCGGTGACCACCACCCGGGTCGCCGAGCAGGTCTGCCGGTTCCACGGGGTGCAGGTGACCTGGACCCCGACGTCGCTCGACGCGCTCACCAACGCGGCCGCGGCCGACGAGGTGATCTTCGCCGCCGACGGGCGCGGCGGGTTCGTGGTGCCCGAGTTCGGGCGCACGGTGGACGGGATCGCCGCCTTCGTCCGGCTGCTCGGGCTGGTCGCGCGGACCCGGCTGACGCTCAGCCAGATCGACGCCCGGATCCCGCAGGCGCACCTGATGCGGCGCTCGGTGCCGACCCCGTGGGCGGCCAAGGGCTCGGTGATGCGGACGGTGATGGAGGCGGCAGGCACCCGGCCGGTCGACACCACCGACGGGGTGCGGATCGTCGACGCCGACCACGGCTGGGTGCTGGTGCTGCCCGACCCGGCCGACGCGGTGACCCACCTGTGGGCCGAGGGCTCCGACGCCGACTCCGCTCAGTACCTGATCGACGAGTGGGCCGCGATCGTGGAGCAGGCCGAGGGCTAGCGGCACGGCTGGCCCGGCCGCGGCGGGCTCCCGTGATTAGTGTTCGCCTCGGGCGGATACGGGAAGCGCGCTACGGTAATCTGTGTTAACTACGCAGACGTACCCTTTCGCGATGCATGGAACGGTTGTCGGTTTCCCTCAACGCCGATATCCTCCCAGCCTTGCACCGCGACCTTGCGCCGTGCGCGTGACCCGGAGGTGAAACGGCCGTGTGGCGGAAACGTCAGGCACAAGATGGCGTGCCGAGAAGCGGCCTGCGTCGGCTGTTCGCGTGGCGCGTGGACCGGCAGGACTCCCCGCAGGTACCTTTGGCAACAGCCCCGGACGGGATGGTCCGGGAAGGTAGCATGCAGGAAGAGGGGAGGGCGGACGGAGCCATGGCTGGTATGTATTGCGGGCGGTGCGGTCGCCCCAACCCTGAGAGCTCTCGGTACTGCTCTAACTGCGGTGCGCCGCTGAGCCGCGCCAACTCCACCGGCAGCTTCAGCGCGGTGCCGGACCGGGGCTACGAGCGCCCCGGCGACACCACGTCGATCATCGCGCCGGTCGGCGGCGAGCCGGAGTACTACGACGAGCCGTCGCCCGACTTCTCGGCCGCCGACTCGCTTCCGCTCGGCACGGCCCTGCTGGTCGTCCTGCGCGGGCCCAACGAGGGCTCCCGGTTCCTGCTCGACAGCGACTTCACCTCGGCCGGGCGGCACCCCGACAGCGACATCTTCCTCGACGACGTGACAGTTTCCCGACGCCATGCCGAGTTCTACCGGCATGGCGACCGCTTCACGGTCCGTGACGTTGGTAGCCTCAACGGCACTTACGTGAACCGCGAGCGGATCGAGGAGGCCGAGTTGTTCGGCGGCGACGAGGTGCAGATCGGCAAGTTCCGGCTGCTGTTCATGACCCGCAGTCCCGAGGTCGGCAGGCGCGGCGGACTCGGAGCGCAGGACTACGCATGACCAGGGCCGGTGTCAGCATCGGCCAAGTGCTCGATGAGCTCCGCGTTGAGTTCCCTGACATCAGCCCATCGAAGATCCGGTTCCTTGAGGCAGAGGGGCTGATCCAGCCGCTGCGGTCGTCGTCGGGCTACCGCCGGTTCGCGGTCGCCGACATCGAGCGGCTCCGCTTCATCCTCACCGCGCAGCGTGACGAGTACCTGCCGCTGCGGGTGATCAAGGAACGCCTCGACGTGGTGGACGGCGCCGCCGATGACGGCGACGGCGAGGCGCCGTCGGTCTCGATGACCCGCAGCGAGCTGCTGGCGGCCGCCCGCGCGGCCGAGGGGCTGCTGGCCGAGCTCGAGGACTACGGCCTGGTCCGCCGCGCGCGGGCCTACGGCACCCAGGCGCTGTCGGTCGTCCGGGCGGCGGCGCTGCTGGCCGAGTACGGCATCCAGCCACGGCACCTGCGGGCGGTCAAGGCGGCCGCCGAGCGCGAGGTGTCCCTGGTCGAGCAGGCGGTGGCGCCGCTCACCAAGCAGAAGGGCAGCCGCGAGCCCGCCCTGCTGGCCGCGCATGACATTGCCGGGCATATCGCCCGGCTGCACGCGACGCTGGTGGAGGACGGACTAACCGAAGCCGGGCTTGCATCACAGTCCCCGGTCGGGGGTACACCGATCGGAGAGCCCAGGGACGCCCCGGGGCTGCGCTCGGCTTCCGGGCGATAACGGGTGTAGTTTGGCAGAAGATGGTTCGGTTCGCTTAGCGTCGCTTGACGTCGCTGAGCGCGTACGAGGACGGAGCTCCAGTGCGGCGGATGGAGGTCGTCGGCGTCCGTGTCGAGATGCCGTCCAACAGCCCGATTGTCCTGCTGAAAGAGCAGCAGGGTGATCGTTACCTGCCTATCTGGATCGGGGCGGTCGAGGCCACGGCGATTGCGTTCGCGCAGCAGGGGATGGTGTCGCTCCGGCCATTGACCCATGACCTGTTCAAGGACGTCCTCGAGGTGCTCAACGTGCAGCTGCGGACGGTCAACATCACCTCCCTGCGGGACGGGATCTTCTACGCTGACCTGGTGTTCTCCAACGGGGCCGAGGTCAGCGCGCGGCCGTCCGACTCGATCGCGCTGGCGCTGCGGACCGGCGCGGCGATCTTCGCGACCGACGAGATCCTGGACGAGGCCGGCGTCGCCATCCCCGACCAGCAGGAGGAGCAGGAGGACGAGGTCGAGAAGTTCCGCGAGTTCCTCGACCACATCTCGCCGGAGGACTTCGGCCGGTCGGCCTGAACGCGCCGATCAGCCTGATCTGGTCGGTTTATCGCCCGGAATGTCGCGACTCGCCGGGCGTGATCGTTGACCTGCCTGGCCGCACGGCTTACGGTGCGAAGTGCCGGGGGTAGTCACAGGAGGTGGCCGTGTCGGTAACAAGGGGTGGGTCCGAGGCTGTGCAGGGCGCGCTCTTCGATGGCAACCCCGAGATCGGTTATCGGGGCCCAACGGCGTGCTCGGCGGCCGGCATCACCTACCGCCAGCTTGACTACTGGGCGCGCACCGGCCTCGTCGAGCCCAGCGTCCGCGCGGCGCACGGCTCGGGTTCCCAGCGGCTCTACGGGTTCCGCGACATCCTCGTGCTCAAGGTGGTCAAGCGGCTGCTCGACTCGGGGATCTCGCTGCAGCAGATCCGGGCGGCGGTGCGGCATCTGCGCGATCGCGGGGCCGACGATCTGGCCCAGGTCACGCTCATGAGCGACGGCGTCAGCGTCTACGAGTGCACCTCCCCGGACGAGGTCTACGACCTCCTCGCGGGCGGCCAGGGGGTCTTCGGCATCGCCCTCGGTCGGGTCTGGCAGGAGGTCGCGGGCGAGCTCGCCGAGCTTCCCGCCGTCCGCGCCGAGGACGGCCTGATCGTCGACAGCGGCGGCAACGCCGATGAACTGGCATCCCGACGCTCGAAGAGGGCCATGTAACGCGGCTGGAAGATTCAGATGCGCTAAGCTACAACCACGAAACCAAGTTAATCCTCCCGTCCGGGAGAGTCCGCGGCCAGTGCGCAAATCCTTGCGCGGAGCTGGCCGAGGCGCCGAAGGGGCAACACATCCCCGGAACCTCTCAGGCACCAAGGACCGGTCGGGACAGGCAACTCTGAAGCCATCAGGCGACAGATGGGGAAGCCCGTTCCGGGGGAGGCTTCATGCATGCTGATTTGTCGATGAAGGACGCGTTTGCCGCCAGGCACATTGGCCCGTCGAGTGACGACCAGCGAGCGATGCTCGCCACCCTCGGCTACGAGACGCTCGACGACCTGATCTCCGCGGCCCTGCCGGCCGAGATCCCGGACTCCTCGCAGGCGGCGCCCTCGCTGGCGAAGCTGCCCGCCGCCCGGACCGAGACCCAGGTCCTGGCCGACCTCCGCCGGCTGGCCTCCCGCAACACGGTCCGGGTCTCGATGATCGGGCTCGGCTACTACGCCACCAACACCCCCGCCGTGATCCGCAGGAACGTGCTCGAGAACCCGGCCTGGTACACGGCCTACACGCCCTACCAGCCGGAGATCTCCCAGGGCCGGCTGGAGGCCCTGC
>DATCGA010000738.1:0-6552 GCA_036509215.1 Trebonia sp.
TGCGAGCCCCGGACGATATCGCGGTCATCGGAGTCTGCGACATCGCCGCCGCGCGAGTGAGCATCCCGCCGCTGACCACCATCGGCTTCGACTACGGGGAAACCGGCCGGGAACTCGCGCAGGCCATCCTGGAAAGCCTGGATGGCGGGAAGCAGGCGCCTCAAGGCGGCCTGGCCCGCCCCCGGATCGTCCGCCGCGCCTCGGCCTGACCACCGCGAAGCCGTGCGGTAACTCATCCGCCGCGAGGAGCCTCCCAGCGGCGTCGCGGGCGCTGGTGACCTGCGGCGCCCCCAAGCCGATCAGCCGAAGGCAGGACGCGGCGATGTCGTGGGCGTGGGAGTCCCGCAGGTCACCGGACCGGCGCAGGTGGATGACGGACTCGACGACCTGCATGACCAGCGTCGCGACGAGGGTCTCATCCAGGCTGGCGGACGGGGCGGCCGCACGGCCGAGTCGCCCGTACGCCGCCTGCAACTGCGACCGCTCCGCCTGGAACGACGCGAACTCTTCCCCCTGCACCTCCGGCGCCAGGTACAGCGTGGCGATGTTGTGCGGCGCGCGCGTCAGGGTCCGCACGTCGATGAGGGCGAGCGCGTACAGCCCGGCGGCGGGGTCGTCGCGGCAGCCGGACTCCAGCATCGCGGCGACCTGCAGGCTGGGCCGCACCGACTGGGTGAGCAGCTCGAGCAGGATCTCATCCTTGCCCGCGAAGTAGTAGTACAGCGACGCCTGCCGGATGCCGACGCGCTCGGCGATCTGGCGGGTCGTCGTCGCGGCGAGGCCCTGGCTGGCGAAGAGCCCGGCCGCCGCGTCCAGTATCTCCTCGCGCGGCGGCACGTCGGCATTGCTCGCCGGCCGCAGCCGGGGGCGGCCCGCCCGCCGGTGCTCGGCCGCCCCTGCCGGCTTGCCCGCCGCCGGGCCTCGCACGTCCGCCACGTCAGCGATTATCTCAGACCGTTGCGCGGCGACCGATCCACGCTCGCCAGCCGCCGAAGCGCGTGATGTCGCAGGCTCCCCGCACCGCCGCCGGCTCGCAGAGGAATCCCAGCACGTCACGGCCGTCGTCCAGCAAGACTCGGCCGATCGCCATGGGGACGGCCAGCCCGGTCATGAAGCGAGCGAAACCCACGGCGGGCAGCCGCCACACCTCGCCCGCGATCGACGCCCCGGCCTGTCCCGCGGCGGCTGCCTCGACGTCCGTGGGCAGTGGCTCGACCCGGACCAGGCCGGGCTTGGGTGGCTGGGTGTCCAGGGCGTAGAGCCGGTAGGCCGGCGCGGTGGCGGCCGGTCCCAGCAGCGTGCCGCCCGCCGCGAGGAGCTCATGGTTGAGCGGCTGCCCGCTCAGGTGCGCACCGACGACCAGCAGGTCGACGTCGGCCTGGTCGCAGCGCACGGCGATCTCGGCGAGCCGCGCATCGCTGCCCGCCGGACCGGTCAGCATGATCCCGAACGGCAGCCCGGCGACCGTCCCGGCCGGCACCGCCAGGGCTGCGAGGTCGAGCAGGTTCGCGAAGTTCGTATAGGTCCCGAGCCGCGAGTTGATGCCGATCGGGTCGTCCCGCACATCGGCGATCGTGGGGTGCAGCGTGGTCGTCGGGGTCAGCAGCGCGTCGCAGCCGTCGAGCGCGTCGGCGGCGCGCGCCGCGAGCCGGTCTAGCCGCTCCCGGTCCGCGAAGTAATCGGCCGCGCCGTGCTTCGCAGCGTCGAGGATGATCGTCGCGACAACCGGGTCAAGGTCACCGCCGATGAGCCTGGCGTGGTCGCGGACGTGGTCGCCGACCGCCGTGTACCGCTCGGCCACGAACGATCCGCCGTACAGCAGGCTCGCGGCCTCCAGCAGGGGCGCGATGTCGACACCGGTGACCTCGGCGCCGGCCGCCCGCAGTCGCGCGACGGCCTCCAGGAACGCCTCCGCCCAGCCGTCGGCCAGCCCGGCCAGCTGGGCTGGCAGCGGGACGGCGATGCGGACGTGCCCGGCATCGGCCCCTGCATCTGCGCTGCGGGGCCGCCAGCCGCCGCGCGGCCGGCCGCCGAGCAGGGTCGCCAGCGGGTCCACGCCGTCGGGGCCCGCCATCACCGCGACCGCCCGGCGGGCCAGCGACAAGGACCGCGCGAACACGGTTACGCAGTCGAGCGACCGGCACGCCGGCACCACGCCTGTGCACGGGATGACGCCTAGCGTGGGCTTGACGCCCACGATGCCGTTCAGCGCGGCGGGCACGCGACCGGAGCCCGCCGTGTCCGTTCCGAGGGCGAAATCGACCAGGCCGAGCGCCACCGCGACCGCCGACCCGGCACTGGAGCCGCCGGAGATCTTCGCGGGATCCCACGCGTTGCGGACCGCGCCGTACGGACTTCGGGTGCCGACGAGGCCGGTCGCGAACTGGTCGAGGTTGGTCTTGCCCAGCACCACCGCGCCGGCCGCCCGCAGCCGGGCGACCGACGTGGCGTCCCGCGCGGGCAGGTACTCGTACGAGGGCGCGCCCGCGGTGGTGGGCAGCCCCGCCACGTCGATGTTGTCCTTGACGGCGGCCACCAGGCCGGCCAGCGGCAGTTGCTCGCCGACGGCGACCGCGGCGTCGATCGCGGCGGCTTCGGCCAGGGCCTCGGCCGCCGGACGGAGCGAGATCCAGACCTCGGGGCGGCCGGCCGCGTCGATGGAGGCGTACGCGGCCGTTACCCGTGCGACGGCGCTCACCGGGCGAACGCCCGCTCAGGCGCGGCCGGGCCGGGTCTGCCCGGGGCGGGCGCGTCCGGGACCAGCGCGAGCAGTACCTGGCCCGCCGCGACCTGGGTCCCGACGGCGGTGTAGACCTCCGCCACGGTCCCGTCGTGAGGGGCGGCGATAACCGTCTCCATCTTCATCGCCTCCAGCGAGGCGAGTTTGTCGCCCGTTGTTACCCGCATGCCGGGCCGGGCGTCGACCTGCCAGACGCTCGCGATGAACGGCGCGGTCACCGCGGTCGCCCCGGCCGGCACCCGCACCGCCTCGCCCACGCCGTCGGCGTCGGGCTCGCGCTCGGCCCGGTCGAACTCGCCACTGGCACGCCAGCGCCCCTTCTCGGCGGCGAATGCCGCCGACTGCCGAGCGCGGAACGCACTGATGGACGCCGTGTTCGCCGCCAGGAACCGCGTGTACGAGCCGTAGTCGAACCAGCCGTCAGCCACGTCCACGTGCCCCCGCCCGGCCTCGGTCTCGGCGCGCAGGTCGAGCAGTTCTTCTGCGCTGACCGGGTACCACTCGATCCGGTCGAAGAAGCGCAGCGCCCACGGCTGCTCCGCGAACAGCCCGGCGCGGCGGAACCGGTTCCACACCTGGGTCGTCCGCCCGACGAACTGGTAGCCGCCGGGTCCCTCCATGCCGTAGATGCACAGATACGCGCCGCCGATGCCGACGGAGTTCTCCGCCGTCCACGTCCGCGCCGGGTTGTACTTGGTCGTGACGAGCCGGTGCCGCGGGTCGACCGGCGTGGCCACCGGCGCGCCCAGGTACACGTCGCCGAGCCCGAGCACCAGGTACCGCGCGGCGAAGACGATCCCTCGCACGTCCTCGGGCGTCGCCAGCCCGTTGATCCGCCTGATGAACTCGATGTTCGACGGCGTCCACGGCGCGTCGGAGCGGACGCCGTGCATGTATCGCTCGATGGCGAGCCGGGTCGCCGGGTCGTCCCACGACAGCGGTAGCCGCACGGTCCGCGACGGTACACGCAGCTCCTGCACCGGGGGCAGCGCGTCCTCGACCTGCTGCAGCAGCGGCAGCAGCGACCTCGCGGGCAGCCGCGCGGCGTCGGTGTGGATCTGCAGCGACCGGATGCCCGGCGTGAGGTCGATGACCCCGGCCAGGTCCTGGGCCGCCAGCGCCTCCTGCAGGGCGTGCACCCGCATCCGCAGGCCCAGGTCGAGGACGGGATCGCCGTACTCGACGATCACGTTGTCGTCGCCATCGCGGCGGTAGACCACGGCCGGCGCGCCCGGTCCGCCGTCGCGCCGGGCCAGGATGCCGTCGTCCCCGTCGCCGCCGGTGCGCGCCAGCACTGGTGTAGCGCGCCGGTCCCGCAGGGACGCCGCGTCCGCCTCGCGTACCGGCACGAAGCGCACGGTGTCCCCCGGGCGAAGCTGCCCCGTCTTCCACAGCTCGCCGCTCGCGATGACCGCCGGGCAGACGAATCCGCCCAGGCTCGGCCCGTCCGGGCCGAGGATGATCGGCGTGTCCCCGGTGAAGTCGAGCGCGCCGACCGCGTAGGGGACATCGTGGATGTTGGACGGGTGCAGCCCGGCCTCGCCGCCGTCCTCGCGTGCCCACGACGGACGCGGCCCGATGAGCCGGACGCCGGTGCGGGCCGAGTTGTGATGCACGGTGTAGCTGCTCGCGTACAGCTCATCGATGTCGGCCCTGGTGAAGAACTCCGGTGCCGCGTGCGGTCCCTCGGTGACCCCGATCTCCCAGTCACTCGCGATCGCCGGCCGGCGGTCGGCGGGCACCGGTGCGGGCACGGCGGCCGGACAGCCGTCGGAGCGCACCCGGAGGACGTCGCCGACCGCGAGGGCTCGCCCGCCGTGCCCGCCGAACCTGCCGAGCGTGAACGTGGACGCACTGCCCAGGTAGGAGGGAACGTCGAAGCCTCCTCGCACGGCCAGATAGCAGCGCAGCCCGGGGGCTCCGATCGCGCCGATCGTCAGGGTCGCTCCGGCCGGCACGGTAAACGGTTCCCACCAGGAGAGCGGCCGACCGCCGAAGCCGCCCGGGACGCTCTGGGTGCCAGGGGTACCGGGGCCGTCGGCGACGCGGTCAACATCAAGCGACGCGGCGGAGACCGCCCCGCCCAGGCACACGACGGTGTCGTGGGAGAATCTCAGGCTCGGCCCGGTCGCGGTGCACTCCAGCGCGGGCGCGCCCTCGGGGTTGCCGACGGCAAGGTTGGCCTCGCGCAGCGACACCTCGTCCATCGGGCCGCTCGGCGGCACGCCGACCTGCCAGTACCCGAGGCGCCCGGGCCAGTCCTGCACGGTCGTCAGCGCGCCCGGCTCCAGCACCTCGATCCGCGGCTCGGGATCGGTGAGCCCGTCCAGCGTCGAGGTCGAGTGCATGACGGACCGGAAGTCCGGCAGCGCGAGCGCCGCGCGCAGCAGCCCGAGGTTGGTGACGACGCCGTCGACCCGGGCGTCTGCGAGCGCCGCGCCAAGCTTGTTCAGGGCCTGCTCGCGGTCGCCGCCAACCGCGATGACCTTCCCGAGCATCGGGTCGTAGCTCGGGGAAACCTCAAGGCCGGCCTCAATCCAGGCGTCCACCCGCACGCCCGCCGCCGACGGCGGCCAGGTGACGGCGGTGACGAGGCCAGGGCTTGGGCGGCCGCCGTGGTTAGGATCCTCGGCGTAGAGGCGGGCTTCGACCGCGTGGCCGCGCGGGACGTGCCGCGACGCCATGAACTCGGCGACGCCGTCGGCGCCCTGGCCGGCCAAACGCAGCATCTGCTCGACCAGGTCGACCCCGTATACCTCCTCGGTGACCGGGTGCTCCACCTGCAGCCGCGCGTTGACCTCAAGGAACGACGCCTCCTGCCGGGCCGGGTCGTACACGAACTCGACGGTCCCGGCCGAGCGGTAGGCGACGGACGCGGCGAATTCCCGCGCCGCCTCGTGCAACTGGCGGCGCAGCGAAGGCGGCAGCCCGGGGGCCGGGGCCTCCTCGATGACCTTCTGGTGGCGGCGCTGAAGCGAGCAGTCCCGATCGCCGAGGACCACGACCTGCCCGGTCCCGTCGCCGAAGACCTGGACCTCCACGTGCCTGGCCTGCCAAACCAGCCGCTCAAGGAAGACGCCGGCGGCGGCGAAGTTGGCAGTGGCGAGCCGCTGGACCCGGGCGAACGCGTCGGCGACCTCGCCCGCGTCGTGACAGGCCAGCAGGCCGATGCCGCCCCCGCCGCCGGTGGCCTTGACCATGACGGGAAAGCCGATCCTGCGGGCCTCGGCCACAGCCTGCTCGGCGGAGGCCAGCAGCCCGGTGCCGGCCATCATCGGGACGCCGACGGCACGGGCGATCGCACGGGCCGTGTGCTTCGCGCCGAACGCCTCCAGGTGCGCTGGGGTCGGCCCGACGAACGCGAGCCCCGCTTCCTCCACCTGCCGCGCGAAGTCGGCGTTCTCGGACAGGAACCCGTACCCGGGGTGGATGGCCCCGGCGCCGGAGAACTTGGCGGCGGAGAGAATGCCGCTTCCGTTCAGATAAGAATCTTGAGGTCTTGACTTTCCGATCAGCACTGCCTCGTCCGCCTCGCGGACGTGCGGCGCGGCGATATCGGCGGTGGAGTAGACGGCGACCGTGCGCAGGCCGAGGCGGCGCGCGGTGCGGATGACGCGGCGGGCGATCTCACCCCGGTTGCTGACGAGGACGGTGTCGAACGCCCAGCCGCTCAGTCCACCCGTCACGCTGCCCCTTCCGTCACGATCATCCGCAGCGGGGTGGGGTTGAAGTCGTTACAGGGGTTGTTCATCTGCGGGCAGTTGGAGACGAGGACGAGGATGTCCATCTCGGCGCGGAACGCCACCCGCTTG
>DATCGA010000739.1:0-8626 GCA_036509215.1 Trebonia sp.
GTCGGCGCGAGCGTGCACAACGCGCTGGCGGGCTGGTGGCGGCTGCCGCTGCCGAGGCGGACGGTGCAGGCTGCGGGCGGGCTCGTCACCCAGGGCTGGATCAGCGAGGGCTTCGCCAGCAGCGCCCAGTCGGCCCGGTACCGGGACTGGGCCCGCGGGCTGGTGGAGCTGTACGTCACGGGCCTTGACCCGGCCGACGAGCCGGTCGGGGTCGAGCGCACGGTGGCGACGCGAACCGAGGTGATCGCCGTCTCCGGCCGGATCGACCGTCTCGACGCGAGGCCGCGGGCGGACGGCGAGGACGGCACCGAGCTCGTCGTGGTCGACTACAAGACCGGCCGCCACGTGCTCTCGGTGGACGACGCGCGCAGCTCGCTCGCGCTCGCGCTGTACGCGGTCGCCGCCTCGCGCACGCTGCACCGCGACTGCCGGCAGGTTGAGCTGCATCACCTTCCGAGCGGGCAGGTGCTCACCTGGACCCACACCGACGAGACCCTGCGACGGCATCTGGGGCGGGCCGAGCAGGTGGCGGAGGAATGCGCCGAGGCCGACGAGCGGATGCGCGCCCGGCTCCCCGCGGCCGAGTACGACGAGGTGTTCCCGCCCAAGCCGTCGTCCCGCTGCGGCTGGTGCGACTACCAGCGCTCCTGCCCCGAGGGCCAGCAGGCCGCCGCCCCGCACCGCCCCTGGGACGCCCTGGCCGAGCTGTAGGCCGCTCGCCCCCTGTCACCGACGCCTTCGACCCGAAACGGGTCCTGTCACCGACGCCATCGACCCGAAACGGGTCCTGTCGGCTACGCCAGCGACACCAATAGGCGCGGTCGTTGGCGTAGCTGACCGGTGGGCAATCCTGTCGATGGCGTAGCTGACAGACGCCGGAGGCGGCGCGATAGCGGACGGCGCCCGGCTGAGGTGGTGCCGCGCTACCGCTCGGCCGCGTTCCAGAACGTGGTCAGCGCATGGGCGGTGGTGGCCGGGGCCTCGACGTTCGGGTTGTGGGCGGCGGCGGGGATGCAGATGCGCTCCGCGTTCAGCCGGGCCGCCATGTCCCGCTGCTGCTCGGTCGGCCAGGCGTTGTCGTCCTCGCCGTAGAGGACGAACGTCGGGATCGACCTGGCGGCGAGGTCGTCGGTCCGATCCTCGGCCTTCAGCAGCTGGGCGGCCATCGTGACCAGGCCGGTCGGGTTGTTGGCGAGCATCCGCTGCTCGAGGAAGGCCACGGTCGGCCCGGCCACGCCGGCCTTCACCGCCTGCCGCCTGAGCGAGCCGTGCCACAGCTCGGCGACCTTGCCCTTGAGGTCGGCCGCGGGCGTGCCGTCGAGGTAGTTCAGCAGCGCGTGCAGCTCCTCGGCGCGCGCGCCCGGCAGCGCGGCCGGGCCGGAGCTGAGCAGGGTCAGCGAGGCGGGGGCGTAGCCGTCGATCACGGCCGCGCGCGCCACCAGGCCGCCGAACGAGTGGCCGAGCAGGTGCGACGCCTCCGTCGCCTCGGCCACTGCGGTGACGTCGGCCCCGAGCTCGGCCACGTCGTAGCCGGCCGGGTCGTCGGGGCCGGCCGTCTGGTACTGGCCGCGCAGGTCGATCGCGATGACCCGGCGGCCCGCGGCGGCGAGCTGGCCGAGGATCGCGATGAAGTCTTCCTTGCTCCCGGTGTAGCCGGGAACGAGCAGGGCCGTGCCGAGCTCGCAGGGGCCGGCGGCGGGCACGGCGTCGAGCGCGGCGAAGCTGCCGCGAGCGGTCTCGATCGTCGCCCGCCGCGTCCCTTCTGGCAGTTCAAGGGAGGTCGGGGTGGACATGTCAGGACTCTGCGGCCGCCTCGTGACCCAGGTCGCGGCCGCCGCGGGTGCGGCGCCTGCGCGCACGGGGGGTGGCGGTGCCGGCCGCGGCCTCGTCGACGGCCTTCGCCGTGCTGCCGGCCTCCTGGGCGCCGCCGCCGCTGCGGGCGGCCCGGTCGTCGCCGGACTTCCCGCCCCGTGAGCGGCCGCGCGACCGAGGGGCCTGCGACTGCGACCGGGTTTTGCCGGTCTCGCCGAGATCCTCTTCGACCTCGGCGGCGAGTCCGGCCCGGGCGCTGCGCAGCGCGCGGGGAAGGGTGCCGGTGACGCCCGGCGGGATCCCCAAGTCGGTGAACAGATGCTCGGACGTCGAGTAGGTCTCGGCCGGCTCGGGCTGGCCAAGGCCGAGGCCTTCGCTGATGAGCTTCCACCGGTGCAGGTCGCGCCAGTCGACGAACGTCACCGCGACGCCGGTCCGCCCGGCCCGGCCGGTGCGGCCGATCCGGTGCACGTACGCCATCGCGTCGTCCGGGCACTCGTAGTTGATCACGTGGGTTACGTCGTCCACGTCGATGCCGCGGGCGGCCACGTCGGTCGCCACCAGGACGTCCACCTTGCCGGCGCGGAACGCGCGCAGCGCGCGCTCGCGCTGGGCCTGGCCGAGGTCGCCGTGGACGGTCGCCGCGGCGAAGCCGCGCTCGGTCAGCGCGATCGACACCTGGTCGCAGGCGCGCTTGGTCTGGCAGAAGACCATGGCCAGGCCGCGGTCCTTGGCCTGCAGAACCCGCGCCAGGACCTCGATCTTGTCCAGGTGATGAGTCCGGTACACGTACTGGGTGGTGAGCGGGGGCGGCGCGGACTCGTCCAGCCCCTCGGCGCGGATGTTGGTCGGCTGCCGCAGGTGCCTGCGGGCGAGCGTCACGACCTCGCCGGGCATGGTCGCCGAGAACAGCATGGTCTGCCGGCCGTCGGGGGTGAGCCGCAGCAGTCGCTCGACGTCGGGCAGGAAGCCGAGGTCGAGCATCTTGTCCGCCTCGTCGAGCACGAGCGCGCGGATCTGGCTGAGGTCGAGGTTCTTGCGGTTGGCGAGGTCGAGCAGTCGGCCCGGGGTGCCGACGACGACGTCGACGCCGGCCGCCAGGGCGTCGATCTGCGGCTCGTAGGCGCGCCCGCCGTACACGGTGAGCACGCGCGCGCCCAACTGCGCGCCGGCCTGCTTGATGTCCTCGGTGACCTGGATCGCAAGTTCGCGAGTGGGCACGATGACGAGCGCGGCCGGCTGCTTGGCGGCGCGCTCGCCGGCCAGCGTGGTGACCAGCCGGTGCAGAATCGGGACGCCGAAGGCCAGCGTCTTGCCGGTGCCGGTGCGCGCCTGGCCGATGATGTCCTGGCCGTTCATGGCCAGCGGCAGCGTAAGCGCCTGGATCGGGAAGGTGGTGTGTATGCCCGCGGCTTCGAGCGCGCTGCAAATGACCTCGTCGACTCCGAGATCGCGGAACGGCACCGCCGTTGGTTGAGTTGTCAGGGGTTCCTCCGTGCGCTGGGGTCTGGCGCCCGCGTCACTCTAGGCGCGGCGGCGGCTAGACACCAGCGTCAATGTCAACGCGAACTGGGATGATGACATTCCAGACGCCCAATTGTCACCCACGGTACCAGACGAACCCCGCCGCGCCCTTTAAACGATGCCGCCTAGCCGATGTTGCCGAATCCGACCCGGCGAGCCTGGTCGGTGCTGAACTCGACGTAGGCGATCTTCTCGGCCGGGATCAGCACCCGGCCGCCCTTCTGCGTGTTCAGCGCGAAGATGCCCTTGCCGTCCTTGGCGGTGAGGGCGGCGGTCAGGTCGCGCTCGACCTCCTCGGCAGTCGACTCGCTCTCGTACACGAGCTCGCGCGGTACTGACTGAAGTCCGATCTTGACGTCCATGTCTCTCCTTTTAAGCTTGGTCGGTGGCCCGCGGCCAGCCGCTGATCCCGCGCCAGGCCAGCCGGGCGACGAGCTGCTCGGCGGCCTCCCTGGGGATGTTGCCCACCGTGTTGAGCCAGTACCTGGCGCTCACCTGGGCCATGCCCAGCAGCCCGATGGAGAGCAGGTGAGCCTCGTCGTCGGCGAGGCCGGCGTCCTCCTTGATCACCTGGCTGATCATGTCGGCGCACCGTTGGTCGGCCGCGTCCAGCCGCTCGCGGACCGCGGGCTCGCTGGTCAGGTCGGACTCGAAGACGAGCCGGAAGGTCCCGGTGTGCTCGGCGATGTACTCATAGTAGGCCGCGAACGTCGCGTTCACGCGCTGCCGGTTGTCGGCGGTGGAGCGGAGCGCCGCCGCGACGGCCTCGATCAGCCGGTCGACGCTCTCGTCGAGCAGCGCCAGGTACAGCTCCTGCTTGCCGGGGAAGTGCTGGTAGAGCACGGGCTTGCTGACCCCGGCGCGGTCGGCGATCTCGTCCATCGCGGCCGCGTGGTAGCCGCGCGCGACGAAGACCTCCATGGCCGCGTCGAGCAACTGGCGGCGGCGGGCCAGCCGTGGCAGGCGGGTCCCCCGAGGGCGGGCGGTTGAAGCGGCGGTCACCATGTTCTCCGGGTGCAGACGGTGGTTACTAACGATAATCCTCGTCGTCGTATCCCGCGTCCCGCGTTTGCTCGGCTGCGTCCGCCTCATCCACCTCGAGGGGCACCTCCGCGAGCTCCTCGTCGTCAGCGGCGGCCTCTTCCGCCGCTACCGGGCGGTCCTGCTCGGCCGCGTCCTCGCCGGGTGTTTCCATGTTGAGCTCACTCACTGCGAGACCTCCCGTGTGACCGTAGAAGCGCTGCCCGGTCCCATCATCGCAGTCCGGCGGGGGAGCGGCCGAGGGGCCGGTCACCGGAAACCGGCCTTCGAAAGCGTTGCCGAACCGTAAAACCGGACAACGCAGCATGTATCAGCATGGCCATGTTCGGGGTAGAGACTAAGGCATGCGGAGCATCTGGGCTGGGGCGATCTCATTCGGCATGGTCGTGATCCCGGTCAAGCTCTACGCTGCCACCGAGCAGCGTGACGTGGCGTTCAGGCAGGTCCACGCCGAGGACGGCGGCCGGGTCCAGTACCGCCGGTTCTGCTCGCTCGACGGCCAGGAGGTCGCGTACTCCGACGTGGCCAAGGGGTACGAGCTGGCCACCGGCGACGTCGTCGTGCTGACCGACGAGGACATGCAGGAGCTGCCGCTGGCCACCGCCAAGCGGATCGACGTGCTGCACTTCAGCCCGGCCGGGCAGCTGGACCCGATCCTGTCCAACAAGGCCTACTACCTGGAGCCCGAGCCCCCGGGGGTCCGCGCCTACGCGCTGTTCCGGGACGCGCTCGAGCGGTCCGGCCGGGTGGCCGTGGCCAAGGTCGCGATCAGGCAGCGGGAGGCCCTGGCGGCGCTGCGGGTACGAGACGGCGTGCTCGTCCTGGAGACCCTGCTGTGGCCGGACGAGGTGCGCACGCCCGACTTCAAGTTCCTCGGCGAGGACGTCGACGTCCGGTCGCAGGAGCTGAAGATGGCCGCCTCGCTGATCGACACGATGACCGAGGACTTCGATCCCGCGCTCTACAAGGACACCTACCGGGAGGCGCTCGAGGCGCTCGTGCAGGCCAAGATCGAGGGCAACGAGGTGGTCAGGCCAGTCGGCGCGACGGCCTCGGCGGGCAAGTCGGACGGCCCGGCCGACCTGGCGGAGACGCTCCGCGCCAGCGTCGAGGCGGCCAAGGCGAACCGCGCCAAGACGTCAGACAAGGCGGACAAGGCGGACAAGGCGGACAAGACCTCAGGCAAGGCCGACGACGCCGAGCCGCCGGCCAAGGCGCCCAAGCCCCGCAGGCCCGCCTCCCCGCGCAGGAAGGCGTCGGCGTGACCACCGTCCGGCCCGTCCGGCACTGGCCCGGGCGGATGGTGGATCTCGGCGGCGGCGAGCAGGTCCACGTGGCCGAGCCGCCCTGGTCGGTGACCGGCGAGCGGGATCTCGTCCTGTGCGTGCACGGGATGTCCGGCGCGGCCACGAACTGGACCGACCTGATGGCCGAGCTCGCCCCCGACTTCGACTGCGCGGCGGTCGACCTGCCAGGGTCCGGGTGCTCGGCGCCGCCGGCCGAGCGGTCGGGCTACTCGACCAGGGCGCTCGCCGGGACCGTGATCAGGCTCATCGAGGCGCGGGGCCGCGGTCCGATCCACCTGGTCGGCAACTCGATGGGCGGGGCGATCTGCATCCGGGTCGCGGCCGCCCGCCCGGACCTGGTGAAGACGCTCACGCTCGTCTCGCCGATGCTGCCCGACCGGCGGCCGCACCGCTCGACCGCGCACTTCCCGATCCTGACGCTGCCCTTCGTCGGCGAGGCGCTGGTCCGCCGCTGGGCGCTGGTGCCGCCAGAGAACCGGGTGGCCGGGGTGTACCGGACGTGCTACTACGACCCGGCGGCGGTGCACCCCGACCGGTTCGCGCAGGAGGTCGCCTCGCTGCGCAGGCGCGACGAGCTCGGGTACGAGGCGGCCACGCTCGTCAGCGCGGCCCGGACCATGGTCGGCGAGACGCTGGCGCCCTGGCGGCTGTCGCTGTGGCGGGCGGCCGCGCGGGTCAAGGCGCCGACGCTGGTGATGTTCGGCAGCCATGACCGGCTGGTGAGCCCGGCCCTCGCCGTCCCGGCCGCGCGCGCCTTCAAGAACGCCCAGATCGAGGTGCTGCCCCATATCGGGCACATCGGGCAAATGGAGCGGCCGGATCTTGTCGGCGCCCGGTTCCGTGAGATGGTGGACAAGGCGGGAATGCCGGGTGGCGGAACGCGGTTGACGCCAGACGAACTGACTTCAACCTGACTGGAGTTTGCACAGTGTCGCTGCCACCGCTCGTTGAACCGGCCGCGGATCTGTCGGTCGACGAGGTGAAGCGCTACTCGCGCCACCTGATTATCCCCGACGTGGGCATGGCCGGGCAGAAGCGCCTCAAGAACGCGAAGGTCCTCGTCGTCGGCGCGGGCGGCCTCGGCTCGCCGGCGCTGCTCTATCTGGCCGCGGCGGGCGTGGGCACGCTCGGCATCGTGGACTTCGACACCGTCGACGTGTCGAACCTGCAGCGCCAGATCATCCACGGCGTCTCCGATGTGGGCAAGTCCAAGGCCCAGTCCGCCAAGGAGTCGATCGCCGAGGTCAACCCGTACGTCAACGTCATCCTGCACGAGGTGCGGCTGGACTCCGACAACGTGATGGAGATCTTCGAGCCGTACGACCTGATCGTCGACGGCACCGACAACTTCGCCACCCGCTACCTGGTCAACGACGCCTGCGTGCTCATGCACAAGCCCTACGTGTGGGGCTCGATCTACCGGTTCGACGGCCAGGCGTCCGTCTTCTGGGCGGACTACGGGCCCTGCTACCGGTGCCTCTACCCGGAGCCCCCGCCCCCCGGCATGGTCCCCTCCTGCGCCGAGGGCGGCGTCCTCGGCGTGCTCTGCGCGTCGATCGGCTCGATCCAGGTCAACGAGGCGATCAAGCTGATCACCGGCATCGGCGAGCCGCTGTCGGGCCGGCTGATGATCTACGACGCGCTGGAGATGTCGTACAAGACGGTCAAGATCAACAAGGACCCGGAGTGCGCCGTCTGCGGCAAGAACCCGACGGTCACCGAGCTGATCGACTACGAGGCGTTCTGCGGCGCGGTCTCCGAGGAGGCCGAGGCGGCGGTCGTCGGGTCGACGATCAGCGCCAGGGACCTGAAGGGGATGCTCGACCGGGGCGACGACATCTTCGTCGTCGACGTCCGCGAGCCGAACGAGTACGAGATCGTCTCGATCCCTGGCGCCACGCTGATCCCGAAGGGCGAGTTCCTGAACGGCTCCGCGCTCGAGCAGATGCCGCAGGACAAGCGGATCGTGCTGCACTGCAAGAGCGGCGCCCGCAGCGCCGAGGTGCTCGCGGTCCTCAAGGCGGCCGGCTTCTCCGACGCGGTGCACGTCGGCGGGGGCGTGCTCGCCTGGGTCAACCAGGTGGACCCGTCGCTGCCCACCTACTAGAACCGAACGCACCGGTAGCCGGCCCCGCGGGCAGTCCCGCGGCTGCCGGCTACCGGCCGTTACGGGCCAAGGGCCAAAGCCAACCACCGGATATCGAACGGTCCCGGCCGGCTCTGGTCCGCCCGCTGCCCCCGACGACGGACGCCCCGACGCCCGGGGTGGAACGGCCCGTCCATCGCCCCGACGACGGGCGGCCCCCGCCCGGGGTGGAACGGCCCGTCCATCGCCCCCGGCGACGGGCGCCCCGCCGCCCGGGGTGGAACGGCGCGTGAGGGGTATGTCATGAAACGTGCGTTGAGGTGCGGGCGCGCGAGCCGGGCGCGGAGGGAGTGCCGTGAAGGGGGACCGGGTAGAGATCGTGGTCGACGCCGGCGAGGGAACCAGGACCTACGAGATAGCCGCCACCCGGGCCGGGCGCCGGGTCGAGGTCAGCACCGGCCGCGGCGTCGTCGAGGTGACCGAGGTCACCCGCACCGGCACGGCCGTGCGGACCGCCAGGTTCATGGCCAGCCGCGTGATCGCCCTCGTCGAGCACCCCGTGGACACTAGCCAGGCTGTCTTATCCCCGCTCGCCTCTTGGGCGCGCCCGTTGGCTCGCGGGGCCGATTAGCAAGCGTCTGCGCGAGCCAATAGCATGCGCGGATGGAGCTTCTAGAACCGGTAACGCAAGCGTACGCGTGGGGATCCCACGCGGCGATCGCCGCACTTCAGGGCCGTCCCGTCCCGACCGCCGAACCCGAGGCGGAGCTGTGGATGGGCGCGCATCAGTCCGCGCCGTCCGGGGTGACGCGGCCGGGCGGTGCGCGCACCACGCTGGACGCGCTGATCGCGGCCG